>CAZENL010000084.1:0-13131 GCA_964513505.1 uncultured Anaerolineaceae bacterium
CCATCACCGGGTTCACCTTGCCCGGCATGATCGATGAGCCCGGCTGCTTGGCCGGCAGCTTGATCTCCGCGAAGCCCGTGCGCGGCCC
This sequence comes from uncultured Anaerolineaceae bacterium, assembly GCA_964513505.1. Taxonomy (GTDB): domain Bacteria; phylum Chloroflexota; class Limnocylindria; order Limnocylindrales; family CSP1-4; genus JAFMJV01. The sequence continues at coordinate 89 of CAZENL010000084.1, forward strand.
TGATGACATCAGCAGCAGGTCTTCCATGATCTTGGCCAGGTCCACGGCCAGGCCGCGCAGTGACGCAGAGACATCCAGCATGGGTGCCATCGACTGCGTGGCCTGCACAAGGTGCTCGGCGGTGCGCAGGTGGTAGCCGGTCTGCTCGGACAGGTACTTGACGACGAGCTCGATGTATTCCGGCTCGGCATTCAGCCCGGTCCCGACGGCGGTTGCCCCGATGTTCTGCTCGGCCAGTCCCTCGGCGGCCTGCAGGATCCGGCCGCGCGCACGGCGAATCGTCAGCGCGTACGCGGCGAACTCCTGCCCGAGACGGATCGGCACGGCGTCCTGCATGTGCGTGCGGCCCGACTTGAGCACGTCGTCGAAGGCCACCGCCCGCTCCGCGAACGCCGCCGCCAGCTGGTCCAGTGCTTCGATCAGCTCCTTGGTCCGATCGAGCGTGGCCACCCGCATGGCCGTCGGGAACGTGTCGTTGGTCGACTGCGCCATGTTCACGTGGTCGTTGGGGCTGACGACGTGGTAATCGCCGCGCTGCCCGGAACCGATGCCGTGCGAGGCGAGCAACTCGATGGCGCGATTGGCCAGCACCTCATTGGTGTTCATGTTGTGGCTCACGCCGGCGCCCGCCTGGAAGGGGTCGACGCGGAAGTTGTCGATCAGCTCCGCCTGGAGCGCCTTCCCTTCGGGGGAAGCCGAGTCCGGCGCCAGGCCCAGGATCTCGTCGGCGGCGCCGATGATGGCGCGCGCCAGGTGGTCGGGAAGCCGGCCCGTGTCATGGTTGGCGCGCGCGGCCGCCTTCTTGACCTGGACCGCAGCGCGGACCAGGGCAGGGTCCGGCAAGCGGCCGCTGATGGGGAAGTTCCGGATGGCCCGTGCCGTCTGGACGCCGTAGTACGCGGACGCTGGGACGTCCAGCTCACCGAGCGGATCTCGCTCCGTGCGGGTCACGGCCTGCCTCGTATCGGCGTCGGGAAGCGCTTCGCGCGTGTCAAGACTCATGGCTCGGAGTCTACGCCGGGCAGCACGGCAGTCCGGCGCCCTACAATCGCGGCCATGTCCGATCTGGTCCCCGTCACGGACTCGGCCGTCGCGTATCGCGCCCCTTCCATGGTTGCGCTCCCGTCCGACGCGCCGACGCTGGCACAGCTGTTCGGATTCATGGCCGAGGCCGAGTTGCGGGTCCAGAGCCTGCGCATGCGCATCCGCGACACCGCGATCACGTCGCGTGGCGAGGAGACCACCTGGTTCGACGTGGCACTCCGCCATCCGGGCCACGCTCGCGTCCTGCGACGCCGGACGGAGAACCCGATGGATCGGGCGTACGACGTGTGGATCAGCGACGGGCAGTCCGTGCGCACGTTCGATGCGGAGTCCAAGCGAGCCAGCAATCGCCCGCTGCGCTGGGGCGTCGTCGGCGCGGACCGGGACGATCTACCTGGGTTCTCCCGCCTGATGCGGCCCCAGACGCAACTTCCGGCAGAGAGCCTCTCGGACACCTTCGTGCATCCCTACGGCTATGCACGGAACGTCCTCTCGACCGGTGCCGTCGCCCTGGTCGCATCGACCACGATCGCAGGCCGGGAGGCCTTCCTGGTGCGCTCGGACCATCCCCGATCCACGCTCGTCCTGACGGACAGGCCGGATCACTGGATCGAAGTCGCCGTGGACGGCGCGACCGGGTTTCTGCTGATGCTCGTCGAGCACATCGGAGACCACACTTCGCGGCACGCGGAGGTGACGCAACTGGAGGTGGACCCACCGATCGGCGACGAGATCTTCCAGCTGCACCTCTCGGCCGACACCCGGATGCTCTACTGAGGCCGGGCGGCCTCCGCAGCCAGCCGATCGACGATGGCCTGATGGCCGCCCTTGCGAGCCAGGTCCGCGGCCGTCACGCCGCCTTCATTGGTCGCGTTCGGGTCCGCGCCGGCGGCCAGCAGCGCGTCCACGAGCTGCGCATGGCCGTTCTGCGCGGCCGAGTGCAGCGGTGTCCAGCCATGGCGCTGGGCAACGTTGACCTTGGCGCCACGTGCGACCAGGAGCCGAGCCACGGCCTCGCGGCCAGCCGCCGCGCTGTGAATCGGCGCCACCTGGAAATCGTTCCGGCTGTACACGTCCGGGTCGGCGCCCCCATCCAGCAGCACGGCCGCACCGTCCGCTCCCCCGAAGAAGGCCGCCAGATGCAGTGCCGTGAAGCCATCCGGGCTCCAGGCCGTGGCGAGCCGCGGGTCTTCGGAGAGCAGCTCGCGCAGCCGGTTCGCGTCGTCAAACGCGGCCGCCTCGAAGACATCCAGGCGGCGCCCGGTGGAGCGCAGCGCGTCGGTCATGGCGCGGTCGTTCTGGTAGCGAGCCATGAGGAGCAGCGACGCGCCGTCTTTGCGCGTCTCCGCGAGTGCCGGGTTCTCGGCAAGAAGCCGGCGGACACGCTCGGCGTCTCTTTCCTGGACGGCTTGGATCAGTTCCGAGGCGGCGTCTTCCACGATCTCGATCTCCGCTGGACAATCGTTAGCTGAGGCAACTAAGATACAGCCATGGGCAAGAAGGCGAAAGAGCGAAAACGGCAACAGCGCGAGGCGCAGGCAGCCCAGGGTGCGGCACGTGAGCCGTCAACCCCCGTAGAAGGAGGAGCGACCGGCCAGCCTGCCGCACCGCCCTCGGATGGGCATTCAGACGCGACCGCTGACATCGCAGCGACCGGCCCGGAGCTGTCGGGCCAACTTGCCACGCGGCTCAACTCGGTGGCGATCCACCTGCTGCGGCGCCTCCAGCGCGAGGACACCAAGCTCGGCCTGAGCGGCGCACGTCTCTCCGCGCTGTCCGTGCTGGTCTTTGGAGGCCCTCGCACGCTGGGCAAGCTCGCGGATGCCGAGGGTGTTTCGCCACCGTCCATGACGCGGCTGGTGACCGCCATGGAGTCCGAGGGACTGGTCGCACGCGAGAAGAACAGCGCAGACGGCAGGTCGGTGATCATCCGCGCGTCCGCCGAGGGCGAGCGGATCCTGCTCCGGGGCCGCGAGCAGCGCGTGGAAGCCCTTGCCGGCTGGCTGGCCGAATTGTCACCGGCCGGTCTGGCCAGCCTTGACGATGCCACCACCACGCTCGAAAGCCTGCTGCGCAGCCAGCCATCAGACCGAACGGAGGCGCCGAAACCGGACCGGAAGACGTGACCGAGCGGCTGCCTGAGCCGCTCGCACCTCTTGGGCTCCCGGAAACCCTGCGGACTGGCGCCGGCATCTGGCTCGGCCTCCTGGTCGCGGTTCTGCTCCTCTTCCAGACGGGCACGCCACCGGAGGCGGTGGTCCTCTGCCTGATCGCGGTGACGTGCACGCTGCTGCTGTCATTGCGCTGGCGAGTCGGGCTGCTCGCCATCGGCGTACTGGTGATCTGCGGCGTGATCCTGCGGCTGGACATGCACGGCCGGGCCTTCTCGGACGTGCTGACCGTGACCAGGGCGGCCGTCGACCAGATGCTGAACGGAGGCAACCCGTATGGCCACGGCTTCACCGAATCGAACCCGGCCGGCGCGCCGTTTGCCTATGGTCCGCTGGCCCTCCTCTGGTACGTCCCGGTCAAAAGCGATCCCTACCGCCTGGAGCTGGCGATCTCCATCGTCATGCTCGTGGCCCTTGCCTTGCGGGGCAGGGTGCTAGGGCTCGCCATCTTCGCCACACTTCCCCCGCTGATCGTGGTCGCCGCGGACGGTTCCAACGACACCAGCGCGGGCCTGCTGATCCTGATCGCGCTGCTGCTGGCCCCCCGCATCCCGTGGGCAGGCTCTGCCGCGCTCGGCGTCGCGGCCGCGTTCAAGCCGTACGCTCTGGCGTGGCTCGTGCCGTTGGTGCCATATGCCGGCATTTCCGTGCTGATTCCATTCGCGGCCGCAACCATCGTGCTGTGGGGGCCTGCCCTTCTCATCTGGGGCCCGGACAACATCCTCTGGAGCCTGCGCACGGCCGACGCCATCCACCGCACGGCGTACTACGCGCTGGCGTACGCCATCGGCGGGCGGGCCACGATTCCGGAGGACGTCTACTCGGTGCTGCGCTTCATCGCCGGCGGCCTGATCGCCATCGCGACCGTGAATTGGGTGCGCTCGTCGCGCGGTCTGATCGTGGCCGGCGTGGCCATCTTCCTGGCCACGCTCTTCCTCGGCTGGTGGTCCACGTTCGCGTACGTGGCGGCCATCGCGCCGATCCTGTGCTGGCACATCGATGATTGGCTGAACCTGCCGCGGGTCGTTTGGCCTGCTGATCCCGTCGGCGCGATCACGCGCTCCGTGGATCGACGCTGGCCGGTGCTGCGGCCGGACGCCAGCGCCACGTCTGAGGCGTCGGGCGCCGCGTTCACCGCGTAGCCGGCACGCCACCCGCTCGCGGGTACCATGCCGGAATGACCGACCCAGCTCAGACCCCAGGAACTCTTGCTGCGGAAGCCCCGGTGGACGTGCGCATGCTCATCGGCGGTGAGCGTGTAGCCGCGCTGGACGGGCAGACATTCGAGGTGACGAACCCCGCCAACGGCACGGTCATCGCTCGCGCACCGTTGGGCGGAAAGGCGGACGTGGACCGCGCCGTGCAAGCTGCCCAGCGCGCGTTCGAAGGCCCTTGGTCGGCCTGGACTGCGGCCAAGCGGGGCCGCACGCTCCAGAAGTTCGCCGACCTGGTCAAGCGCAACGTGGAGGAGCTCGCGCAGCTGGAGAGCCGCAACGTCGGCAAGCCCATCAAGAGCGCTCGCGAGCAGGCATTCGCGGTGAGCCTGGTGCTCGAGTACTACGCGGGCGCCGCGACCAAGCACCTGGGCGAAACCATCCCGACCAGCCTGCCCGGGCTGGACTTCACGCTGCGCGAGCCGATCGGCGTGGTGGCCTTGATCGTGCCGTGGAACTACCCCATGAACATGGCCGCCTGGAAGCTGGGCCCGGCACTCGCGGCCGGCAACACCACCATCCTGAAGCCGGCCTCCTGGACGCCGCTGTCCGCGATCCGGCTCGGTGAGCTGGCGCTCGAGGCTGGTTTCCCCGCCGGGGTCGTGAACGTCATCACGGGCCCGGGCGGCTCAGCGGGAGCCGCGCTGGCGGCACATTCCGGAGTGGGCAAGGTCGCCTTCACGGGCGAGACCGTCACTGGCCAGGAGATCATGCGGCTGGCGGCCGGCAACGTGAAGAAGGTCTCGCTCGAGCTCGGCGGCAAGAGCCCCAACATCGTCTTCGCCGATGCCGACCTGGAGAAGTTCGGCGCGCAAGGACCCGCCGCCATCTTCGACAACGCCGGCCAGGACTGCACCGCCCGCAGCCGGATCCTCGTGGATCGCCGGGTCCACGACCGCGTGGTCGAGCTCTTCGTGGACGCCACGCAGAAGATCGTGGTCGGTGATCCAGCCGACGAGAAGACCCAGGTCGGACCGCTTGCCCATGTGAAGCAACGCGAACGCGTGCTTGGCTACTTGGAGACCGGTCGTGCGGAAGGCGCCGAGTTGCTCTATGGCGGAGCGGCGCCCATCGGCCCGGTGTTCGACCGGGGCGCGTACCTCGTCCCCGCGGTCTTCGACAACGCCCGTATCGACATGCGCATCGTGCGCGAGGAGATCTTCGGCCCGGTGGTGTCGATCATTCCGTTCGACGATGAGGCCGATGCCGTTGCCAAGGCCAACGACACCAGCTTCGGCCTGGCGGGATCCATCTGGACGCGCGACATCGGTAGGGCGCTCCGCGTCGCGAAGGCGGTTCGCGCCGGCTCACTGGCCATCAACAGCAATCAGGTGATCCACACGGAAGCGCCGTTCGGTGGGTACAAGATGTCCGGCACCGGACGCGAGCTGGGCATGCACGCACTGGATCTCTACACGGAAGTCAAGAACGTGTTCGTGGACCTGTCCTGATGGTTCGCCGAGGTCTGGTGAGCAAGCATGGATTGTGAGTAGGAAAAGGTTCCCAGGGGGGCAATGATCCCGCGCCCGGGCGGTGCGCACAGTCACCGGTCCGGATCGCGGCGCCTCGACACCGGTGAGTCCCTCGGCGTAGGATCTGGGCACTTCACGGGAAGCGTTGATGCGAACCCATCCGATCGGTCGCCGTCGGGTTCGCGGAGCAGTGGCGAGCCCGGTCCCGTTCACTCGGAGACGGATCGGGGTACTGCTTGTTGCCCGCTGCGACGCTGACTTTGCTGGCCCTGGCGCACCTTTTCGACTTCGGCACGTTCCTGGTCATGACCAGCCGCCACGGCCTGTCCGCTGAGTTGAACCCGATCGTGATCTACATGGACAAGACGTTCGGCTTGCCGGGCCTGACCGTCGCCAAGCTGGCCAGTGTGGTGTTCCTGGCCGTCACCGCAGTGATCCTCTATCGGGCGCGGCGCAACCGGATAGCCACGGTCCTGCTGATGATCGGTGTCGTGGCGGGAATCGTCGGCGGCTGCTCGAACATCGCCTCCATCTAGCGCCTCGTCTGACAGGGCCGAGTGACCTGTCCACGGCACGCGCTTCCCGTCCAGGCGCCTCGCGTCAGACGGTGGCCAGGTCCGCTTCGAGAAGCTGGCGGTCCTCGTCTTCCTTGATCGACTTCGCGGCTTCATGCGCCTCGGCGAGGTAGTGCTCGCGACCGGCGAGATCACCGGCGACGCGGCTCGCCCGCGCGAGCGCCTCATAGGCGAAGGCAAGGTCCCAGTCGCCGATTCCGTTGGCCCGGCAGATCTCCAGGCAGCGCTTGGCGTGCCACAGCGCAGGCTCGCCACGGCCGAGGACCGCGTAGACGCGTGAAACCTGCCACTCCCCGCGGGCGCGGTTGGACGCGTCGCCGACGTTGCCCCAGTGGTACCGCGAGGCGTGCGCCGCGTTGATCATCTCGTCGGTCTGCTCGGGCGTGCGGTCAGTCGTCTCCATGAGCGTCCAGACGTGGTTGAAGAGCCCTACCGCGAGGCGCCGCTCATCCGCTGGATCCAGGCTCCGGTCCGTACTGGGTGCGTTCATCAGCGTGCCTCCTGCGTCGATGACCTGGTTGAGGTGATGGGTGATGCGGATCTGACGTGACGCACGAGCCTCCACGTCCGCGCGATGGCGGGCCAGGATGGCGCGACGGATGTCCTCGTCTCCCGCGAGATACGCAGCCACCTTGGGTAGGGGCACGTCCAGTTCGCGCAAACGCGCGATGGTGCGAGCCTCGTCCAGCTGGGCGCCCGAGTACGAGCGGTACGCGGTCTCCGGGTCCACGGCGGCGGGGCGCAACAAGCCCAGTTCGTCGTAGTGGCGCAGCGCATGAATCGAGAGGCCGGTGAGCCTCGCGAATCGTCCGATGGAAAGCCGCTCGTCGTTCATCTGGGCGCCAGTCTGCGGTCTCGGGCAACCCGAGAGTCAAGCCCCCTGATTTCGCCAAATGCGTGCCAGGTCTGAAGCGCCGATCGGCCACACATGCTCTACGTGGCTCACGGCATATGCGGTGAGTCGCGTAGGCGAGAGAATGGGATGCGCCCAGGCGACCGCGCCGACGGACCCTGCCCCGGGTGCCTACTCGGGTTCGACGGCCGCGGACAGGTCCACGTCCGGACGGACGCTGCGGACCCAGTCACGCAACGCCCAGATGGACGTGTTGAAGGCGATTCCGCCCCATGGAATCTCCTCGGGAGCGAACGGCCGGATCTCCAGTGCTTCGAGGCCGGTGCGCGCCTCCCCGCCGATCACGTGGGCCTCGTAGGCCACGACGACGATGCCCGCCTGCGGCCGGGAGTACAGGCCCACCAGCCGGCTCAGCTCCACCACGTAGCCCGTTTCCTCGACGGTCTCGCGCACCGCGCCCTGGATCGCCGTCTCGTCGATCTCCAGGAAGCCGCCCGGCTGTGCCCACGCGCCGTAGCCCGGCTCGATGCCGCGCCGCAACAGGATCACCTTGCCGTCGTCCGTCACGGGCAGCGTCGTCACCACCAGCCGCGGGTTGACGTAGGCGATGAACCCGCACGAATCACAGATCAACCGGTGGCGCTCCTCGTCCGGCACGGGACCGAACCGAAGGTCGGCTCCACAGCGGGAGCAGAACATGTAGCTCTCCCGCATCCAGTGCAGGACACCGTGCTGTGTCTGCACCCGGTGCAGGCCGCGGGCGCCGTGATCCTCCACGTCCCGTTCCCTACGCCTGCGCCACGACGACCATGACCAGGATGACCAGGACCAGGCTCAGGCCAAGAACCGCGTCCCAGACCAGGCGGAACATGCCGCGTCCCCGGTCGACCGGCATCCAGGCACGCGCGGCACGCCAGATCCGCACGATCGCATCCAGGCTGACCACGATCAGAACCGCTCCGCCGATGAGCACCGGAACCTTGACCAGGGGGGAAGCCAGCGGTGTTCCGAGCTCGAGCGCGCCAATGGCCACGACACCGCAGATGAGCACCACGATCGAGAAGTAGATGAAGTTTTCCTGCAGTGGCGTCGGTTTGGTTTCCGGCACGCGGCTGGGGACCAGCGGCCGTCCATGCGCGTCCAGCCGCAGTGGCCGCGTCTGCCGGTCAAGGGCCGGTCCGGGCCCGGTCATTTCCTCGTTGTCCACGTGCCCGAGTGTAGGCGTGCCGTCGGGAATCGCCGACGCTATGGGTCGAGCGAGGGCAGCTGCGCCGCCAGGGCGGGCGCGAGTGTTGCCGCGTACGTAGCCGTGATGTGCAGGTAGTCGCGCCAGACCTCGTAGCCGTTCAGGACGGAGCGACAGGAGGTGCCGGGGCAGATCCAGTCGGTCATGTTGACGATGACGGCCTGCGGCTTGAGTGCCCGGAAGGCTGCCTTCTCAGCCATCAGGTAACGCCAGCCCAGGGCGTCCGTTCGCGACGACCAGCACTGGGTGACGTCATTCTGGTTCTGCGACAGGCAGGTCGGCGGGTCGAAGGTCATCTGGGGCGTGGTCACCATCAAGGCAATCTGGGCGCCCGGCACCTGGCCGAGGAGGCGTGCCATGGCCTGGCCCTGGACGGTCGGGTTGTCGTCGGACGGATTCATCACTCCTGGAGAGCGGTCCGCGGCCACCACGATCAGGTCCGGCTTGAGCGCCTGGAGCTTGTTGAGCACGTTGTTGATCCACTGGTTGCATTCGACGTACGGGCGCTGCTGCACGCGGGTGTACTGCGGAATGTCCTCGAAACGGCAAGCGAACTTGATGTAGGTGACGATCTTCCAGTTGTTCTGCTTGGCGATGATCGAGAGGGCCGGGAACCATTGGCCCGCGGTGGAGTCGCCGACCAGGGCAACGGTTTTGCTCGCGTTGCGGCTGCCATAGGTGCAACTCAGGGGATCGCTCTGATAGTAATTCTGCTGCTCGCACCCATCCCCGTTGAGTCGCTCGAAGTCCGTCGCGGCCTGCGAGAGGCGGGGCTGGATGTTGCGCGGCAGGGCACCGGTGTTGATGTCCGGCAGCGGCACGGGAATCGGTGTTGGCGTTGGCTTGGGGGTCTTGCCCGGTGACCCTCCCGGCGTCGGAGACCCCTGCTCCCCCGGGCTGCCGCCCGGCGTTAGCGTGGGCGTGCCGGGTGCGGGGGTCGTTCCGGGCTCTGGCGTGTCGGCATCGGGCGTGCCCAGGTCGGGCTCCGGCGTGCCGAGGTCCCCGATCGCGCCCTGGGACGCGGACGGTGTGCCGGTGTCGCCGACGTCGATCGCCGCAGTGGCGTTCCAGCCGACCACGAGCGCGAAAACCGCCGTGGCCGCGATCGTGCTGCCGGCCATGCCGAGGACGCGCGACGGTCGCACGGAGAAGCGCCGTCCGCGATGGAACGGCTCCTCGACGAAACGCCACGAGACCCAGCCGGCGACGATCGCGATGGCACAGAGCGCCAGGCGCTCCCAGATCGGCAGCTGATCGCCGATCGCCAGGGAGGCGGCGGGCAGCACGAGGATGGGCCAGTGGACCAGGTAGAGCGAGTAGCTGATGCGGCCGAGGAAGCGCATGGGCGCCACGGCGAGAAGAGCACCAGGTGAATACGGCCGATCACCGCCGGCGATCACCAGCGCCGCGCCGCCGGCTGGAAGGATTGCCGCCGTTCCCGGGTACGGGGTGCCCGCGTCGATGATCACGCACGCGCCGACGATCACGGCCGCCAGCCCCGCCCACGCCAGTACAGCCAGACCCACGCCCGCGATTCGCCCGACACGCTGAAGCGAAAGCGCCGCGAGTACGCCTCCGAGCGCCAGCTGCCACGCCCGCGTGGGCAGCGAGTAGAAGGCCCACGGCGCCGACACGGACGTCAGCCAGATCGCGCCCGCCAATGACGCCACGAGCACGACCCCCAGCAGCAGCCGGGCGCTCAGGTCCGGCCGGCGGCTGCGCCAGGCCAGCAGCAGGAGCGCCGGCCAGATCAGGTAGAACTGCTCCTCCACGCTGAGCGACCAGTAGTGCAGGAACGGCGACGGGAAGACGCCCGTGGCGAAGTAGTCCATCAGCTGCGAGGCGAAGCGGTAGTTGCTCACGGAGAGGGCGGCGGAGGCAGCGTCCGTGGCGATGGACGGCACCAGCAGAGGCGCAAGCAGGATCGACGAGGCGATCAGGGTGAGCACCAGCACCACGGCGGCGGCCGGCAGGATTCGCCGTGCCCGGCGCACGTAGAAGTTGCGCAGGCTGACGGTGCCGGTCCGCTCGTGCTCGCGAAGCAGCAGGCCGGTGATGAGAAAGCCCGAGAGCACGAAGAAGACGTCCACGCCGACGAACCCGCCGCCGAACCCGGGCAGGGCGGCATGGAACGCCAGAACCAGAAGAATGGCAAGGCCGCGGAGGCCCTCGAGATCCGGGCGGAATGTTGCAGGCTGGCGAGCGTCTGACATGGCCGATCCGTGCATGGTCAGGACTTCCGGGTGACGGTCTGCGATCATCCCCCCTCCTGACGCTCAACACCAGAGGACCTGCCATGAGCCGAGCCCGACGCCCCCGAGCCATCCTTTCCGGTCTCGTGGCCGCCAGCCTGCTCATTCTCACGCTGGGCAGCCCCGCCGGCGCGGAGACGCTGCGGCCCACGCCTGCCGCGGCCCCGCATGACTACGAGAAGCTGTGGCACGACGGCTGCTTCGGGTTCGCGCCGGACACCAAGCCTCACCCGGGCTGCGTGTTCGGGGACACCACGTCCACGTACAAGGTGGTGATCGTCGGCGACTCCCACACGTCCGATTTCTTTCCCGCCTTCAACAAGATCGCCAAGGCCAGGCACTGGAAGCTGTACACGTACGTGAAGGCCGACTGCCCGTTCATCGACCTTCCCATCCGGAACGCGGCCGACATGAGCAACTACCCCCAGTGCACCGAGTGGAACAACTACGTCCTCGCACGGCTGAAGCGGCTGCAGCCGGACCTCACGATCACCATCCCGTTTCGGTGGATCTTCCCGCTCGACGCCTCCCAGGGCAGTCCGACCGCGACCGGCGCTGCCATCGGCCGCATGCTCGCGCAGATCTCCGGCCAGAAGGTCGTGATCGTGGACTCGCCGTTCTCCAATCGGAACGTGCCGTCCTGCGTCGCGGCGCACGGAGCGGACGCCTGCGCGATTCCGCGCTCCCAGGTGCTGTCGGGCGGCATCAACGTGCGTGAGCACCAAGCCGCCGAGGTATCCGGGGGCTTCTACATCAACCTCACGCCACAGTTCTGCCCGACCTGGCCGTGCCGCGTGGTGACCAACGGGATCCTGGAATTCCGCGACAACCACCACCTCACGGCCACCTATACCGCATCGCTGACCCCCATCGTCGACGCGGCGCTCCAGAGCGTCCTTCACTGAGACTCAGACGCTCAGGGTCGGCGCGCCACGAGGTAGGCGCGACGGCTCTGGTATTCCACGTCCGGGTGGTACGGGGCACGCTCGGCCGTTGAGGTGACCTCCAGGCCTGCGTCGCGGAGCAACTCGATGACGCGCTCCGTGGGAAGGAAGCGGGTGTCGAGCGCGATGGTCTCGCCCCACCACTCGTCGCGGTGGACTGCTTCATCGCCGACGTGGAAGGCCACGGCCGCGAGGCCACCCGGGATCAACACGCGCGACATCTCGGAGAACACTCGACCAAGCTGCCCGTCATGGAAGTGGATGATCGAGTAGAACGCGATCACGCCGCCTAGGGAGCCGTCGTCAAACGGCAGGTCCAGCATGTCGCCGACGACCACCTCCAGCATCGGAAACAGGCGCGCAGCCTGGGCGACCATGGCGGGAGAGAGATCCAGGGCCGAGACCTGGACGCCGCGGTCCGCCAGGTACGCGGAGACATGGGCAGGGCCGCTGCCGAGTTCCACCACGCGGCCCAGCGCCCGCACCGCATCGGCGAAATCATCGAGGAACTGGCGGTCGAACGGCTTCTGGTCGAGCTCGGACGCGATCCGGTCGGCGTACTGCTGCGCGACGCGGTCGTACGCGTCGCGGGTGTCCTCCGGGCGGAACTCGGCGTTGGTCATTGGCCCTGAGCGCGGGTGAACCCTTCCTCCGTGCCGTAGCGCCGGAGCTTCTCAACGCTCACCCAGCGATACGCCAGGGCGATTCGATCCAGCAATCGAGTGATGGCCTGGTCGTCGATGTCGGTGGCGTCGTCGAGTGGCATGAAGCGCGATCGCCACCAGCCCACGGGGTCGGCATTGGCCGAGCCGGCCGGCCAGACCACGGTCCCACGCGATGAGATCAGTTGGAGCTGGAACTCGGGCTCAGCCAGCGCGGAGAGCCCCAGTCCGAGTGCTTCGGGCGTTTCGTCCGATTCCAGGTAGATATCCACGCCGACCAGCGTGGACCGGGTCTCGCCGACATTGGGGCCATAGGACCAGCGAGAGGGCGTCGTGGGTGGCGGACCGGATCGTTCCACGCGGGCTCGCCGGTAGTCCATCGCGGGCTTCCGCCCAAGGTTGCCGATGATCGCGTCCGTGTAGCCCGTCGTGGATGCCGATTCCTCCACGTCACCCGCCTGGCGTGCGACGTCGACGGTCACGGCCTTGCCGTCCTCCAGCGTGACGTACACCGCGTTCTCCACCAGGCTGGCGGCCGCCTCTTCTCCAAGGTGTCGCAGCATCATCACCGACGAGAGGATCAGCGCGGTGGGGTTGATGGTGTTCTTGC
>CAZENL010000085.1:0-2824 GCA_964513505.1 uncultured Anaerolineaceae bacterium
CGATCGTGCCGATGTTCACGTGGGGCTTGTTGCGCTCGAACTTCTTCTTGGCCATTGGGGCGCTATCGACTCCTGTTGTTGCGGTCAAGCCGCGTGATGCGGCGCGGCCGCGGACGGGGGGCTGGAGCCCACATTGGGACTTGAACCCAAGACCTCTTCCTTACCAAGGAAGTGCTCTGCCAGCTGAGCTATGTGGGCCCGGAAATAACCGGAGCGGAGGGTTTGGTGGGCAGGGAGGGAATCGAACCCCCACAGTCGTAGACGGCTGATCTACAGTCAGCGGAGCTCACCACCTGCTCAACCTACCCATGGGTTGCTGCGCTCCTCCGGAGCAAGCTCCGTGGTGAAGAGGAAAACCCCGCGCAGCGCCTCTTCAGTTGGAGCCGACGACGGGACTCGAACCCGGAACCGGCGGTTTACAAAACCGCTGCTCTACCAATTGAGCTACGTCGGCGGCGGACGGCAAAGGATACCGCAGCGTGGGGTCCGAGCGCAACGGCGCCCGGGCACGCCGCAACCACCCCCGTGCCGCAGACACGATACGCCATCCGGCGCGTCTGCACGCGCGGCAGACAGACGTGAGGTCTCGCCTCATCGGGATCCGCTCGCCAGACCTGAGTTCGTCGGGGCCCCGAAACTAGGGCAGCAGGTCGTCCGCTGCTGCGTCCGGCACGGGCTCGGCCTTGGCTTTCTTGGCCCGCTTCGGCTTCGCCGGCGGAGGCTCCGTCGCGACAGCTGACGCCGAGGCCGATTCGTTCGGCTCTGGCTTGGGCTTGGCCTTGCGCGTGCGCTTTGGCTTGGCGCCTTTGACGCCCGGCTGAGTGCCGGACCCGATATCGATGCCGCCGGCGGGGGTCCCTTCGGCCGCAGGTTCGGCCGCAGGTTCGGCCGCACGCTCGCCGGCAGGTTCGGCCGACGGCTCGGCCGGAGGTGCTGCCACGGGTTCGGTTGCAGCCGCCGCGTCCGCCTTCCGGCCGCGCTTCTTGCTGGCCGGGGTCGCCTCTGGCTCGACGGCTGCCTCCGATGGCGCTGCCAGCAAGCCGGCGGTCTGGTCCTTGGCCAAGGCATCGCGATCCGTCTCCGGCGTTCCACGCTGGTACGCCGCCTCGAACAGCAACACCGAACCCGCCACTGCGGCGTTCAGCGAAGCGACCTTTCCGCGCATGGGGATGCGCACGGCCAGGTCCAGTCGCCGATGGACGACGCCGGAGATGCCCGTGCCCTCGCTGCCCACCACGATCGCGAGCGGGCCGCGGAGATCGGCATCGCGGTACGACAGCTGCGCCGACTCGTCCGCTCCGACCACGCGGAGGCCGCGTGAGTGGAGGTCGACGAGGCCGCCGGCCAGGTCATCCAGGGGAACCAGGAGCAGGTGTTCCGTGGCTCCCGCGGACGTCTTGATGGCTGCCGGGCTGATGGGCGCCGAACGGCGGGTCGGAAAGACCACGCCGTGGACGCCGTTCGCTTCGGCGGTGCGCAGCAGGGTGCCAACGTTCTGCGGGTCCTCGAGCGAGTCGAGGACCAGGATCAGCGGTGGCTCGCCACGTTCCGCGGCGCGGGCAAGGACATCGTCCAGTGACGCCCAGCGGCGGGGCTCGACCACCAGCGCGATGCCCTGGTGGCCATCGAACCCGGAGACGGACGTGAGCGTGCCGCCTTCGACCTCCACCACCGGGATGCGGAGCGCGGTCGCATGCAACACCAGCTGCTCCAGTGCCTGCCGGCGCTCAGGCACGACCAGCAGCCGCTTGGCCGGGCGGCGCGCCGAGAAGGCCTCGGCCACCGGCCTGCGACCGGCGACCAGCTCCTCGTCCTCGGCAAGCAGCACGGGCGACGCAAATCCTTCACCGGGTCCAGCATCGCCGCGATCCTGACCGCGATCGCCGCGGTCCTGCCACGAGCCCCGTCCCTGGCGGTCGTCCCGTTGATCGGGGCGGAACGGGGGCCGGCCGCCGATGCGCGGGCCGGATCGGTACGAGGGCCGGTCGTCCCCGAAATCTCCGCGGTCACCGCGGTCGGGACGCTCATCACGTTCCGGACGCTCATCGCGTCCGGCACGGTCGTCGCGATCGAAACGGTCGCCCTGGTCCACGGGATTGTCCCGGTTCTGCCAGCCCCGGCCCGCCGGCGGCGCGCCGAACGGGCGGCCACTGCCGCCGCCACGGTTCCCCGAGAAGCCCTCGCCCTGGCCGCCTCCGAAACGATTGCCCGGCCGGTCCTGGCGATCCCCGAAGGGACGGGGCGGCCGGTCGCCGTAGGGCCGCTGCGGCCGATCCCCATACGGACGTTGCGGCCGGTCTCCGTAGGGCCGGTCTGTCTGCGGCCGGTCCCGGAACGGCCGGTCTCCGGACGGGCGCCCGCCGGAGTCGCCGAAGTTGCCACGTCCCTGGCGATCGTCCCGCGCAAAGCCGCCCTGCCCGCCACGATCGCGATCACCGCCGCGGTCAAAGGAACGCGGTGACCGGTCCGACCACGGGCGCTCCCGCTGGCGGTCGTCGCCGCCACCCTGACGCTCGCGGCCAAAGGCACCGGCGGTGCCACCGGATCGGTCGCCTCCGCGAAACGGTCGTTCCTGGGAGGCGCCTCCCCCACCGAACGGGCGCCGGTCGCCGGAAAAGCTGCGGTCGCGGTTGAATCCGCCTCCTGCGCCCGCGGGGCGGCCGCCCGGGCCGCCGCGCGAGAAGCCGGAGCCGCCCCGCGAAAAGCCGCGATCTCGGTTGAACCCGCCACCCGGGCCGCCGCGGCCGCGTTCACCGAAACCACCACCACCGGCGCCGCCGCCGGACGATGGCCTCCGCCCTGGGTTGCGTGGGTTGTCGCCGGG
>CAZENL010000085.1:2924-11023 GCA_964513505.1 uncultured Anaerolineaceae bacterium
GGGCCGCCTGGGCCGCCTGGGCCGCCCGGGTTTCCCGCGTCCTCGCGCTCGTCGTCAGCCATGTCGAACCTCCGCAGCATGCCTCCAGCGCTGGCCGTCGGAGGTGTCTTCCACCAGGACTTCATGTGTCGCCAGCTCGGCACGGAGGGCATCCGAGCGGGCCCAGTCACGGCCCGCGCGCGCCTCGGCTCGCTCGGCGAGCAGCCGCTCCACGGCCGCCGGCAGCGCGGCCTTCTGGTCCTCGGCGACGGCCAGCACGCGATCCAGGTCCCGCACGGCCTCCGCCGCGCGCGCCGCGTCGCTTGTCGAGAGGGCCCGATCCGCCACCCGCCGGTTCAGCTCGCGGACCAGGTCGAAGAGCGCGGCCAGTGCCGGGGAGATGTTGAGGTCGTCGTCGAGAGCCTCCTCGAACTGCGTCCGGGCGCCCGCCAGCAGGTCGTCGAGGCCCGGGTCGTCCGCCCGCTCTTCGCGGTAGCCGTCGAGCGCGGCCAGGACCGTGGAGAGCCGCTCGACGGCGGCGGACGCTGCCGCGAGCGACTCGGCGGAGAATTCCAGCGACGCGCGGTAGTGAGCCGCGAGCAGCGCGTAGCGCAGGGCGCGCGGGGAGGTGCCGTCCGCGTACACGTCGGCCGGACGCGCGAGATTGCCGGTCCGCTTGGCCATCTTCTCGCCGCCCATCTGCAGGTGCGCGCAGTGCAGCCAGGTCTTCACGAACGGCCGGCCGGTGGCCGCCTCTGACTGGGCGATCTCGTCCTCGTGGTGCGGGAACACCAGGTCGATGCCTCCGGTGTGGAGGTCGAAGCTGGGCCCGAGGTATTTCATGCTCATCGCCGAGCACTCGATGTGCCAGCCCGGCCTGCCCTCGCCGATCTCCGTCGACCAGCTCGGCTCGCCGTCCTTGGGCCCTTTCCAGAGGGCGAAGTCGCGGACGTCGTCCTTGCTGTACTCGTCGGCCTCCACGCGCTCGCCGACGCGCTGCTGCGTCGGGTCGAGGCGGGCCAGCTTCCCGTAGGCGGGCCACGAGGCGATCCTGAAGAAGATCGAGCCGTCGTCCGTGCGATAGGCGTTGCCCTTTTCGAGGAGCGTGGCGATCAGCGCCGCCATCTCGGGAATGTGCTCCGTGGCTCGCGGAAGCACGTCCGGCGTGGTGATGCGCAGCCGCGCCATGTCGTCCATGAACGCCTTGGTATGGCGCGCGGTCAGTTCGCCGATGGGGATGCCCTCGGCGTGCGCGTCGCGAATGATCTTGTCGTCCACGTCGGTGATGTTCATCACCCAGGTGACGGCATAGCCTTTCCACTCGAGGTATCGGCGCAACAGATCCGCGAAGATGAAGCTGCGGAAGTTGCCGACGTGCGCGGGCGCGTAGACGGTCGGGCCGCAGCTGTAGAGGCGGACCGTGCCCGGCTCCAGCGGCTCGAACGGCTCCACCTTCCCGCCCAGGGTGTTGCGGAAGCGCAGGCTCATCGGGACACCAGGCTGGCCGAGGCGGACGCGCTGATCACGCGGCCCGCTCCCTCGTCGCCGGACAAGTTGCCCGTCGAGGCCTTCACGCCGACCTGATCCCGGCCGATTTGGAGCAGGCCGGCGATTGCATCCGCCATGGCGTCGAGGCGGCGTCCGCCGAGCTTCGGCCGGGCTCCCAGGATGGTCACGTCGACCGACTGCGGGCGCCAGCCAGCCTTGGCCACCTGGCCCAGCACGGCAGTCAGGAGGTTCGCGCTGTCGATTCCACGCGTGGCAGGATCTGACGCCGGGAAGGCACGACCGAGGTCTGGCAGCCCGGCGGCACCAAGGAGCGCGTCGCACAGCGCGTGAAGCACCACGTCCCCGTCGGAGTGGCCGTGAAGCCGCGGTGCGTCCGCGATCTCGATCCCGCCAAGGCGGAGACCCAGCGCCGGTCCGAACGGATGGACATCGACTCCGTTGCCGATCCGGAACGCCCCGCGCGCGCCGGCAGTCCCGGCACCGACGAGCGAGCGCGCCATCTCCAGGTCGGCGGGCACGGTCAGCTTCAGGTTGGTGCTCTCCCCTGGCACGGACGTCACCGTGACACCGTACCGCTCGAGCAACTCCGCTTCATCGGTGTACGTGCCGGCTCCGGCGGCCAGCGACTCGAGCGCGGCGAGCAGCACGTCGCGGTGTGCGCCCTGCGGCGTCTGCGCCGCGTAGACGCCATCGCGAGACACGCCACCGACGACCTGGCCGTCCTCCACGCGCTTCAGCGAATCCGGGACGGCAAGGACGGGGATCGCGGCACCATGAAGGCGGGCCGCTTCGGCGACCGAGTCCACCAGCTGCGATGAAGCGAGCGGCCGTGCGCCATCGTGGACCAGCACGACCGGCGCGTCCGCGGCGCGCACACCGGCTGCCACGGAGTCCTGTCGGCGATCGCCACCGGCTACCACACGAACTTGTTGCTCGGTAGTCCAGCTCTGCCCGGTGACCGCCTCGACGCGGTCCGGTGCCACGACCAGGACGATGCCACGGACGCTATGGCTGCCTGACATCGCGTCCACGGAACGCTGCAGCACCGTGCGGCCGCCCAGGTCCGCGGCCAGCTTGTCCGGGCCTTCCATGCGGCGGCTGGACCCGGCCGCAACGATCACGGCGTCGGCGAAGCGCTCCTCGACTCCCATGCCCTAATGGTGACGGGTCCGCGCCGGAGGCGCGACGAGGGGCCGGTGCGGGTTACGGCGTCGTGCCCGCGGGATGCCCGAAGATCATGCGGCCCGCGACGGTCTGGAGCACGCGAGTGACGGTCACGTTCAGCTCCCTCTGGAGGAACGAACCGCCTCCCTCGACCACGATCATGGTGCCATCGTCCAGGAAGGCCACGCCCTGGCCGGGTTCCTTGCCCTGCTGGACAACCTTGACGCGCACCTCTTCGCCCGGCAGGAAGGCCGGCTTGATTGCGTTGGCAAGCTGGTTCAGGTTCATGACCCGCACGCCCTGCAGCTGGGCCACGCGATTGAGGTTGTAGTCCGTGGTCAGGACGGCCGCGTTACGGCGCTGGGCGAGCAGGACCAGCTTTGCGTCGATGGCCGTTGCCTCGGATGCGTCCTCGTCGGTCAGCTCCAGTGAGACGCGGTGATCCTTCTGGAGCAGGGACAGGATCTCCAGGCCGCGGCGGCCGCGGCTGCGGCGTCCGGGATCCGAGTCATCCGCGATGTGCTGAAGCTCGCCCAGCACGAAGCGTGGGACGACCAGGGTGCCGAACAGGAAGCCGGAGGCGACCACGTCAATCACGCGGCCGTCGATCACGGCACTCGTGTCCACGTACGTCACCGGCTGGCCGCGCATGGCTTCGGGCGTATCGGTCTCAGGCAACGGGGTGCGCGGCAGCAGTCCAGTAGTTGCCAGGGCGGCCATCAGGTCGTGCCGTTTGGCCACGGTGAGGCCCATCATGCCGAGCCCCAGCACGACCGAGACCAGCAGCGGCAGCACCCAGTGGAATGGATCCGGGAAGTTGGAGAGGGGCAGCCCGAGCAGCATGCCGATGAGCAGGCCCAGGAGCAAGCCGATGATCGCCGTCACGAACTCGCCCGTGGAGAGATCGCCCACGGCGCGAATGAGGCGGGCCGTGGGCTCGACCGTGATGTACGGCAGGATCGCGTAGCCCAGCACCAGCCAGGCGCACACCCAGGCGGCCAGCAGCAACCGGCCATCCAGTGACGGGCCGAAGAAGGCCCCGCCAGGGCTGTCGAAGGTGGCGAAGCTGAGGGCGAGGATGACCCCCAGAGAGCCGCCGGTGAGACGAACGAAGCGCAACATTCCTGACTGACCTTATCGCTCGTCCCCCCGCCCGTGACCCTCCCCAGAGGTACCGGATGGCCCCGGCATGGAGACCAGAAGTGCTTCGCGGAGGTTTCCGACCCGTCGGATGTCCAGGCCGGCCACCATTGGAGGGGCGTTGCCGTCCGCGGCAACGATGGCGACCCGGAAGCCCAGCCGCGCTGCTTCGCGCAGGCGACGATCCAGGCCGCGCACCGGCCGCAACTCCCCCAGCAGCGAGACTTCCGCGCAGCTGACCAGGCCGGCGATCAACGGGCGATCCCGAAACGACGACGCCAGCGCCAGCGCGAGCGGCAGGTCGAGCGCCGGTTCCTCGACCGTGGCACCGCCGGCCAGGCTGGCGTAGATATCCTGTGCCGCCAGGTTCACGCTCGCGCGCCGCCCGAGCACAGCCACCAGCAAGGCAAGCCGGTTGGTGTCGATGCCGGCGACCGTCCGGCGCGGCATCCCGTACCCGGACGCGCCGGTCACCAGCGCCTGCACTTCGATGAGCAGCGGGCGCGTGCCCTCGAGGATCGAAGCGACGGCGACGCCCGGAGCCTCCCGCACGCCCTCGCCCAGGAAGGCGCGAGCCGGGTCCGCAACGTCGCGAAGCCCCTCTCCGGTCATCTCCATGACCCCGACCTCCTCGGTCGAGCCGAAGCGGTTCTTGACCGCCCGCAGGATGCGCAGCGAACCGTACCGGTCGCCCTCGAGCATCAGCACCACGTCGACCAGGTGCTCCAGGGTCCTTGGTCCCGCCAGCGTCCCATCCTTGGTCACGTGTCCAACGAGCACGACCGGGACGCCGGCCGCGCGCGCGAACGTGCCAAGCCGCGCGGCCGCCTCGCGTACCTGGCCGACCGATCCGGCCGGGCCGTCCAGGCCGTCGCAGGTCAGCGTCTGGATGGAATCCACGATCAGCAGTGCCGGTTGGGCGGCCGTCGCGGCGGCGACGATCGCGTCCACGTCGCTGGCCTCCAAAACGCCGATGGCCGACCCTGCGGCCTCGTCGTCCAGGCCCAGCCGCTGCGCCCGCAGATGCAGCTGCGCGGCCGACTCCTCGGCCGAGGCATAGACCACGCGACCGTTCCGGGCGAAGCCCGCGGCCGTCTCCAGCACCAGCGTGGACTTGCCGATCCCCGGTTCGCCTCCGAGCAGCACCAGCGAGCCGGGCACCACGCCCCCGCCCAGCACGCGATCGAGCTCCCCGATGCCGACCGGCACGCGCTGCGACGCGGAGGCGGCCATGGAGTTCAGCGGCACGGGCTCCTGCGCTGGGCCATCCGCCGGGCCACGCCGGGGCGAGCCGGGACGCGGCCCTTCGCGGATGAGCGTCTCGACGAGTGTGTTCCACGCCCCGCAGTCGCGGCACTGGCCCTCCCAGCGGAGGGTGCTGCTGCCGCAGGCCTGGCAGACGTAGCGGCTCTGCGGCCGCGCCACCTGAGCTAGATCGCCTCGACCGGCGTCTTCTCGTCCATGGGCTGGATGACCAGCGCGGCGTCGGGCCCGCGATCGACCACGATGGTCGAACCGGCCGAATAGGTGCCGAGCAGCAGCGCTTCCGCCAGGGGATCCTCCACCAGGTTCTGGATCACGCGGCGCAGTGGCCGGGCGCCGTAGTCCACGTCATAGCCGAGCTTGATCAGCTGGTCCTTGGCCTCCTGCGTGACCACCAGCTGGATCTGCTGGGCCTGCAGCTGGACACGGACCCGATTCAGCAGCAGCTCCACGATCTCGCGGATCTCCTCCACGCGCAGCGAGCGGAAGACCACGAAGCTGTCGACGCGGTTCAGGAACTCGGGGCGGAACTGCGTCTTGAGCTGCTCCAGCACCTTGTCCTTCATGCGGTCGTACTGCTTCTCGCGCTCCTGCTCCTCCGTGTTGGTGACCGGCCGGAAGCCCAGTGAGGTGTCCTTCAGCAGCGACTTCGCGCCGACGTTGCTGGTCATGATGATCACGGTGTTGCGGAAGTCCACGCGGCGCCCCTTGGCGTCCGAGAGGTGTCCGTCCTCCAGGATCTGGAGCAGGATGTTGAAGACCTCCGGGTGCGCCTTCTCGATCTCGTCCAGCAGCACCACCGAGTAGCTCTTGCGGCGCACGGCTTCGGTGAGCTGCCCGCCCTCCTCGAAGCCGACATAGCCTGGAGGTGCGCCGACCAGGCGGCTGACGTTGTGGCGCTCCATGAACTCGCTCATGTCGATCTTGATGAGCGCGTCCTCGCTGCCGAACATGAACTCCGCCAGGGCCTTGGCGAGCTCGGTCTTCCCGACGCCGGTGGGGCCGAGGAAGATGAACGAACCGATGGGTCGCTTGGGATCCTTGAGGCCCGCGCGCGCGCGCCGGACGGCCTTGGAGATGGTGTCGATGGCCTCGTTCTGGCCGATGACACGCTTGTGCAGCGCGTCTTCCATGTGGAGCAGTCGCTGCGACTCCTCCTGCGCGATTCGCGTGACCGGGATGCCGGTCCACATGGCCACGACCTGGGCGATGTCCTCTTCACCCACGATCGGGGTGTTGGCTGCCTGCTCCGCCTGCCAGTCGCTGCGCAACTGGTCCAGGTTGGCCCGGGAAGCCGTCTCCGTGTCCCGCAGGTGCTGCGCCTTCTCGTACTCCTGGTCGGTGACCGCCTGCTCCTTCTCCTTGCCCAGCTTCTCGATGTCCTTCTGCGCCTGTCGAATGGGCTGGGGCAGAGAGCTGTGGCGCAGCCGCACGCGGCTGGCGGCCTCGTCGATCAGGTCGATGGCCTTGTCCGGGAGGTGTCTGTCGGTGATGTAACGGATCGAGAGATCCGCCGCCGCCTTGAGGGCCTCGTCCGAGATCTTGACGCGATGGTGGTCCTCGTAGCGCTCGCGAATTCCGAACAGGATCGCGATCGTCTGCTCGACGGTCGGCTCCTCCACCATGACCGGCTGGAAGCGCCGCTCGAGGGCTGCATCCCGCTCGATGTACTTGCGGTACTCGTCGAGCGTGGTGGCGCCGATGCACTGGAGCTCGCCGCGGGCCAGCGGCGGCTTGAGGATGTTGGCGGCATCGATTGCGCCTTCCGCGGCGCCGGCACCAACCAGCGTGTGGAGCTCGTCGATGAAGAGCACCGCGTCGTTGGTGTTGCGCAGCTCCTCGATGATCTTCTTGAGGCGCTCCTCGAACTCGCCGCGGTACTTGGTACCGGCCACCAGCGAGCCGATGTCCAGCGTCAGGACGCGCTTGTTGATGAGCGTCTCCGGCACGTCGCCGGCCACGATCCGCTGGGCCAGCCCCTCCGCGATGGCGGTCTTGCCGACGCCGGGCTCGCCGATCAGCGCGGGGTTGTTCTTGGTGCGTCGCGACAGGATCTGGATGACCCGCTCGATCTCCTTCTCGCGCCCGATGACCGGATCGATCTTGCCCTGGCGCACCAGGTCCGTCAGGTTGATGCCCAGCTGATCGACGGTGGGGGTCTTGCTGGCCCGCTTGGTCTCGGCGGTCGGCCCGGCGGAGCTGGACTGCGACAGGACGCGGATGACTTCGTGGCGGACCTTGTCCAGGTTCACGCCCAGCGACTCCAGGACGCCCGCGGCGATGCCTTCGCCCTCGCGGACCAGTCCGAGCAGCAGGTGCTCCGTGCCGATGTAGTTGTGACCGAGGCGGCGCGCCTCGTCGATGGCCAACTCGATGACGCGCTTGGCGCGGGGCGTCAGGCCGACCTCGCCGACGACCGGGCGATCGCCGCGGCCGATGATGAACTCGACGGCCGTCCGCACCTTGGCCAGCTCGACATTCATGTTCTCGAGCACGCGCGCAGCCACGCCCTCACCCTCGCGCACCAGACCCAGCAGCAGGTGCTCGGTGCCGATGTAGTTGTGGTTGAAGCGTTGCGCCTCGTCCTGAGCCAGCGTCAGGACCTTGCGCGCCCGGTCGGTGAACTTGTCGAAGCGGTCCATGTTTCGGAGCGTGTCTCCAGCGAGGCGCCGTTTGAGCGCCCTTCAGCCAATCCTAGCACCCGGTCATGGCCGGCCCAGCACCCGAGAGGTCAGGGACGGTCCCAGCTGAAGAGCCGCTCCCTGCAGGCGGGACAGCGCGACGATCAGCATGTTGCAACGTGGTTCGACCGATTGACGCGGTCGGTTCAGTGGATTGAGAAAACCACACGGCCCGCCTCTCGGCGGGCCGTCAGTCGGCAAAGTCGAGGTTCGCCGGCAGTTCAGTCGGCAGAGGTCTCCGCATCTTCGGACGGCTCGTCCGAGGAATCGGGTTCGGGTGACGGCTCGGGCTCGGCGGCGGGTGCCTCCGGCTCGGGCTCGGCGGCGGGTGCCTCCGGCTCGGGCTCGGCGGCGGGTGCCTCC
>CAZENL010000085.1:11123-12876 GCA_964513505.1 uncultured Anaerolineaceae bacterium
GGCTCGGGCTCGGCGGCGGGTGCCTCATCGGCGGCCGGCGCTTCGGCTGCGGTCTCCTCCTCGGCCGCGGCTTCCTCTGCAGGAACCTCGGCTGCGGGGACGGCTGCCTGGGCGGCGGGCGCCTCAGGCTCTGACTTCTCTTCGGGCTCGGCCGCCTCGGAGGACGCGGCGTTCTCCTGCTCGGCCATCTGCTGGCGTACCTGTGCGAAGGCCGCGGCCAGCGTGTTGTCGATGCCGCCCTCGGGCTCCTGGACGGCCTGAGAGGCGTCGTAGCCGCCTCGCTCCGATCGGCTGCCGCCGCCGCGTCGCTCGCTGCGCTCCCTGGGAGCGCTCGTCGGCGCCGTCGAGGGCACGCCCTCGCTGACCGGCCGTGCCGGGGCTGCGGTTTCCTCGGCCTGCTTGAGGCTGAGGCCAAGGCGATGGCGCTCTGAGTCGAGCGAGATGACCTTGAGGTTCAGCTTCTGGCCTTCGTGCACCACGTCGCCCGGGTGGGCGACGCGCTGCTGGGACAGCTCGCTGATGTGGATCAGGCCTTCCAGGCCCTCGCGGACCCGCACGAAGGCGCCGAAGTTGACGATCTTGGTGACCGTGCCCTCGATCACGTCGCCGACCTTGAGGTCCGCCACGGTGGAATGCCACGGATCCGGCTGCAGCCGGCGGATCGAGAGGCTGATGCGGCCGCGCTCGTGGTTGATGTCGATGACCTCGGCCTCGACCTCTTCCCCGACGCGGTAGCCCGCCTCCGGATTGTTGACCTTGTTCCAGGACAGCTCGCTCTTGTGGACCAGGCCGTCGATGCCACCGAGGTCCACGAAGACGCCGAACGGCGCGATCGAGCGCACGGTGCCCTTGACCTGCTGGCCCACCTTGAGGCTGCTGAAGAGCTCGTCGCGCTTCTCGCGCCGCTCCTCGTAGAGCGCCACCTTCTCCGACAGGATCAGGCGGTTGGCCTTGCGGTTGACCTCCAGGATCTTGAGGCGGAGCTTCCGGCCGACGTACGGCTGGAGCTTCTCGGCGATCTCCTGGGCCGCGTCACGCGGCTGCTCGTTCTGCGGGCGTCGCGGGAAGTCCACGATCTGGCTGATCGGCACGAAGCCGCGGATGCCGCAATCGACGATCAGGCCGCCCTTGTTGTGGTCGATGACCGGCGCTTCGATGATCACGCCCGCGTCCAGCTGCTCCTGCATGGAGCGCCACTTGCGCTCGAGGCCTGCCCGGCGCAGCGAGAGGACGGCGTGTCCCTCGTTCGACTCGGGCTGGAGCACGTAGACGAGCACCGTGTCGCCGATGTTCAGCGCGGGCTGGCTCTCGGCGTTGCGGCCGTACAGCTCGCGGTTGCTGACCACGCCTTCCGACTTGGCGCCGATGTCGACCAGGATCTCGTCCTTGTCGATGCGCACCACGTTGCCTTCGACCACGTCACCGTGCTTGAGGCTGCGGATGTCGGTCGACTGCTCGGCCAGCAGCTCTTCCATGGTGGTGGGCTCGGGGCGCGTGTCCACAACGGGAGCGGCCGGAGCGGGGGGCTCTTCTTCCTCTTCGTCGACGGCCGCGGGCGCGTGATCCGCTTCATCTGCCCATGTGGCGGCAGGCTCTTCGGTCGCCGCGGGCTCTTCGGCAACGGCGGCAGGAGCAAGCTCCTCGGCAACGGGCGCGGGAGCGGGCTCTTCTATCGCGGCGGGCTCGGCGGTCGCCGCAGGCTCTTCTATCGCGGCGGGCTCGGCGGTCGCCGCAGGCTCTTCGGTCGCCGCAG
>CAZENL010000086.1:0-12814 GCA_964513505.1 uncultured Anaerolineaceae bacterium
AGTCGATGGCCGTGCCCAACTGGTGTTCGGAGTGGCCCGGGCGCGCGCTCTTCTTGAGCGCTGCGGCTTCGCCTGACTGGTTCACCCAGTAGCCAAACGCGCCCTGCTGCTCGGCGTAGCTGCGGTACGCCCAGCGGATGGCGATCTCGGCATCGGCATCCACGGAAGCGTCGTGCATCGCGCGCAGATCGTCGATGACCGCCGGGATGACCTCGTAGCCCTTCTGCAGCCCCGCCTTGGAGGTGGAGACCACCTTGCGCGGCGCGAAGTCGGCCGGCAGCCGGTAGATGGTGTCCAGCACCATGGTCGCCCAGTCCGTGTTCGGATCGCCGACGGCCGGCTTGTCCTGGTAGGCACACGCGGGCAGCGGCACGGCGGGTCCGCTTCCCGGCGTCGAGACCGGTTCTGTCGGCGGCGCGTCCGTCGGCGTGGGGCCGCCCGGGTCATCGGTCGTGCCGGGTGTGGATGGGTCCGGCGTGCCGGCATCAACCGTGCGCCCCGGCGCGTGGCTGCGAGTCGCCGCGGGGGCGGTGGCGGCCGGACTGGCGGGCGCTCCGGATCCGCCGGAGGGGCCGACGCTCGGCGTCGTCGAGGAGCACGCGGAGAGCAGCACGGCAACGGCGATGAGCGCCGCGAGTGCCCTGTGCCGCACGGGCGTCACGGAGCAGTCTCGAAGTGCTTCCACAGGTAGCGTCGCGTGGTCTGGCCGCTGTCGTGGATCTGCGCCGCCAGCGCGCGACCGAAGTAGCGGTAATGCCACGGCTCGTATTCGTAGCAGACGGTCTGGAACTTGCCCTTCGGGTAGCTCATCACGAATCCGTACTTCCAGGCGTTCTGCATCATCCAGGCGCCGGCCGCGGTGGTGGCCCAGTCCGCGTAGTCCCAGGGCGCCCGCGAGCTGTTGGCGCTCCTGAAATCGATGGTGGTTCCCAGCTGGTGCTCTGAATGGCCCGGACGGGCGCTCGCGAGCAGGGCCGCCTGGTAGCCATCCCGGTTGACCCAACTTAGGAAAGTGGCCACCTGGCTGGCGTAGCTCCGGTATGCGGAGCGGACGGCGATGCCAGCTCCAGCGTGGCTCGCCGCCATGGCCATGGCCTTGAGGTCATCGATGACGATGGATCGCACCCGCCCGGTCCCGGCGATGTCCGCACGAGCAACCGACACCAGGTCCGGCGGCACATAGCCGCGGGCTACCTTCCGTTCGGTGTCCACCAGGCTGTGCTGCCAATCCGCAGTCTTGCGGTAGCGCGTCTTCACGTCCGCGTAGCGGCACGCGGGCAGCGGATCGCCCGGCTGCGGCGTCGTGGCGGCCGTGGAGCCGGCAATCCCAGCGGCCGTGTAGCCGCCAATCCCGGCGGCCGCGGAGCCGGACGCGGGTGCGGCGGCGAGCGCGCCCGTCGCGATGAGCAGGCCGGCCAGCAGGGGCAGCGACAAGCGTGTGTGCACCGTGGCTCCTAGCGCCTGGGGATGGCGTGAGTGTCGGCCGGACTCGGCATCTTCGTCAAACGCCTCACGAGGGACCGGATTCGGTGCTCCACCAGTCGCACAGCGGCTTGAGGTCCGGGCCCGTTCCGGTGGCGCGCGCGACGATGGCGAGCGTCCGGTCCACCCACGACATGACCGGCACGCCGTCCGCGTCCATGCCGCAGAACACCCGGCCGCGCGGCGTCCCGTCGGTGATGAAGCTGCCCTCGCCGGCGACCGCGTCGAAGCAGCTGCCGGTGCCCGGCTCGATCCCGGCCGCGGCCAGGTCGGCCGCATACGCCGCTTCGGCCGCGTCCGCCGTCTGGTAGAGCGCGTAGCGCAGCGTCGCGACGGCAGGGTTGCCGGGCATGCAGTCGACGGCGGCGACGCTGCCTGCCGGCACCGCGGCCGGATCGGTGGCGCGGCACGAGCCGTCCCCTGTGCCGAGGTGCTGCATCAACACCGGGTTCGCGACGGCCGGTGCTGGTGTCGGCGTGGCCGGCGGGGGTGTTGCCAGCGTGGGTGTTGCCGGCGCGGTGGCGACGTTCGTCGGGGAGGGTGCAGGCGGCAGCGCGGAACCAGACGGGCCCGACGCGGCCCCCGGCGGGGTCGCCGTCAGCCGTGGTGACGCGGTGACGGCGGCAACAGCGGGCGGCGCGGTTCCCGTCGCGCTCGGCCCGCTGGCACTGTTCGACGATGGGCGCGATGAGTAGATCAACCCGCCAAGGCCGCCGATGAGCAACAGGAACAACACCACGCCCGGAACCACGGAACTGGATGCACGCCGGCGGGCGGGCGCCCCTTGCCCGACGCCGATTCCAGGGCCAGCGGGAATGGCCGATGGAGCGCGTGCCGGAACCTGGAACTGCGCGCTGGACGGAGAAGCCACTGGGCCGCGCAATGGCGCCGGACCGCGCGAAGGCACGGGACCCGGTGCGGCGACGGGCCAGGATGGGGCGCCGGGCCGCCAGCCGCGGCGTACCACGTCGCTGCGCTGGTCCTCGTCGCGCTGCACCTGGTTGACCACGCGCACGGAGAGCAGGAGCGCCGCGATCCACGGCAGCGTGGCCAACCCGGCCCGTACGAAGAACCCCGCGTCGCTCGCGTCAAAAGCGCCGGTCCTGACGAGCGGAACGGCCGTGACGATCAGCGCGACGGCGCTGGCCAGGAGCACGAGCCACCACATGGCCAGCAGCGCATCGTGGGCGCGCTGCTGGCCATCGCTGAGGCGCCGGTCCAGGCCCAGCAACTGTCCGAACGGGACGATCAGGTTGGCCCCGGGCACCAGCCACCACAGGATGGCCCCACGCGGCCCGACGGATCCTTCACCGACCCCGAGCGCGACCGCGTTTTGCTCCAGCCGGCTGGTCCAGGCGACCCACAGCAGCCAGGCGACCACGGCAGCCACCAGGACCGCAACGCCGAACAGCGTGGCGGCCCCGAGAAGATCCGACGCGACCGTTGCGGACACCAGGTCCGGGCGATCGAGGACCTCGCCCGACGCGAGCAGGACCACCGCACGCCCGAGGGCGATCAGCACGCTCAGCCAGAGCACTGCGCGGAGAAGCGCCGCGCGGGACATGGCCGAGCGGAAACGGATTGGCTGCGGCCGCGGCTGCACGATCGGTTTCATGGTGGACCCGCCGGAAGGCGGCGGCGTCCCGCGGGTCAGCATCGCGCCGGCTCCTCCTGCCTGTCAGGCGGCCGGCCGCACGCCCGTGGACGTGGCCCGACGCGCGCTGGGCGCCCGACCGTCGACCGCGCGCGGCGGCTGACCCTCGACAGCGGCGGGAACCAGACCGGCCGGCCGTGCCGGCTCCTGGTGCGGCTCCGGGAGCAGCCGAGCGAAGATCTCGTTGCTGAGCAGGCGGCCACGCGGAGTGAGGCGGAAGGCGTCGTCGGTACGCTCCACGAGGCCGAATTCCATCCCCCATTCAAGCGCCGCGGCGAAGGCCGGCTCTGCCGCCAGGTCGACCCTGACGCCCGACGACAGGCGCAGGCCCAGGATGACGCGTTCCGCGGATGCGGTCGGCCGATCGAGAACATCCTCGCCCCCGGGCGGCAGACCGGGTGCTGCGGACCGATTCGCAGCCGAAGGAACCAGCGCGCCGATGTACGCGGCGAGGTTGGCCGCGTTCCACCGGCGGCGGCGATCGCCATCGAAGGCGTGCGCTCCCGGACCAACGGCCTCATACGGCAGCCGTTGCCAGTAGGCCAGGTTGTGCCGGCTTTCGTGGCCGGGCCGGGCACGGTTGGCGATCTCGTAGCGCCGGTAGCCGGCGGGTTCCAGCAGCTCGTCTGCGAGCGCATCCAGGTCCGCGGCGCGGTCCTCGTCCTGGGCGGAAGCGGCCCGGAGGCGCCAGGCGCGCGCTCCGCGAGCCACCGGCAGATGGTCGGAACTCGAGATGTCGTCCAGCTCGAGGGTCAGTGCGTACGTGGAAAGGTGATCCGGCTCGAGCGCGACGGCGTGCCCCAGCGTGGCCGCCCACGAGGCCGGCGTCTGGCCCGGGATGTCATAGAGGAGGTCCAGCGAGACGTCGCGGAAGCCCGCGTGGCGTGCCTCCTCCACGCTGACGGCCACGTCCTCGACACGGTGGCGGCGGCCAAGCACACGCAACTCCGCCGCAGCCAGGCTCTGGACCCCGAGGCTCAGCCGCGTCACGCCGGCAGCGCGGAAGCCCGCCAGGTCGCCACGGTCCTGCGGCCCGGGGTTGGCCTCCAGGGTGATCTCCGCCTCGCTCGCGATCCCGAAGCGCTGCTCCACCTGGTCGAGCAGCGCGCCGATGGCCGGCGCGCCCAGCAGCGACGGCGTCCCTCCGCCGATGTAGACGCTCTGCAACGGCGGCCGCGCGTCCCGGAAACGGCCCCGCAACGCGTCAGCGCGGAGCCCCAGCTCCACGTGGAGTGCCTCTCGAAACGCGTCCATCCGCTGATTCGGGCCGCGCGCCGCTCCCCCCGCATAGACCACGAAGTCGCAGTACGGGCAGAGGCTCAGGCAGAAGGGGACGTGGATGTACAGGGCCACCGGGGACAGCGGCACCGAGTCGGCTGGCGGCGTGTTCTGCACCGGTATGGCCGGATGCGTTCCGGCGGTTCGCTCAGCCAGGCTGGGCGGGCCCGTACCCCGCCATGCCGTCATCCTCGTCGCCGGCGAACTCCCAGCCGCTGGGCGGCAATCCGTAGGCCGCCTCTTCCTCCGGCTCCCAGCCGGCCGGCCGGACCTGGCCGGCGTGGCCGGTGGACAGGAAGATCGCGAACCGGGTGATGGCGTGGCCGAGCAGCGCCGCGCCGATGCCGCCGGTCTCCAGCACCAGCCAGCCGGCGACCACGCCGACGCCCAGGGAGATGACCAGCATCACCCGGCTGCGGCCCGGTGCTCCGAGCCGCGTCGCGAGGCCGTAGAGGATGGCCTGGAACGCGATGGCCAGGTACGGCGGCCAGTTGGAGGCCAGCAGCAGGCCCATGATGATGCCGCGGAAGAGCGCCTCGTCGATGAACGCCGTGGCCACCGCGTTGATGCCGCCGCCCACGTAATGACGGGCCGCCGGGAGGCGCAACCGGCGGTAGCGGACCCACGCGAAGGCGAACGCCACCAGCGTCCCCACCGCCCCGAAGATGAGCCCCAGCAGCAGCGACTGCTCACGGTCGTCGCCGAGATCCAGGTGCAGTTGGGAGATCGGCGCCTGGTACAGCCGGTAGGCCAGGAAGATGAGGCCGATGGCGAGCGCGTACCAGGTCAGGCGGCGCAGCCAGCCGCGCCAGCCGGAGCCCTCGGTCTCATCGTCGTATTCGGCCGTGCCAAAGCGACCGGCGTCCATGCGCAGCAGCAACAGCAAGAGCACGAAGGCCAGGAAGACCAGGTACTCGAGCATCTCCGTCATGGGATCAGCTGGCCTCCCCGGAGCGCAGCACGGCCAGGAAGGCGGCCTGCGGGATCTCCACCGAACCCACCCGCTTCATGCGCGCCTTGCCCTCCTTCTGCTTCTCCAGCAGCTTGCGCTTGCGGGTGATGTCGCCACCGTAGCACTTGGCCAGCACGTTCTTGCGCATCGCCGCGATGGTCTCGCGTGCGATCACGTTGGAACCGATGGCCGCCTGGATCGGCACTTCGAACATCTGCCGCGGGATGAGTTTGCGCAACTTGTCGACCAGCTCGCGACCCGCGGATTGTGACCGGTCGCGGTGAACGATGAGCGAGAGCGCGTCCACGGGCTCGCCCGCGACCAGCACGTCCAGCTTGACCAGGTTGGCCACGCGGTAGCCGATCTCCTCGTAGTCCATGGACGCGTAGCCCTGGGTGCGGCTCTTGAGCTGGTCATAGAAGTCCACGATCACCTCCGCCAGCGGCAGCTCGAAGGTCAGCTGGACGCGCTTGGGGTCCAGGTACTCCATGCCGGAGAACGTGCCGCGACGGTTGGTGGCCAGCTCCATCAGCGTGCCGATCGCGGTGGACGGCGTGATCACGCTGACCCGTACCCAGGGCTCGGCGATCTGCTCGATGTCGCCGATCGCGGGCAGGCGTGCCGGATTGTCCACGTGGACGTCGCCACGGCCGTTGGTGAGGGTCACCAGGTACTCCACAGAAGGAGCGGACGCAATGAGAGCCAGGTCGAATTCGCGCTCCAGCCGTTCCTGGATGATCTCCATGTGGAGGAGCCCAAGGAAGCCGCAGCGAAACCCGAAGCCGAGCGCCACGGAGCTCTCCGGCTGGAAGCTGATGGAAGCGTCGTTGAGGTGAAGTTTGTCCAGCGCATCGCGTAGCAGCGGGTAGTCCGGGCCTTCCACGGGGTAGATGCCCGCAAAGACGAGTGGCTTGGCCTGTTTGTAACCCGGCAACGGTTCGGTGGCCGGGTCCAGCGCCGTGGTCATGGTGTCGCCGACCTGGCAGTCGCGCACGCTCTTGAGGCCGGTGGCCACGTAGCCGACATCGCCGGGCCCGAGTGATTTGACGGGCACCAGGGCCGGGCGGAACCAGCCCAGCTCCAGGATGTCGCCCTCCGCCCCTGAGGCCATCACGCGCGCGGTCTCGTGCTCGTGGAGCGTGCCCTCCGCCAGCCGGACGTAGGCCACCACGCCTTTGTAGGCGTCGTAGTGCGAGTCGAAGATCAGGGCGCGCAGCGGCTTGTCCGGGTCGCCTTTGGGCGCCGGGATGCGGGCCACGATAGCCTCCAGCACCAGGTCCACGTTGGTGCCTTCCTTGGCGGAGACCAGGATGACCTCCTCGCGCGGGATGGCCAGGACGTTCTCCAGCTCGTCCAGGACCACGTCCGGTTGCGCGGACGGCAGGTCGATCTTGTTGATCACCGGCACGATCACCAGGCCCAGGCCCATGGCCAGGTGGACGTTGGCGAGCGTCTGGGCCTCGATGCCCTGCGCGGCATCCACCACCAGGATGGCGCCCTCGCACGCCTGCAGGCTGCGGCTGACCTCGTAGGTGAAGTCCACGTGGCCGGGCGTGTCGATGAGGTTGAGGCCGTACGTGATGCCGTCCCTGGCCAGGTAGTCCAGGCGCACGGCGCGCGCCTTGATGGTGATGCCGTGCTCGCGCTCCAGGTCCATCGAATCGAGGACCTGGCTGGTCATCTGCCGCGCCTCGAGCGCGTGGGTCATCTCCAGGATGCGATCGGCCAGCGTGGACTTCCCATGGTCAACGTGCGCGATGATCGAGAAGTTGCGCAGGCGCGCCTGGGGGATGGACACGCCGCCGAGTCTAGTTGGACGGCGGCGGTTCAGCCTTCTTCGACTCGTGGCGTCCGCGATCGAGAGGCAGGACCGCGCGCCCCTCCTCTCCCGGTGGTGAGAGTACGTCCGGTTGATGGTCCAGGACACAGCGGCGAGCCAAGCTCCGCGCGTGAGCAGCAAGTGGTTCTGCAACAGCTGTCATTCGCTCAACGCGCGCGGCGCCAAGCGCTGCTATTCCTGTGGAGCCCGGGAGGATTACCTGGGTCTTGACGCGTTGACCGGCGTTCCGCCGGAGGCGAAACCCGAGCAGCCGGGAGCGGCGGGGCGTGGCTCGGCAGGCGATGCCATCGCCGCGCTCGCATCCACCAGTGGCAGCATCGAGTTTGCGGACGAGCGCGCTCACGCCCTTCCCCAGGGTCGTACTCGGCCAAGGAACGTCGCCGCCATCGCCCTCAGCGCCATGGTCCTGATCGCCGTGATCGTCGCGGCCGCCGTGCTGGCGATCGGGCACGGGCCAGCCACGCACGCGGCCGTCGGGCCGGAGGCGACTCCCACGCCGTTTGCCTCGTCGGCGTCCGCGGCACCGACCGCCGCGGCGCTCACCAGTCCCGCTGCGTCCGGACGTGCGGTCCCGAAGCCCAACAGCAGCGGCGCCCCCGCCACTGCGGTCGGTTCCGCCGCGCCGTCGGTCGCGCCCCTCGCCACCGCGACATCTGCAGGCAACGCGGCGGCAGAATGGACGCGTCCAGACGTTCTCCATCGCCGGTTCACTGACCTACAGCCTGGTCGGTTCCGGCGTGACGATCGCGCCGCCGGCCCTGGGTTCAGGCCCGGCCGCCTGATCCGGGCAAGGGTCTGATACCATCTGCGGTCGCGCCCGGATCCGCGTCTACGCGAACATTCGTCCGGTGCCGCACCGCCACTCATCGCTGACACCCGAGGAAGATTGACTTGGCCCACTCGTCTCGCGGCTGGACCGGCGCCCGCACCCCGCAGGCGCTGAAGCGCGTCCGGCAGGCAGCTCGCCGCAATGAATTCCTGCAACCGCGCCGCTCGGCTGCCAAGACCTTCGTCGCGAAGGCTGTGGCCGTGGCCCAGGAAGGTGACGCGGACGCCGCTCGCGTCGCGCTGCTGGAGGCACTTTCGGCGCTGGATCGGGCGGCCAAGGTGGGCGCCATCCACAAGAACGCCGCCAACCGCCGCAAGAGCCGCCTGACGCTCAAGCTCAACGCCGTGCTCGGCGGGGAGTCGCTCGTCACCGGTGCGCGAAGCGTCCGCCAGACCGGCAAGGCCGCCGCGGCCAAGGCGGCCAAGACCCGCATCGCTGCGGGCAAGGCCGTCAAGGCCAAGGGCGAGCAGACCGCAGCCGGCAAGGCCCGCGCCGCTCTTTCGCGTTCGACACGCGAGACGCAGGCAGCCGTCGCGGCAACGGCTCCGGCCGAGACCGCGGCTCCGGCCGCCAAGGCTGCACCGAAGGCTGCCGCAAAGGCAGCTCCGAAGGCGACGAAGGCAGCCAGCGCCAAGGCGACCACCGCCAAGCCGCCGGCCAAGACAGCCGCCAAGGCAGCACCGGCGAAGACCACCAAGGCAGCCGCCAAGCCGGCGGCAAAGGCATCCGCCAGCAAGTCCTCGGGCGCGAAGACAGCCGCCAAGGCTGCACCGGCCAAGACCACCAAGGCAAAGGCGAGCCCCAAGAAGGGCTGACCTCCGAACTGAGATACCAAGAGCCGGGCCCCGGTTGGAGCCCGGCTCTTTTGATTCCTGGTGAGGGGGCAGTTGGCGGCCGCCCAATCGGTGAGCAGCGCCAGCCAATCGACAACCTGGGTGTGCACCGGGTGACCATTGGTGACAGCCGGAGGCTCCAATCTGGCTGTAT
Organism: uncultured Anaerolineaceae bacterium; assembly: GCA_964513505.1. Taxonomy (GTDB): domain Bacteria; phylum Chloroflexota; class Limnocylindria; order Limnocylindrales; family CSP1-4; genus JAFMJV01. Next base: position 9,023 of record CAZENL010000086.1, read on the forward strand.
GGGCGGGAATTGGCCGCTTCTATGCACCCGGTGCGCAAGCCCGACGAGCTTTCGTCCATCGGCTGCCCGATCCGGCGCTGAAGCGTCGCCAATGGTCATCTCGTGCACATCGACGGCTCGGCGGCGCAGGCAGCGGGGCGCGACCTGCGGCCGGCCGGATGTTCAGGCGGCTGTCGTCGTCGCCTTGCGCTGGCGCATCGCGGGATCCGCGTTGATGGAACGCCACGCAGCTGGGATCAAGCCGCCGACGAGGGTCAGCACGATCAGGTAGCCCGCACCCTGCGCCTGCTCGTGCAGCACGAAGCCGCCGAAAGTTGCGCCATCGGTGACGCCGGCGGCGCGCAACTCCGGGTCTCGCCCCGCAGCCAGGTAGCGCTGGTAGGTGCAATCCGGCCCGGTGGCGCACTGGATGCCCGTCGGAGCGCCATTGACGTCCGTCCGGTTGAAGTCCGGATAGCCGGTGTCGGCGAAGATGAACAGCAGCCGCAGCAGCGCGTACATGACGGCCAGGGCGACGCCCGAGACGAGCGCCGCATAAACGGCGTTGGCGAGGACCCGCCGGCGCGGGCGCCAGCGCTCCGAGCGCTGGTTGGCGTAGCCGCCGATCAGGATGCCGGCGAACGGCGCCACCAGGAATACCAGTGGCTGGACCGCGATGATCAGCTCGAACGCGATGGCGATGACCAGCGCCATGCCCACGCCGACCCAGCCGGCGAAGACGGCCCCGCGATCGACCAGGCGGCCGAGCCTTGCGCCGCGACTACCGGCGGCGGTTGGCTCGGCCAGGGCAGCGCCGGTCAACGGTTGGTGACGAGCGCGGCGGCTCCCGGATAGATCGCGAACCGGTCCAGCTCCGCTTCGATGCGCAGCAGGCGGTTGTACTTGGCCACGCGCTCCGTGCGGGACGGCGCGCCACTCTTCATCTGGCCTGCGCCAGTGGCCACGGCCAGGTCCGCGATGGTGGTGTCCTCGGTCTCGCCACTGCGGTGGCTGATGACCGTGCCCCACCCGTTGCGCTGCGCCGTGGAGACCACGTCGAGCGTCTCGGTGACCGTGCCGATCTGGTTGAGCTTGATGAGGATGGCGTTGGCGCTGTCCTCCTCCAGACCGCGTTCCAGGCGGTCCATGTTGGTCACGAAGATGTCGTCACCGACCAGCTGGACGGTGTCTCCAAGTCGCTTGGTGAGCAACTTCCAGCCGGCCCAGTCGTCCTCGGCCAGGCCGTCCTCCAGGGAGCGAATCGGGTACTTGGCCACCCAGTCGGCCCAGAAGTCGACCATCTCCGAGGTGGAGAGGCGGCGGCCTTCCTTGGCCAGGACATAGGTCAGCTCGCCGTCCGCTGACGGAGGGGCGTCCATGTCCACCAGCTCGGTGGTCGCCGGGTCGAGGGCGATGACCACGTCCTCGCCGGGGCGGTAGCCGGCCCGCTCGATGGCCTTGAGCACGATTTCGATGGCGGCGGCGTTGGACTTGAGCGACGGCGCAAAGCCGCCCTCGTCGCCCTGTCCGGTGGCGTGCCCGCCGGCATGCAGTTCCTGGCGCAGCGCCTGGAAGATCTCCGAGCCGGCGCGCAGCGCCTCGCTGAAGGTGGGGGCCCCGATGGGCATGACCATGAATTCCTGGAAGTCGGTGGAGTCCAGGGCGTGCTTGCCGCCGTTGAGGATGTTGAACTGCGGCACCGGCAGCGTGCGCTGGCCGGCCCCGCCCAGGTAGCGGTAGAGCGGCAGGTTGTAGCTGGCCGCCGACGCGTGGGCACAGGCCAGCGAGACGCCGAGGATGGCGTTGGCGCCGAGCTTGGCCTTGTTGGGCGTGCCGTCCAGTTCGATGAGCAGCTCATCGATGGCCGCCTGGTCCGAAGCGTCCTGCTCCAGGACGGCCGGGCCGATGATCTCGACCACGTTGTGGACGGCCTTGCGGACGCCCTTGCCGTTGAAGCGGCCCTTCTCGCCGTCACGCAGCTCGACCGCCTCGTGAGCGCCGGTTGAGGCGCCCGAGGGGACGGCCGCACGGCCGACGGCGCCGTCGGCCAGGACCACGACCACCTCGATGGTGGGGTTACCGCGCGAATCCAGGATCTCGTGCGCGTCTACCAGTTCGATCGATGTCATCAGCGGGCTCCCACGGTCGCCGGCTCACGGTCCAGCAGCACGGAGATCCCGGGCAGCTCCTTGCCCTCCAGGAATTCCAGGCTGGCGCCGCCACCGGTCGAGATGTGCGTGAAGTGGTCGGTGATCTTGAGTTCCTCGACGGCCGCAACGGAGTCGCCGCCGCCGACGACCACGGTCGCACCCGCGTCCGCACGAGCGGCCAGGTAGCGAGCCATGGATCGCGTGCCGTCACCGAAGGTCGGCACTTCGAAGACGCCCAGCGGGCCGTTCCAGAAGACGGTCTTGGCGGGCTCCAGGGCCTCCTCGAAGGCCTTGGTGCTCTGCGGACCGACGTCCACCACGGACCAGGAGTTGGGGATCTTGTGGGCGGGCACGATCTTGTGCTCCGCGCCACGAGTGACCTCCTTGGCCACCATCACGTCCGTGGGCAGCAGGAACTGCACGCCCTTGGCCTCCGCGAGGTCAAGGATGCGGCGCGCGTCCTCGACGCGATCGCGCTCCAGCAGGCTCTTGCCGACCGTGTAGCCCTTGGCCACCAGGAAGGTGTTGGCCATGCCGCCGCCGATCACGAAGGTGTCGACGCGCTCCATGAGGTGCTCGATGACGCCGATCTTGCCGCTCACCTTGGCACCGCCGATGACGGCCGCGAACGGGCGATCCGGCGATTCCAGCAGGCGCGACAGATAGCGCACCTCGCGCTCCATGAGGAGGCCGGCGTAGCCCGGCAGGATCTTCGGCACGCCCACGGTGGAGGCATGCGCGCGATGCGCGGTGCCGAACGCGTCGTTGACATAGATGTCGCCGTACGACGCGAGCGCCTTGGCGAACTCCGGGTCGTTGGCTTCTTCGCCCGCGTGGAAGCGCAGGTTCTCGAGCATCAGCAGCTGGGTCGGCTTAAGCCGATTGACCGCGTCCTGGGTCCCGACGCCAAGAGCGTCCCCGGTGACGGGCACGTGGGCACGCAGCAACGCGGCAAGCCGCTCGGCGACCGGCCGCAGGCGCAGCGAGTCGATGACCTTGCCGTTGGGACGGCCAAGGTGGCTCATCAGGATGATGGCCGCGTTCTGCTCCAGCAGGTATCGGATGGTCGGCAGGGAGGCCCTGATGCGCGAGTCGTCCCGGACCTTGCCGTCTTCGATCGGCACGTTGAAGTCGACGCGCAGCAGGACCTTCTTGCCCGCGACGTCAGCGTCGCGAACGGTGAGCTTCTCCATGATGTCCTCGGATCTTCTTGGGAATGGCCGGAGGTCGAGCGGGATTGGCCGCGCTCAGGCGGCGACCGGGGCCCCCAGCCGCGCGGAGACGAACGCGATCAGGTCGGCGACGCGGCAGCTATAGCCCCACTCGTTGTCGTACCAGGCGAGGAACTTCACGAAGGTGCCGCCGAGCGACATGGTGCAGGCGGTGTCGATGATCGACGAGCGGCTGTCACCGCGGAAATCGCTCGAGACGAGCGGATCGTCGCTGACGCCCAGGATCCCCTTCAGGCCGTTGGATGCCGCGTAGCGGAAGGCATCGTTCAGCTCCTCGACCGTGGCCGGCCGCTCGAGCTCCGCGGTGAGGTCCACCACGCTGACGGTGGGCGTCGGCACGCGCAGGCTGAAGCCGTCGAACTTGCCCTTCAGATCCGGGATGACCAGCGCGAGCGCCTTGGCGGCACCGGTCGTGGTCGGGATGATGTTCA
>CAZENL010000087.1:0-12603 GCA_964513505.1 uncultured Anaerolineaceae bacterium
GCGAACGCGTCCATGGCACGGCCCATGTTCCAACTGACGACCCTCAAGACCCCACCTCGACGGTCCTAGGCAGTTCGGCATGGCAGGAGGGACATTCGAACTCGGGCGAATCGGGCTCCACGACGCAGCCGCCGAGCGCAATCTCGCCGCGCTCGTACGCCTGGAACGTCTCGTGCGAGGGCAGCCCATAGACGATGGGAACAGGCGTGATGGAGGCGCCGCAGCGCGGACACGGACGGGGATCGACAGACTCCGAATTGATTGGCACTTCCCTATCCTCGGGGTGCCCCGTGCCAACTGTGTGTCACAGCGATTCGTCCGAATCCGGGATTCGCCGCGAGTTTCTCCACGCTACGCGACTCAAGGAATATTCATCGTGGATATGCCGTGAGCCGAGTAGGCCAGGAAAGCGTGACGGCAGTCGTCGCCGGTCTACGACGCGGGGTCTACCCCAGCAGCCAGTCCAGGGCCGCGTCCACGTGGATCTGTGCCGTGTTGAGGATCGGCACGTCCGCGTAGGTCGGAGCCGTGAGGATGAGCGCGAGCTCCGTGCCGCCGAGGATCACGCCATCGATCCCATCTCGGTCGCGCATGGCGGCGATGATCGCCACCAGCCGGCCGCGCGTCTCGTCGCGGAACTCGCCGTTGACGAGCTCGGCAAGGTAGACGTCGTGGACGTACTCGCGTTCGTCCGCACGCGGCGGTACGACGGTCATGCCACGTGCCATGAACCGGGCCGGATACAGGTCCGCGTTCATGATCATGCGGGTCCCCAGGATGCCCAGCCGGCGATGGCCACGAGCCGCGGCAGCGTCGCGCGCCGCGTCCACGATATGGAGCATCGGGATCGGCGCCGTGGGGGCAACCAGATCGAAGGTCAGGTGCGTCGCGTTCGAGGCGATGACCGCAGCTCCGGCCCCGGCTGCCGCGAGTTCCCGGACGGCGGCGGCAATGGGCACGGCCGCTTCTGCATAGTTCTCCTCAACGAGGAGCCGAATGACGTGGCCCGCATCCACGCTGTTGATGATGACCCGCGGATAGCTGCCGTCCGGGTTCCGCCGCCGCCAACCGGCGATCAGCGAACGGTAGTAGTCGACGGTCGATTCCGGGCCGGTCCCGCCGACGATGCCAAGGATGCGCGCCACAGCGCCATGATCCCATCCTGTGGCTCCGCACTTCGGCGTGACCAGAAGGCGTTCACGCAAGCAGCGCGCTGACCTCGTCCAGGGCTTGGCCTACGGCAAAGGGCCGATAGACCCCGTGAACGCATCAACCACCACGCCGAAGCCGGTCGAGCTGGCGTTCTTCGTATGGGTCGGCCGGATCTGGATGCGGTGCGTCCCGTAGGTCAGGCCGCTGTAGCTGAGCAGAACCTGCCACTGCTGCGTGGCCGCGTAGAGGTCCAGGTTGTGCGATTTCACGACCCGGTCGATGACCACGTCCACCTTGCCGTAGGCAGGGCCCTTGGCCGTCACCAGCGTGATGGCCGTGCCGTCGAAAACAAGGACCGCATTGGCCCCGGCCGTGCCGTTCAGCCGGTACTCGCCACCGCTTGCGCCACTCGACGCCCTGCCCAGCCAATCGTCGAAGCGGACGCCGCTGGAGGTCTCCTGGACCACGGACGGAGAGCCGGCCGTGATGAACCCATCGACGGCCACGGACTTACCCGCCGAGTGGGAGTTCTTGTTCCCGGTGACGGTGATGGTGACGGTGTGCGTGCCGCTGCCCAGGTGCGAGAAGGCGATCTTCTGCTTCCACCTGGTCGAGGAGGCGTAGAGATCGCAGGTGCACTTGGTGGACCCGTCGATCGAGACGCGAGCCTTGCCCGCGTTGGGCGCCTTGCGCGTGACCCACGTCAGCGTGTTGCCGGAGAAGGTGAACCTGACCGTTTCGCCCTTCGCGTTGCTGCTGCGGTAGGAGCCCCCGCTGGCGCGGCGGTAAAGGACGCCGTGCCAACCGTCGTAGTGCACGTACAGGGCGCTCGACTCGACCGTGGTGGGCGCCACCCCCCCGGCCGCGACCTGGGCTGACGGCAGGACGCCCGCGATCACGGCGAGGAGAGGCAGGACGACGACACGACGGAGGCTCATGACAACTCCAGGACAGCAGCTGCGGAGTGGCCGGGGCTGCGTCCTGGCCCCCGCCGGCGCATCGTGATCCACCGCGGGACCCATTGGCAAGAGACCGGCCGCGTTTGACGCCTCCGCGCTCGTCGCCCCCCATTGACGGGCGCCGTCTCGCATCCTGCACCGCGCGGCGCCCCGATCCACGGGTTGACTCCCCGGCACGGTCCGGGCCAAGATGCGCCACCTGCCCGCGACGGCTGCTCGAACGCGTCGCGCCACCCCGGCACCGGCTCCATCCAAGGGGAAGCCATGAACCGTTTGGCCCGCACGCTGGTCGCCGTCCTGGCCATCAGCGCATCGCTCGGCGCGCTGCTGGGCGCCTCCCCCACCCTGGCGGGCAACGTCCGTCCGCCAACGTTTACGGTCGTGATGGGCGGCTGCATCAGCGGCAAGCTGCCGCAGGACTACACCGCGGTGGACGTGGTGTGGCGGGACAAGAACGGCCACCGCAAGGCCAGGTTCCACTACCAGACCAGCGAGTACGGCTACTGGTACGCGCCGGACAGCGTGTGCGCAACCCACACTGCGGCCAAGGGCGACACGATCCAGGCTCACATCACCGTGCCCACCGACGTGACGCGCACCTTCACGGTGAAGAGCGTCACCGGCACGTTCAACCGCATCAGCAACGTCATCGCCGGCACGGCGCCCGCCGCGGGCCAGCTGTACCTGGACATCGGCCGGCCTGAGCTTGCGCTCAACTCCTACGTGTCCGTCTGCGAGCACCTGACCCCCGTCGACAGCACGGGCCACTACGCCTACGACACCTCCGGCTGCGCGACCGGCTACGACGCGATCGGCGGCGACGAGGCGCTGGCCGACTGGATCGACTCGAGCGGCGATCGAATCAGCCACGAGATGCACGCGCCGTACGTGGAGGCCAACCAAGGCTCGGCCAAGGTGGATGGCTTCGTCGATCCGGCGGGTTCGATCGCCCTCACGCTGCGCTCGAAGAGCGGAGCGTTGCGCGCCTCGACGCACGCCGCGGCCGATGCGTTCGGCGGGTGGCATGCCACGTTCCACAAGTCCGGCGGCGCGCCCGTGGTGCCCAACCCCAACGACATGATCACCGGCAACTGGCCGGGGCAGGGCTACAAGGTGCGCGCGCTCAGCGTCCAATGGGACCTTGCCGCCAACACGGTCCAGGGCTTCTGCACCCCCGACACCGCGTACGGGCTGCTGGTCCGGTGGACCGACAGCTTTGCCTTCCTGGACGACACGACCGATGCGGCGGGTGCCACCAGCGTGCTGACTATCACCGGCCACCAGCTCGTCACCGGCGACCAGATCTCGTTGGTCTGCATGCGCCCGAACGGCGACCGCACCAAGCTGGTGGAAGCGATCCCGGAGTAGGCCGGCGCTCGGCGCCGCCGCGTGGAGCGCTACTTCTCGTAGCTGAGCGTGAACCTGGCGTCGTGGGGCTTGCCGCTCGAGATCTTCCAGCACTGCACCCCGATGGTCTGTGGCGTGGCGGTCCGGATGCTGGTCGCGTTGCACCGCATGCCAGCCTGGAACGACATGATCTGCACGCTGCCGCCCTTGGGCATTCCCGGCAGGCTGACGGCGTACTTGCCCCGGCCTGAGCGCACGATGTGGGGCTTGGTCCCGGCGGAGGAATAGCTGTGCGCCTTGTCGGGCACGTACGAGCGGGTACTGGGCTGACCGGCCCACAGGTACGCGACGGCGCCCGTTCCGTTGCCCTTGAGCCCCTCACCCACCGTGAACGACACGGTGAACGGGATGTCCGCCGCCCTGCCGTGCAGGTCATAGCAATTGACCAGGTTGACATGAGCCTGTGTAGATCGCACCGCCCCCAACACGACGCAGGTGCCCTTGACGTTGGACGCACTCGACGCGACAAAGTCGTACACGGCGGACACGATGACGTTGCCGTCGAGCATACCCAGCCCCGGCATGACCACGGTATACGCGCCGACTCCCTGGCGGTTGAAGAAGTTGATGCCCTGTGCGCTGTTGTAGCTCCGGGCCGGATCGGCATTGTGGCCGGTGGTTGGATCGCCGCTATATAGGTAGCCCAGGGGCCCGGGGTCGTCGTTGGTGGCGAGGAAGCTTACCGTGAGCGGGGTGCTGGAATGAACCCCGGCGGCGGTGAAGCAGTCCACCTCCACCCATTCGTCCTGGGGGCTGACCTGGTCTGGGAACCAGGTGTGCACCTGGCAGAAGTGACCGCCGGTATCCAATGCGGTCGCATGCGCGACGCCGCCCACGGCACCAAGGCCGTTGAAGCGCACCGCGAAGCCACCGTCCCCGGCCGTGATGTACGTGATCGCGCCGCCCGAGGAACTCCCGCGATCCGCCTTTGCCGGCGTGTTGGTGCCGGGCGTCATGTTCCGGATGGTCACCCAACCCCACAGCTGGTATGGAGCCGGGACCGTACCGGCGAAGGCCGGCACGGCCGGCAACAGGAGTGCCGTCGCAAGACTGAGTACCAAGAGGAAGCGTTTCATCCGGCGCACGGTAACGCATCCATCAAGCCCATCAAAGGGGCGGACAACACGCCGCGGCGAATAGACGCGACGCCGCCGCGTTCAGGGACAATGGCGGTCAACCGATCCGAGCGCGCTGACCCGCCGCCGCGCCTCAGCCGACTCGTCTCGTCGGAGGTGTGACATGCGACGGTCGCTCGTCATCGTCGGCCTTTGCCTTCCCCTGGCCGTCCTGTCCGGCGGCTCGTCCGCCACGGCGCACGGCCCGGCTGCCCAGTCCCGGCCGAGCGTCAGCCCATCGCCATCCGCCCACGACTACAACGGCGATGGGTACGCGGACCTGGCCATCGGCATCCCCGGCCAGCGGGTCAACGGGCATGCCAGGGCGGGCGCCGTCGAAGTCATCTACGGATCCCACAACGGGCTGCAGCCTGCGGGCAACCAGCTCTGGACGGTCGACTCCGCGGGCATCCCCGGCAAGGCTGCCGCAAACGATCTCTTCGGCTGGGCGGTCGCCTCCGGCGATTTCAATGACGACGGCTACGACGACCTGGCGATCGGATCGCCCGGGCACGGATCGTTCTTCGACGGCGTGAACCACCCCAAGTCCGGCGCGGTCTACGTGCTGTTCGGGGGCGCCCACGGACTGCGAGTCCGCAGCAGCTACATCGTGGAGGTCGGCGCGGCCGGGTACGAGTACGGCTACGCCCTGGCGGTGACGGACATGCTGGACGCCAACGGACCCGGCAGGGGCGGCGACGGGTACGCCGACCTGGCCGTGGGTGCGCCCGGCAAGAGTTGGGTCTACGTGCGCTCCGGCCTGGATATCAGCCACCGGCCCAACCACTACGGCGAATTCGCCACGTCGGCGGGTGCCGCCGGCACCGCGAGGCTGGGCGCATCGCTCGCGGCCGGGACGTTCACCAGTGCCGGCCCGGCCATCGCCGTCGGAGCGCCGCTGGCAGACGTCCCCGTGGGGAGCTCGGTCGCCAGCCAGGCGGGTCAGGTGGTGGTGATCGACGGCGTGAGCCCCATGGTCACGCTCACGCAGAGCTCCTTCGGCGGTAATCCCGCGGAGCCCGGAGACCATTTCGGGGCTGCGCTGGCAGCCGCGGACGCCGATGGGAGTGGCTACGACGACCTGTACATCGGCGTTCCGGGCGAGGACCTGACCAGCAGCATCGGGGACAACGCGGTCAACGCCGGCGCCGTCCAGCTCATGTTCACGGACTCGGGCGGCGGCTTCTCCACGGCGGGCTGGACCATCCACCAGGCGTTCAGCGGCGTGCCCGGCGACAACGCCGAGGGTGACCAGTTCGGTGACTCGCTCGCAGTCGGCAGGGTCGACGGAAACAGCTCGGTCGACCTGGTGGTCGGCATTCCAGGCAAGCAGATCCGCGGACACGCCGGCGCCGGAGCCGTGGATGTCCTCTTGAACGGCGGGATGGGCCTGCCGGCGAACATTGGCAATCAGCAGTGGACGCAGAACAGCGCCGGCGTTTCCGACGCGGCGGAAACGGGCGACCGATTCGGCGCCGCGCTCAGCCTCGGCCAGTTCGGCCACGGCTCGGGCCTGGACCTGGCCATCGGCGTTCCGGGCGAGGACCTGAGCGGGAAGTCCAATGCGGGCGCGGTGCAGGTGCTGTACGGCGGAGGCGTGTCCGGACCTGGGTCGGCCGGCGACCAGCTGTGGAGCGCCGATTCACCCGGCATCCTCGGCTCTACCCACGCCGGCAACCAGTTCGGCGTCTCCGTTCGCTGAAGCCGTCCGGGCGGGAGGAGCCCGGCCGCGTCAGGAAATGACCTTCGGCCCAAGCCAAGACGGCCTTAGCGCGGCACCCTGTACGCTGCCCTAAGAACCGCATGGAGTAGCGCCGCGTGGACGTGCTGGACCTGGCTCGATGGCAGTTCGGGATCACCACCGTCTACCACTTCCTCTTCGTCCCGCTGACCATCGGCCTGTCCTTCGTGGTTGCCGGTTTCCAGACCGCCTGGGTCCGCAGCGGCAACCCGGCGCACCTGCGGCTGACCCGCTTCTTCGGTGAGCTGTTCCTGATCAACTTCGCGCTGGGCGTGGTCACCGGCATCGTCCAGGAGTTCCAGTTCGGCATGAACTGGAGCGACTACAGCCGCTTCGTGGGTGACATCTTCGGCGCCCCGCTGGCGATCGAGGGCCTGCTGGCCTTCTTCCTGGAATCGACCTTCCTGGGGCTCTGGATCTTCGGCTGGGACCGCCTGCCAAAGAAGGTCCACCTCTCGACCATCTGGATCACGGCCATCGGGACGGTCCTTTCCGCGTACTTCATCCTTGCCGCCAACGCCTGGATGCAGCACCCGGTCGGCTACACCTACAACGCCCAGGCCAATCGGGCGGAACTGACCGATTTCGCGGCCGTGCTCCTCCAGAACACCACCGTGGTGGCCTTCACGCACACCATTGCCGCCTCCTTCGTGACGGCCGGCGCGTTCGTGGCCGGAGTGGCGCTGTGGCGGCTGTTGCGCCACGCCATCGAGGATCGGGATGCGTTCGTGACGGCCGCGCGAGTCGGCGCGGCCCTGGTCGTCGTCGCGTCCGTGCTGGTGGTGGTCACCGGCGACCAGCAGGCCAAAGTCATGACCTCCCAGCAGCCCATGAAGATGGCCGCCGCTGAGGCGCTCTTCCAGACGGAGACGCCGGCCAGCTTCTCCCTCTTCACGATCGGCAGCCTGGACGGCCGGCAGGACGTCTTCTCGATCCGCGTGCCGGGCCTGCTGAGCTTCCTGGCCACCGGCGCGTTCGATGGGGAGGTCCAGGGCATCAATGACGTGCAGGCCCAGGAAACGGCCCAGTACGGCCCCGGCAACTACCTGCCGATCGTGCCGCTGACCTACTGGACGTTCCGGCTGATGATCGGCGTGGGGGCGCTGGCCGGCCTGGCCGGGCTGTGGATCCTCTGGTCGCTGCGACGCGGCAAGACGCGCGTTCGCCGGTGGACGGTGGCCGTGGCCATCGCGCTGCCGTTCCTGCCGCTGGCTGCCAACTCGCTCGGCTGGATCTTCACGGAGATGGGCCGCCAGCCGTGGATCGTCTTCGGCCTGATGCCAACCTCGGCCGGCGTGTCTCCCGGCACTTCGATGGGCGAGGTGCTGATCAGCCTGATCGGCTTCACGCTGCTTTACGGCGTGCTGGCCCTGGTGGAAGCGGGACTGCTATTGCGCCGCATCCGTGGCGGCCTGCCGGAGATTCCGACCGACGGAGCGGACGACGACGACGACTCCGACCACCACCTCAGCTTCGCGTACTGAGGAGACCGAGCCATGGAATTGACCACGATCTGGTTCGGCCTCATCGCGATCCTGTGGATCGGCTACTTCCTGCTGGAAGGCTTCGACTTCGGCGTCGGCATCCTGATGCCGTTCCTCGGCCGCTCGGATGCCGAGCGGCGCGACGTCATCCACACCATCGGGCCTGTCTGGGACGGCAACGAGGTGTGGGTCCTGGTGGCCGGCGGCGCCACCTTCGCCGCGTTCCCGGAGTGGTACGCGACGCTGTTCAGCGGCTTCTACCTGCCGCTCTTCCTGATCCTGGTGGCGCTGATCGTGCGCGGCGTGGCCTTCGAGTACCGCAACAAGCGGCCGGAGCCGGCCTGGCGCCGGCGCTGGGACGCGGCCATCTTCTTCGGCTCGCTGCTGCCGGCCGTCCTGTGGGGCGTGGCCTTCGGCAACATCGTGGCCGGCGTGCCGATCGACGCACAGCACCATTTCACCGGCGACCTGTTCACGCTGCTCAACCCCTACGCGCTGCTCGGCGGGCTGACGACGCTGGCGTTGTTCATCACCCACGGCGCCGCCTTCCTGGCGCTCAAGACCGAAGGTGACCTGCGACGCCGAGCCAATGCGCTGGTGCTCCGGGCCGGGCTGGTTGCGGCGGTGGCGGCGGTCCTGTTCCTCGGCTGGACCGAGGTGCGGGACGGAGACCCGGGCTCCGCGGTTTTGGCGCTGCTCGCGGCCGCGGCACTCGTCGGAGGCCTGGTTGCCAACCGCGCCGGGCGTGAGGCGCTGACGTTTGCGGGCACGGGGCTGGCCATCGTGCTGGCCGTGGCCTGCCTGTTCGTGGCGCTCTTCCCGGACGTGATGCCGTCTTCGACGGATGCGGCGTTCAGCCTCACCACCACCAACGCGGCCGCGACCCACTACACGCTGAGCATCATGACCGTGGTGGCGGTGATCTTCACCCCGCTGGTGCTGCTCTACCAGGGCTGGACCTACTGGGTCTTCCGCAAGCGAGTCTCCGCCGGTCGGACGCCGACCACGCCTGGTTGAGGTCCTTCGATCGCCGGCTGCTGCGGACGGCCGCGGCAGCCAGGGTCGCGCTCGCGGCGGCGGTGCTGCTGGGGATCCTGACCGCGGGCCTGGCCATCGCGCAGGCGGCACTCCTTGCGGACGCGATCAGCTCGGCGTTCCTGGGAGGAGCCACGCTCGAGGCGCTCGGCGGCGTGCTGGCCGCGCTTGCGTTGGTGCTGCTCGCGCGGGCGCTGGCGAGTTGGGCGTCCGAGTCGATTGCCCAGCGCTGCTCCGCTGCGGTCAAGTCCTCCCTGCGCCGGCGCGTGCTGGCAGCGGCCATGGTGCCGGGACCGGAGGCGACGGACCGGTCCCGCGCGGACGTGGTCACGCTGGTCACGCGCGGCCTGGATGGGCTGGATCCGTACTTCGGCCGGTACCTGCCGCAGCTGGCGCTGAGCGTGGTCGTCCCGCTGGCGGTGGTGATCGCGGCGGGGACCGTGGACGTGATCGCGGCGCTGACCATCGGCCTGACGATCCCGGTGATGGTGCTCTTCATGGCGCTCATCGGGTCGGCCACGGCCAGGCGGAGCCGCGGGCGCTGGAATGCGCTCAACCGCCTGTCGCGGACCTTCCTCGATGTGGTGGCGGGTCTGCCCACGCTGAAGGTTTTCGGACGGTCACGGGCGCAGGTGCGCGCGCTGGAGGCGGCCACGGACGCGTACCGGCGCGAGAGCATGGGCACGCTCCGCGTTGCGTTCCTGTCGTCGTTTGCGCTGGAGCTGGGCGCGACGCTGTCCGTGGCACTGGTTGCGGTGGGCGTTGGATTGCGCCTGGTTGCAGGCGAGCTGGACCTGCGCACCGGCTTGTTCGTGCTGGTGCTGGCTCCTGAGGCGTACCTGCCGCTGCGGGCACTCTCCATGCACTACCACGCCAGCGAGCAGGGGCTGGCCGCCGCGGGCGCAGCGTTCCAGGTGATCGACGCGGCGGGTGCTCCAGTCGCGGCGGACGTGGCAGGCGCGGCAGGCAGCCGTAAGGCCGGCGGCGTGGCATTTCCCCCGGACGTGGCGCGCGGTGGCATCCGCGTGGAGGGCCTCTCCGTGTCGTGGCCGGAGCGTGAGGTAGAAGCGCCGCATGCCGCCGCGCTGACCGTCCGGAGTGGCGAGATCGTGGCCATCACGGGCCCCAGCGGCGCCGGCAAGACCACGTTGCTGCACTGCGTGGCGGCGCTCTTGACACCGACGGAAGGCCACGTGACGGCTTTCGGGGCGGACGGCGCGGGCGTGCGACTGGACGCGCTGGACCGCGACGCGTGGTGGCGCTCCATCGCCTGGTTGCCGCAGCACCCGTTCCTGTTCGCCGGCACGGTCGCGGAGAACGTCCGTTTCGGCGACGAGCGCGCGACCGATGCGGAGGTGGCAGCGGTCCTCGTGCGGGTTGGCCTCGCGGCAACGGACCCGAGCGTGCGGCTCGGCGAAGGCGGCCTTGGCCTGTCCAGCGGGGAGCGCCGGCGGCTCGGCCTGGCTCGCGTGTTGCTCCGCCGAGCGCCGCTCCTCTTGCTGGACGAGCCGACGGCCGGCCTGGATGGCGCGGCAGAGGCGATGGTGCTCGCGGCTCTCCGCGAAGAGGCGGCACGCGGCGCCGCCGTCTTGCTGGTGGCGCACCGTCCGGCGGCGATCGCCGTTGCCGATCGCGTGGTCACCATCCGAGCCGCGGCACTTGCCGGCCCGGCGGCGGCCGAGCAGCTGGCCGCCTGATGCGGGCACTCGTGGCGGTCGCGCGGCTCGGCGACCGGGTGTGGTGGCGCCTGGCGCTGGCCGTGTTGCTCGGCGTCGGCGCGGCACTCTCCGCGATCGGGCTCACGGCCACCTCCGGCTGGCTCATCTCCCGCGCCGCGCAGCAGCCCCCGGTCCTGTACCTGCTGGTCGCGGTCACGGCGGTCCGCGCGTTCGGCGTCAGCCGCGGCGTGCTCCGTTACGCAGAACGCCTGGCCGGCCACGATGCCGCGTTCCGAATCCTCGGACGGCTGCGCACCCATGCCTACGCGCGCCTGGAAGTGCTTGCGCCGACAGGTCTGGCGGAATTCCGCTCGGGCGACCTGTTGAGCCGCCTGGTGTCGGACATCGACGGCCTGGCAGATCTCTGGCTCCGGGTCGGGATGCCCTATGCCGTGGTCCTGATCGCCGGAGGCTGCGCGGTCGGGCTCGTCTGGGTGCTGGTGCCGGCGGTGGGAATCGTGCTCGGCGTGAGCCTCCTCCTGGTGGCCTTCGTGGCGCCGGCGGTCGCGGCGGCCGTCAGTCGCCGGCAGGATCGTCGGGTCAGCCCGCTCCGGGGCCAGCTGGCGGCAGAGGCGTTGGACGTCCTGTCCGGCGCGCCCGAGTTGCTGGTCGCAGGCGCAGCGTCCGCGCGGCTCGGGCATCTCGACGACGTTGATGCGCGCCTGGCGGCCGCGGAAGGACGCACGGCCCTGGGGGCCGGCATCGGGACGCTGCTCGCCACGCTCGCCGCCGGCGGCGCGCTGTGGCTGGGACTGGTGGCGGGGATTGCCGCCCTCCGGGCCGGATCGCTGGACGGAGTGTTCCTGGCGGTGGTGGTGCTGACCCCGATCGCGGCCCACGAGATGGCCGCGGGCGTGGTGCCTGCCGCTCAGCACCTGCCGGGGTTGGCGGCGATGGCGGAACGCGTCGCGGATGTGCTAGCGCGCCCGGATCCCGTCACGGAACCTGCCGCTCCCCTGCCCTTGCCGGCAGGACCGTACGGCCTGCGCATCTGCGGCCTGTCGGCACGGTACGCCGCCGGGCCGGCGGCGCTGCATGACGCGAACCTGGAGGTCCGGGCGGGGGATCGCGTCCTGGTCACGGGGCCAAGCGGTTCGGGCAAGATCACCCTGGCGGCGGTCCTGCTGCGATTCCTGGAGCCGTCGGCGGGCTCCGTACAGCTGGTCGGCGCCGATGGCCCCGTCGAGCTGCCGCGCCTGGCGGGTGAGGACGTGCGCCGCGTCGTCGGCCTGTGCGCGCAGGACCCGCACCTGTTCGATACGACGCTGCTGGAGAACCTCCGCCTTGCCCGTCCCGCCGCCAGCGCCGCCGAGATCGCGGCCGCCCTGGCGCGCGCACAGCTGTTGCCATGGGTGGAGTCCCTGCCCAATGGGCTGGACACGCTGGTCGGCCAGACAGGCCAGCGGCTTTCCGGCGGCCAGCGCCAGCGGCTCTCCCTGGCGCGCGCCCTGCTGGCGGACTTCCCCATCGTCATCTTCGACGAGCCGACGGAGCACCTGGACGACGAGACGGCCATTGCCCTGGTCGCCGCCATCGTCAGCGCCGCGGCCGGCCGAACCCTGGTCGTGATGACCCACCGCCCGGAACTGATGGCCGCGGTGGCATGGACCGCCACGCTCGATCTCCAGCGGTGAGTCTGGTACGACGACTTGGAATCCGTCGCACCATTCTGATATGGTCGGACCCATGGTCATCGAAGCGCATGCCACTGCCAGGGTCCGGTTGCGTCGCAAGAATCAGGTCACCGTTCCGGACGCTCTCCTGAGCCAGATCGGCGCGTCGACCGGCGACACGTTCCTGGTCAGCGTTCAGGACGGCGCCATCCGCATGGAGCGCGTCCTGCCCAGCTACGCGGGCGCACTGGCCGGTGTGTACCCGCCGAACTGGGCCGAGCAGCTGCGCGAGGACCGCACCCGCTGGCGCGAATGACGCCGATTCCGCCGACCGACCAGATCGCCCCGGACGACCAGCTGCTCATCGACACCTCGGCAG
>CAZENL010000088.1:0-12543 GCA_964513505.1 uncultured Anaerolineaceae bacterium
GTGCCACTCGTCGACGCCTATCTTTGGATCAAGATCCCCGGCGAGTCCGACGGCGAAGGCTTCCGCTGGACAAACGGCCCGACCGATCCCGTGCGCGGGGTGATCGCGCCGGCCGCGGGTCGCTGGTTCGCGGATATGGCACTCGAACTCGTCCACAACGCCGCGCCACCGATCTAGCCTCCGAGAAAGTCCAGCCGCCCATCGGCGTGCTTGGTCAACGAATAGCGCTCGAGGCTGAACGACTCGTACATCTGCGCGGCGATCCGAGCGGCCGCCTGGTGACGCGGCAGTTGCAGCGCTCCCCTGGCGCTCAGCTGGTCCTGCCACAAGCAGAGGGACAGGCACGCTCGCTGGGAATCGGGTTCTCCCTTGAAGTAGAAATGCAGCCCGCCAACGGCCTGAGCTTCGCGGTGGGCCAGGTCATCGAACTCGGTCAGCATCTCGGCGTCGGCCCCGGCGCGGCGAACCGAGCGGAAGACGACCAGGTACCAGGTACCCGGTCCCACGTCGGCCAGGCAGGATCCCCAGTCGAAGCCCTCCGAGATCGGAGCTCGGGCGTAGTCCGGCCGCCTCGGGCGGAGCGGCGCGAAGCCGTCTCGTTCCGTGTGGTGTGGTTGCACGGTCGTGGCCGAACTCGAAGGGAGACGCGTCGCGAACGCCGTAGCCATGGAAACCCTCTCGTCATGCGTCCCTCACCCACCAGCGGCGGGCGAATGTCCGAGGGAGCACCGGATTCCGAGGGCCCGATCGGCCCGGATGACTGCCCTTCTCTGCTTAGTCTATCGAATTAGTAGGGATTACGCCACTATGGTCTACCAGCGCGACCTGGAGCCCCGACGCGGCACGTCAGACCACGCGGGTAGGCCTCGGGCTACGACGCCCCTGGTGCGGGCCGTGCCAAGTGCGAGAAGAACTCCGCACGGGTCTTGTCGTTGGAGCGGAAGAGTCCAAGCACGGCGGACGTGGTCATGATCGTGCCCGGCTTGCGCACCCCGCGCATCACGGCACACAGGTGCGTGGCCTCGATCACCACGCCGACGCCCTTGGGATCCAGGCGCTGCATCAGGAAGTCGGCCACCTGTTGCGTCAGCCGCTCCTGGACCTGGAGCCGGCGCGCATACATCTCCACGAGCCTGGGGATCTTGGAGAGGCCCAGGACGCGGCCGCGCGGGATGTAGGCCACGGCCGCGGTCCCGAAGAACGGCAGCAGGTGGTGCTCGCAGAGCGAGTAGAAGGGGATGTCCTTGACCACCACCATCTCGCTGTAGTCGACATCGAAGATGGCGCCGTTGACCAGGCGCTCCGGATCGACGTGGTAGCCCGCGGTCAGCTCTGCATACATTCGGTGCACGCGCGCCGGAGTCCCCAGCAGGCCCTGGCGCTCGGGATCCTCGCCGATCTCCGTCAGGATCTCGCGCACGGCCAGCTCGACGGGGCCCACGGAGCCGTCGGTGGCGTGGTCGGCCCACGGGTGGGAGCCGTCGATGTCCGAACCGGGCTTGCCGAAAACGGCCGGCCCGTCCTCGCCCATCTCGTGCTCGATCTCGTCGACCAGCTCGCGCACGTTGTCGGGCAGATCGGTCATGCCCGCGGGATCGTCAGGGGCGTGGCGCCTTGGTGGTGTCGCGGCGAATCGTGGTCGTCGTCGTGGTGGTCTCGATCCCGCCGTCGCTCAGTTCGCTGGGCTTGTCGTCACCAAAGGTCTTGTCCACGTGGCTGCGCACTTCTCGAACGCCGCGCCCGAGCGCCGCGCCCCACTGGGGCAGCATCTTGGGTCCGCGCCAGATGAGAACGGCGATCAGCAGGATGATCGCGAGGATGAGGTAGTCCGGCATTTGCGCATCGTACGCCACGCAGGATCACGCGCAAGGTTGCGCACCTAGACTTCGCCCGATGCCGCCCGAGGTCAGCCTCCAGGAACGTTACGCACCGCAGTCGATCTGCTTCGGCTGCGGCCCCGCCAACCCGGAAGGCCTGCACATCCGCTCCTTCGGAGACGGGGCCGGCGAGGCCACCGCGGACTGGACGCCATCACCGCACCACGAGGCATTCCCGGGCGTGCTCAACGGCGGCATCGTGGGCACGCTGCTGGATTGCCACTCCAACTGGACCGCGGCCACCCACCTGATGCGCGAGCGCGGCCTGGACAAGCCGCCGACCACCGTGACGGCCGACTTCCACGTGACCATGCGCAAGCCGACGCCGAGCGACGCTCCGGTCCATCTGCGTTCCTGGGTCGCGGAGTCGCATGGCGACCGCGTGACCGTCGAGGCGGAGCTGAGCTCCGGCGGCGTGGTCACCGCAACGTGTCGCGCCCGGTTCGTGGCCGTGAAACCGGGGCATCCCGCGCACGAACGCTGGTAGGAGGCCGGCCGCCGGACAGGTACGCGCCGCCCTTCAACGGGCCGCGGCGACCCGCAGAAGCGCGGCCAACCTGGCCGGATTGCACAAAGCGTCCATGGCTAACCGGCTCAGACCTGGCTGACACGTCTCCCCGACGGCGTTATCGCCCTCGAATGCACAAAGAGTCCAAGAATCGCCTCCCAAATGCCATTCGGCGGGCGCTCCGGCGCTCGAAGCGGGTAATTCGAGGTGGGGTGCCGGACACTTTGTGCAAAGTGCGGCTGGGGGACGGGCGCCGGAGGTCTCGGGGAGGGCCGCGCTCGATCTGTGCAGCGCTCAGCGACCGGCGGCAACATCCAGGAGCGCGGCCAGCTCCGCGCTGAGCTCGTCGGGGCGGTAGCGCATCAGGTTGTGGCCGCTCCCCGTGAACGTGGCAATCCGCGTTGGAGTGCCACCGCCCGGGGCCGCAACGCGCGCCCGGACCAGGTCGTCCAGCGCCAGCCGGCGTTCGCGGACCGTCTCGTCGTCCGCGCTGCCCGAAGCGGCCACTGCCACCAGCAACGGCACGGCCAGCCACGGCACCACGTCGCGCGGCCGGAAGCCGAAGACAGCGTCCACGACCATCTTGACGACCATGGCGCGAGCCACGAACGCCACGTGACCGGCGGGCTTCTGGTCCACCTGGGCGCGGGCAGCACGCTCCTGGTCGGCGTCCCAGGCTCCCGGGTCGAAGTTCCGGCGATCCTTCAGGAACACATCCATCGAAGCCAGCAGCTCCGGTGGCTCGGCGACCGCGGCCACGTACTCGGCGGACGACATGCCGGTCGCCTCACCGAGCTCCTCCCAGCCGC
Source organism: uncultured Anaerolineaceae bacterium (assembly GCA_964513505.1). Lineage (GTDB taxonomy): Bacteria > Chloroflexota > Limnocylindria > Limnocylindrales > CSP1-4 > JAFMJV01. The sequence goes on from CAZENL010000088.1 coordinate 3,195, forward strand.
CGTCGACGAACGCGAGACCCGCCACCGAGTCTGGTTCGAGCGCCGCGGCCGTCGCGGCCACCGCGGCACCCAGCGCACCGTGACCGGCAATCACCGCCGCGGGGCCGTTCACAGCCTCGCCCCAACCACACGCGGTCATGACCGTGAGGAGGTCCGTGCCGAGCGACTCGAGCTCGTAGCCCGTCCTCGGCGCCTCCGACAGCCCGTGCCCGCGCAGGTCGACCGCGATCGTGCGCGTCAACCCGCGCAAGCGTCGGGCGACCGGTGCCCAGCTCCAGGCCGTCTGTGAAAGCTCGTGAACCAGGACCACCGGCGGCAGGGCGGCCGCCGCGTCGGACGCGCCCGCCCGCCCGCCCCAGTCGAGGAAGTGAATCCGCTCCCCGGTGTCCATCTGGACCACCAGCGATTCGGGTTCCGCGCGGAGATCGGGCGGCGGCCCGCCTTGCAACGGGTCGTGGTCTCCGGGCCACTCCGTTGCCAGCTGGGTCACGCGGCTAGCATAGGCAGCCCATGCCCATCCGACGTCGCGGCGCGCTGTGTCGCCGGCATCCCGGCCGCCGCACGCGCGTGCCGGAGCCGGGGCCGTCCTCGTTCGAATTGCTCGTGGAGCGCGCGCTGGATGGGCTGCCCGAGCCGTTCGTGCGGCTGCTCGACGGCGTGGCCGTGGTGATCGAGGACGAGCCGACCCGCGAGCAGAGCCGCGACACCCGCGGCCGGCCGCTCGGGCGCTACGGCCTCTACGGCTTGTACGAGGGCACGCCCCTGATCGAGTACGGCGCCGACCTGGTGCCCTTCCCGAACAAGATCACACTCTTCCGGCTGGCCCTGGAGGAGGACTTTCCCGAGCCGAACGAGCTGGCGGAGGAAGTCCGCAAGACGGTCGTCCACGAGCTGGCGCACCACGCGGGCTTCGACGAGGACCGATTGCGCGAGATGGATTTCGAATAAGGGTGCCGTTTCGCGGCACCCTTATTGATCGTCGGCCTAGCTCGCCTGCGACACGCACCCGCCGATGAAGGTGGTGTCGGCGCCCCCGCCGGTCCACTCGTAGTAGTTGTACCAATGCTTGAGAGTCCCGACGACGCCACTCGGCGTCTTCCAGACGAGCTTGATGAGGATGCGGTACCAGAAGGCACTCGCGTGGACCCAGGGGATGGTGCGGACCCCGAATGGCACCGAGGTGCTCTCGTAGACGGTGGCACTCTGCTTGGGGCTCTTCCAGACGTTCGTCCAGACCTGTGAGATCTCGTCAGATTCGCGCTGGATGATGATCTGGTAGGTCACCGTCCCGTGCTCATGGTTATTGGCGGAGTGGCGGTTGGTAACCGATGGCGCCTCCGGCAATGACCAGCGCCACGGCCAGTGCCGCTACGCGCGTGGCCACGCGAACCGTGAGTGAGCGGGGCAGGCCCATGCGTGACCTCATCACCTGAGCACCTCGGTGACTGTGCGGCTGACCCCCGGCAGAGCGTATCCGAGCCCGGTATGCCGATTCAGCCTGCGGCGAGCTCCAGGATCTGGGGCAGGCGCGAGAGGTCCATGTTGCCGCCGGAGGCGACCACCACCACGGTTTCTCCGGCGCCTACCGGGATACGGCCGGACAGCAGCGCGCCGAGTGCGGCCGCGCCCGCCGGTTCCAGCAACTGCTTCATGCGCTCGAGCGCAAAGGCCACGCCGCGGGCGATGGTGGCCTCACCGACCAGCACCACGTCGTCGACGTAGCGGCGTGCCAGCGGGATCGTCCATCGGCCCGCGAACGGCGCACCAAGTCCATCCGCGATCGAGACCGGCGTCAGGTTGACCGGTTCGCCGGCCGCCAACCCCAGACTCAGCGCGTTGCTGCGCTCCGGTTCCACGCCGATCACGCGCGCCCCGGGCCGCAGCTGATGGACGGCCGCCGCGATGCCGGAGATGAGCCCTCCCCCGCCGACTCCTACCACGACCAGGTCCACCTCGGGCAGGTCCTCGACGATCTCCAGGCCCACCGTGCCCTGGCCGGCGATGACGTCAGGGTCGTCAAAGGGGTGGACGAAGACCAGGCCACGCTCGTCGCGCAGCTGCTCCATGCGCTTGAACGTCTCGCCGACGTGGTCGCCGTAGAGGATCACCTCGGCCCCGTAACCAGCCGCAGCGTCCGCCTTCGCCCGCGAGGCACCCGCCGGCATGAGCACGGTGACCGGCGTGCCGGCGGTCCGTGCCGCATAGGCCACGGCCTGCGCATGGTTGCCGGCGGACAGCGTGATCAGCCCGCGCGAGCGCTCCTCGGCGGTCAGCCGCTCGACCCGGTTGACGGCCCCACGGGGCTTGAACGAGCCGGTGATCTGGAGGTGCTCCGCCTTGATGAACAACCGCGGCTCGGAGTCCGTTCCCGGGCCGGCGCCGATCCGCACGCCAAGGGCGGCCTCCAGTGCCGTGGCAGCGCTCCGCGAAGAGAGCATCGGCGTGCGATGCACACGACCGCGGATTCGCGCGGCGGCGGCCTGGATCTGCTCCAGCGGCATGTCGTGCTGCGGCGTCTCGGCGAACTGCGTCACGGCGCCACGGTAGCGCGTGCCACGCGATCGCCGCGCGCGGACGATTCACCGCCCCGATTCTCTACTTGCGTGTTTGCGCAAACGGTGAGATCATCTGTCGGTGACCGATCTCCTGAACGCGGCCGATGCCACTCGCAGCTATGCCCCGGCCGCCGCGCCGGAGCTGGATTGCCCGGACATCGACGTGTCACCAGAGGCCGACCGCCAGCGCTACGCTGCGATCAGCCACGCGCTCGCGGATGCCAAGCGGCTCTGCGTGCTGGAGGTGCTCGCCACGGGCGAGCGATCGGTCGGGCAGCTGTCCCGAGACGCCAGCTGCCAGATCCCCAATATGAGCCAGCACCTGGCGGTGCTGCGGCAGGCCGGTCTCGTGGCCACGCGCCGCGAGGGCAATACCGTGCTCTATCGTCTTTCGGATCCGCGGGTCCTGGAGGCGTACAAGCTCATCCAGTCGCTCGCCCGTTAAGCGGCGAATCAACAACGCACGTTGCTCGGACAATCCCGGGCGGAATCGCTCCAAGAGGGCGGGAAAGGAACGCATCTTCGATGGCCATCAAGGTTGCGACAGACGCGAATTTCGAGGAAATGGTCCTCCACAACGACAAGCCCGTAGTGGTCGACTTCTGGGCGGTCTGGTGCGGACCCTGTCGCATGGTCGCCCCGGAGATGGAGAAGCTCGCGGCCAAGTACGAGGGCACCGTTGACGTCGTGAAAGTCGACGTCGACGCGAACCCCGGGCTTCAGCAGGCGTTCAACGTCATGAGCATCCCCACCATCGCCTTCTTCCAGCCCGGCAAGCAGCCCCAGGGCGTGGTCGGCTTCCGGCCGCTCGAGCAGCTGGAGCAGCAGTTCGGCCTGGCGGCCTTTACCCCCGCGGCACCCGCCAAGGTGGAGACGGCGGCCTCCTGACCGTCACATCGGCGGCGACTCGCGCGGCCGCCAAACGACACCCAAGCGCCTCGGCACTTCGCCGGGGCGCTTTTCTGTGTTCGCCTCGGGCCGCGCCAGCAGCGGCCTTTCGGTCGCGTTGCCTTCGTCTACCGCTCGCCCACAGCACACTATCCATGGGTCGGCTCCCGCCAGGAGGGAATCGGCAATCAGGTACTGCAGCGTGCATGGTCGGATGACCCAACCGCGGAGGTTTCACGCTCCCGTTGGCATCACGATCTATGTCTGGCCGCCAGCGCGACACTCGAGAAGTGCGCGGTGTGGCAACCGGCATGGATAAGGTGCTGCCAGCGAACGCTAGACAATCGCCTCATCGGGCCGAACGCGGATGTCCAGGTCGGTGGTCACGTAGGTGATCTGGATCGCGCGGAGGAAGTAGTGGAACGGGCCCGGCGTCTTGCCTCGATATTCGGCCTGCAGATAGATCGACTCATGCGCCTCCCGGTCACCGACTTCGGGAAAGTGCCACCCGAGCTCTTCGATCAGGGCCTTTGATCGCCCCGGCTTTGCGCACGCGCGCCACGACCGCACGATCAAGGACGGCGGGCTGTGATAACGACGCGATTCCAGGAGACGCTCGACCTGCTTTCGCGATGGAGGGCGCTTCTTTGGATTGATGCGTTCGGGCGTCGGCAAATCGATGTTGAGTTGAGGCTGGACCGGCAGCCCATCTGCCACGGCCCATTGACACACCAATCGATACGCGGTCAGGCCGCTGCTCAGCCACGCGGCCTTCGATTTGTTGTGCCACGTGGCTTTCGAGCTGGTGCGGCGCAACAGATCGATCGGGTGGATGTGATCCGAGTAGAGGTGGCCGGCAGCGACATACGCGACCTCGCCCTCGTACCACTCGCGCAAGGCCTTCTCGATGTTGCGGCGCCGTGGCGGAGGCTCATGGGGATTCTTCGCCGACATTCGTGCAATGCCCAGTGTCGCGTTAGTTGTGGCGTTGCGCGGCGCGCCAGCCGATGGTGAGCCAGGCCTGGAGGCGGTCGACGTCCTGCTGATTGGATGGGTCCGGCTGGAACTCGATCCAGTCGGCGCCCCGGGTTGACGCGCTGGTGCCCGGGGTACGCAGAGCGGCTTCGGCGATGTCCGGTCGCAGGCGGAGCGACACCTGACCGCCGTGGAGCGCCGCGAAGACCTGGTTGCCGCGCCGGAACTCGGTCGCGGCTCCAGACGGCACAGCGGCCACCTCTCCGAGCTCGCCGGTCAGTCGCGACAAGAGCTCACCAACGACGGAATCAGGGACGGCGTTCGAGCTCACGCGCCGGCTGCCTCCTGCAGGATGTATGCCAGGTCGGCTCGGTGCTGGTCGTCGTGCTCCAGCGTGGATTCCACGAACGTTCGCTGGACCTCGGCGTTCTTGATCCAACGCGTCTCCGGCACGACGGTCAGGTAGCCGCGCAGCTCGCCCGGAATGGTCTCCAGCCGATGACGAACCTCTGCCGTCGTCAGGTCGCTCCACTCGGCAAAGAGACGCGCGTTGACCGCCTCCTGGCCGACCCGGTCCCACTCCTCGTCGAGGCGCCGCTGCGTATCACTGTGCTCGTTGAGTGCCAGGTCGCGCGCGACCGCGAGCGCGTACTCGCGCCACGCCACCATGTGCGTGATCAGGTCGCGGCCGCTCCAGCCGTGGGCCGGCGAGTCGATCGCGGCCGCGCGTTCGAGCGCTCCGTCCGAGAGCGCGCCGAGCGCTTCGAAAGGTCGCCACGAATCCCGCTCATCCTCAAGAAACTCCAAAGCCTGCATGTACATGGCGCGGATGCTACCCGGAGTGACGGCATGGGCCACGCTTGGTTACGCTGGTCCGGATGAGCTGCGCTGTCTGTGGGGCCCCGAATCCGCCCGACAAGCGCTTCTGCGGCAACTGCGGCGCTCCGCTCACCGACGCCAAGGCCGGGGTGCCAGCCCGGGTCGCGGAAGGCGACACGAATCCGCATTTCGTCGGCCGCGACGACGAACTGCGGCTGCTGAAGGACCTGTTCCAGGCCACGAATCGCGACCGTCGGCCCCGGCTGATCTCCGTCATGGGACAAGCCGGCATCGGCAAATCGCGCCTGGCGGCGGAATTCCTCTCGTATGTCGACGGCCTGCCGGAGGAGGTGCGCTGGCACGTCGGGCGATCGCCCGCCCACGGTGATGGGATCACGCTCTGGGCGCTCGGCGAGATGGTGCGCAGCCGCGCCGGGCTGTTGGAGACCGATGACGAAGTCACCACCCGGTCCAGGCTGCGAGCGACCGTGGACCAGTACGTCCCGGACGGGCCGGAGCGTGAGCGGATCGAGGGAGCGCTGCTGACGCTGCTCGGTCTGCACGCCGGAACGCCGGTACGGGAGTTGTTCGGCGCGTGGCGTTCCTTCTTTGAGCGCCTGGCCGAGGGTGCGCCGGTCGTGATGGTCTTCGAGGACTTCCACGACGCCGATCTGGGCCTGATCGACTTCGTCGACCACTTGCTGGAGTGGTCGCGGAACGTCCCCATCACCGTCGTGACACTGGCGCGCCCCGAACTCCACGACAAGCGCCCCGGCTGGGGCGCCGGCACGCGCAACTACAGCTCGATCTACCTGGAGCCACTGCCGGAGGCGGGCATGCGGGTGCTGCTGGCCGGCCTTGTGCCGGCACTGCCCGATGAGGCCGTCCGCACGCTCGTGGCACGTGCCGATGGGGCGCCGCTGTACGCGGTGGAAACGGTCCGCGGGCTGGCCGCCGAGGGCCGCCTCGAGTTGGTGGACGGTGGTTACCGGATCGCGGGCGATCTCGGAGCGCTCGCCCTTCCCGACACGCTGACTGCGCTGATCGCCGGGCGCCTGGACACGCTGCCGGCCGCCGATCGGGGCGTGCTCGGCGCTGCCGCCGTCCTGGGCCAGAGCTTCACGACCCAGGCGCTGACAGCCGTTTCCGGCACGCCGCCGGCCGATCTCGAGGGCTCGCTGCGCAACCTGGTCCGTCGCGAGATCCTCACGCTCGTAACGGATCCGCGGAGCCCCGAACGCGGCCAGTACCGCTTCGTGCACGCGCTCATCCGTGAAGTCGCCTACGACACGCTCGCGCGGAGCGATCGGCGGGCGCGGCATCTCGCGGCGGCTCGCTACTTCCAGGACCTGCACAGCGGGGACGTGGCCGGCGTGCTCGCCGCCCATTGCGTGGCCGCCCACCTGGCGTCCAGGCCGGGCGCCGAGGCGGAGGCGGCCGCGGTGCAGGCACGCAGCGCGCTGAACGGCGCCGCCGAGCGAGCCACATCGCTGGGCTCCAACCTCCAGGCACTTGCCTTCCTCACCCAGGCACTGGATCTGACCCCCGAGGGCAGCGAGCGCTCGGAGATCCTGGAGCGTGCCGCCTCGGCAGCCTTCCTGGCCGGTCGCCACGACGAAGGCGAGCAGCACGCCAACGCGGCCCTGGCCGAGCGCACCGAACGCGGCGACCACGACGGCGTCGTGCGGGCGACCAGGATCCTGACCGATGGGCTCATCAACGCGGGCCGGGTCGAGGAGGCGCTGGAGATCATCGAGGAGCTCTGCGGCGCGGCCGTGCCGGTCGGTACCAACGATGAGATCGGCCTGTCCGGCCAGCGCGCCCGCGGCCTGTACCTTGTGCGGCGCTGGCAGGAGGCACTCGGCGTCGCGGAGCAGGTGCTGGACGCGGCCGAGCACGCCGGCCTGGATGAGGTCGTCGCGGACACCTTGATCTCCAAGGGCGGCGCGCTGGCCTACGCCGGCCGGCTCGCCGAGGCCAGCGCGCTGATGCGGGCAGGGACGGAGATGAGTGAGGCCGGCAGCTACCCGTCGGCGATGCGCGGCTACGTCAACGGCGCGGACGTCTACCTGGCCACGGATTGCCGCGCCGGGCTACAGGTCACGCGTGCCGGCCTGTCGCTCGCCCGCCGCCGCGGCATCGCCAGCAGCGAGATCCTGTTGCTCGCCAACGCGGCGCGTTATTCGCTCCGGCTCGGCGAATGGGACTGGGCCGTGGAACAGATCGAGACCCGGCTTCGGGACGACATCGCGAGCACGGATCGTGTCGTGCTGTCGGAGTGGATCGGCGTGATCGAGGCCTACCGGGGCGACTCGATCACCAGCCTGATCGAGCTGATCAGCAATGACGTGACCACGAGGGCCGACCTTCAGGCCCGCGCCGAGCTGGCCAACGTGAGGGCAGCCGTCGAGTTTGCACAGGGCCGTCTCGCTGAAGCCGCCGCCGGCTGGGTGCGGGAGACGGAGATCGTTCCCGGCCGGCAGTTCGGGTCACTGCCCCTGGCCGCACGTGCGGCGGCCTGGGCGCGCGACGCCGAGTGGCTGGCCGGTCTACTCAACCAATTCGTCGAGCTACGACTCCACGGCGGCAGCGTCGACTTCGACGCTGGCGTCATGCGCGCCGCGCTGGCGGCCGTGACCGGCTCCGCCGACGAGGCGGGCGCGAGCTTCGGCGAATGCCTCCTGACGGCGCAACGGCTGGGCCTGCGCTGGGACCAGGCCCTGCTTGGCCTCGACGGGGCGCTGCTGCTCGGCCCGGATCATCCGGCGCTGCGGGCCGCCCTTCCCGTCAGCCGCCGCATCTTCGAGGAGCTTCGAGCGCAGCCGTTCGTGGAGCGGCTCGACGCTGTGATGGACGGTACGAACGTGCCAGGTCCTGTCAGCGTCCCCAGCTGATGATGCCGGCGGGGAGCACCTCGATCACCACGGGGTCCCCCTTGGAGGCCATCTTGGCGGCCATCTCGATCGGTCCGCGATCCGGCAAGTAGCGGCGCACCTGGGGGATGCTGATCCGCTCGTATGCAGCCTTGCCTTCCGGACCATCCACGACCACCGCCGTGCCCCTGGCCAGGATGCCGCGCTTGCGGCGCACGTCCCCGTCGATCTCGATGGAGGCCATGCCGGACCGGCGCACGTTGGCCACCTTGGCATCTGCGGCGTCCGCGCCGATGTAGAACTTCTCGCCGTCCCAGTGATACCAGGCCGGCGTGACGTGCGCGAAGCCGTGGCGGTCGATCGTGCCGACGCGGGCCAGGTTCGGCTCGTCCAGGAAGCTCGCCAGCTCGTTCTCGTCCGCGGCCCAACCGGTGACGTGTGCCGGATCCATCAGACGGCGACCGGCTCGCGGTAATCGCCGAAGACGGCGCGGAAGACGCCGCACATCTCCCCGAGCGTGGCGTAGGCGTTGGCCGCTTCGATGAGAGCCGGCATCACGTTCGCCTCCGAGGAACCGGGTCGCCCCGCCAGGTCGCGCAGCCGCGCCAGGGCGCCCGCGACCTTCTCCGGGTCCCGCTCGCGCCGGGTGCGCTCCAGCCGGTCCAGGTGCCGCCGGCGGCTGTCCTCGGAGACCTCCAGCAGCGGGATCTCAACGCGCTCATCGGGATCCGCATACGCATTGACGCCGATGATCTCCCGCTCGCCGGCGTCGAATTCGCGCTGGAAGCGGTAGGCAGCGTCCGCGACCTCCTTCTGCGGATACCCGCTGGCCACCGCGCTGACCATGCCGCCGAGGCGGTCGATCTCGTCCAGGTAGCGCCACACCTGGCGCTCCACCTCGTTGGTGAGCGATTCCACGAACCACGACCCGCCGAGCGGATCCACCGTGTTGGTCACGCCCGTCTCCGCTGCGATCACCTGCTGCTGTCGCAGGGCCAGCAGCGCGGCGTTCTCGGACGGCACGGCCCACGCCTCGTCGTACGCGTCCGTGTGCAGCGACTGTGACCCGCCCAGGACCGCCGCCAGCGCCTGGATGGCAACACGCGTCAGGTTGTTGAGCGGCTGCTGGGCGGTGAGCGACACGCCCGCGGTCTGCGTGTGGAAGCGCATCCAGGTGCTTCGTTCGTTCTCGGCGCGATAGCGCTGCGTCATCAGCTTCCACCAGATGCGCCGCGCGGC
>CAZENL010000089.1:0-12490 GCA_964513505.1 uncultured Anaerolineaceae bacterium
CATCAGCGGCTACCACATGCGCGAGGCCGGGGCCACGGCGGCCCAGGAGCTGGCCTTCACGCTCGCCGACGCGATCGCCTACGTGGATGCGGCGCGCGCGCGAGGGCTGGACATCGACGTGTTCGCCGGCCGCCTGAGCTTCTTCTTCGCCGCCTGGAGCGAGCTCTTCGAGGAGGTGGCCAAGTTCCGGGCCGCGCGGCGCATGTGGGCGCGCCTCATGCGCGACCGGTTCGGGGCGAGGAACCCGCGCTCCATGATGTGCCGCTTCCACGTCCAGACGGCCGGTTCCAGCCTCACGGCCCAGTCGGTCGACAACAACGTGGTGCGGACCACGCTCCAGGCGCTTGCGGCGGTGCTGGGTGGAACACAGTCGCTGCACACCAACGCGCGCGACGAGGCGCTGGCGCTGCCGACCGAGGAGTCCGCGCGGCTGGCGCTCCGGACGCAGCAGATCATCGCCTACGAGGCTGGCGTGACCGAGACGCCGGACCCGCTGGCCGGCAGCTACTACGTGGAGACGCTCACCAACCAGCTGGAGGCGGCCGCGCAGGACTACCTGGACCAGATCGAGGCCCTGGGCGGCACGCTGGCGGCCATCGACGCCGGGTTCCAGCAACGCCAGATCCAGGAGGCGGCCTACCGGGTCCAGCGCGAGGTGGAAGCGGGGGAGCGCATCGTGGTCGGAGTCAACCGCTTCATGGACGGCGAGTCCGTCTCGCCGCCACTCCAGCGCATCGACCCGCAGGGCGAAATCGACCAGGTCCTGCGCGTGCGACGTCTGCGCGCCGAGCGCGACCCGGAGGCCTGGAAGCGCGCCATGGACGCGCTCGACGCGCGGGCGGCCTCCACGGAGAACCTCCTGCCGACGATCATCGACGCGGTGAAGGCGCGTGCCACGCTCGGCGAGATCAGCGACCGGCTGCGCGTGGCCTTCGGCGAGCACCGCGAGCTGATCACGGTCTGATGGAAAGAGAACAAGCGTTCGATATGTCCGCACTGCCGGCGGTTCCGAACACGATCCGTGGCCTCGGCAAGGTCCACCACGTGGCCGTGGTGGTGCGCGACGTCGAGGCTTCACTGCGGTTCTGGCGCGACACGCTGGGTATGCGGGTCGAGACCGTCCTGCCGATACCCTCGGATCGGGTGACGATCGCCTTCCTTCCGGTCGGGGAATCGAAGATCGAGCTGGTACAGCCGACGGACGACACGACGGGCGTGGCTCGCTTCCTGGCCAACAGGGGGGAGGGCTTCCACCACGTCTGCTTCGAGGTGGCCGATATCGCGGCCACGCTCGATCAGCTCGCCGCGGACGGCGTTCAGCTCATCGACACGGCGCCGCGGCCCGGTGCCGAGGGACCGGTTGCCTTCCTCCACCCGTCGAGCTGCGGGGGCGTGCTGGTGGAACTGATCGAGGCGCCCGGCGGACCGGCCTGGGCGACGTCGAAACCGATGAGCCCGGCGACGGACTGACCTCAGCGGTGGACGCGGGTCACGACCTGCGTCAGCCGCACGCCCTTTTGGCTTGGTTCCGAGCTGATCCCTGTGCTGAAGATGCCCGGATTGGCGATCTGGTAGGTGTCGATCGGATACCGCGGGAACGGATTGGCGACCGGGGCACTGCCATTGAACGACGCGTTCCCGCTGCCCGCAGCGGCCGAGGATGGCTTCGCGAGTGGGCGACGGGAATGGCTCAGTGCGGCTTGATGCCCGCCTGGATCAGCAGCTGCGGAATTTGCGAAGGGGAGTCGGCGACCCGGATGTTGGCGGCCTCGAGCGCGCGGATCTTGCTCTCCGCGGTGCCGCCGCTGCCGCTGATGATCGCCCCGGCATGGCCCATGCGGCGTCCCGGCGGCGCGGTGCGACCGGCGATGAACGCCACCATGGGTACGTCCGGGAGATGCTCCGCCCGCCACGCCGCCGCGGCCTCTTCCGCGCCGCCGCCGATCTCGCCCATGAGCACGATGCCGTGGGTGTCCGGGTCGTCCTTGAAGAGCGCCAGGATGTCGATGAAGCTGCTGCCCGCGATCGGGTCGCCGCCGATCCCAACGCAGGTCGACTGGCCGATGCGATGGTCCGTCAGCGCCTGCACCACCTCGTAGGTGAGCGTGCCGCTGCGGCTGACGAGGCCGACGTGGCCCTCCCGATGGATGGAGCCCGGGATGATGCCCACCTTTGCCTTGCCCGGGGAGGTTGCGCCAGGGCAGTTCGGCCCGATCAGGCGCGCGCCGACGCGCTCCACCTCCGCGACGACCTTGAGCATGTCCAGCACCGGGATGTGCTCGGTGATGCAGAAGACGGTGCGGATGCCCGAGCCGACCGCCTCCAGGACGGCGTCCGGAGCACCCGCGGCCGGAACGTAGATCACGGACGTGTTCGCGCCCGTCTCGCGGACGGCCTGGTCGCACGTGTCGAAGACCGGGACACTGCCGCTCAGCGCGGTCTGGCCGCCCTTGCCAGGGGTCACGCCGGCCACGATGACCGTGCCGTAGGCCTGCATCTGCTCCGCGTGGAACGTGCCCTCGCGGCCGGTGATGCCCTGGACCAGCAGCCGTGTCTGGCGGTCGACCAGGATGCTCACGCGGGTGCCGCCGATCCGGCCGCGATCGCGACGGCCTTCTGCACGGCCTCGTCCAGGCTGGTGGCGGTCTGGATGCCCTCGCCCGCCTGCGCCAGGATCTCGGCCGCGAGGTCCGCGTTGGTCCCCACGATGCGCACCACCATGGGCACGTTTCGCGCCTGCCGAGATCGCGCCTCGACCAGCCCGCGAGCCACCTCGTCGCCGCGCGCGATGCCTCCGAAGATGTTCACGAGCACCGCTTGGACGTGGTGGTCGGCGAGGATCAGCTGCAGGGCCGCCGCGACTTTGTCCGCGCGCGCGCCGCCGCCGATGTCCAGGAAGTTGGCCGGCTCGCCACCCGCACGCTTGACCAGGTCCATGGTCGTCATGGCCAGGCCGGCGCCGTTGACCATGCAGCCGATGGTGCCATCCAGCCGAATGAAGCTGAGGCCTTGGGCTCGCGCCTCGATGTCGACCGGGTCCTCCTCGTCCAGGTCCCGCATGGCCTCCAGGTCCGGGTGGCGGTGGAGCGCGGAATCGTCGATGGTGACCTTCGCGTCCAGCGCCTGCAGCGAGTCGGTGATCGAGCCGTCCGCGTTGGTGGTGCGCACGACCGCCAGCGGGTTGATCTCGACGAGGTCCGCGTCGTTGTCCACCATGGCGCGGAAGACGCCCTTCGCGATGCCGGCTGCGGCCGGGAGGTGGGCGGCGAGCCCCAGCGCAAAGGCCATCTCTCGGGCCTGGTAGTCGAGCAGGCCCAGATGCGGATGCGCGAACAGGCTGTGGATCTGTTCCGGGCGGGTTTCGGCCAGCTCCTCGATCTCCATGCCGCCCTCTGCCGAGCCCATGAGACGGATGCGCTTGGCGGTGCGATCGAGTACAGCCGCCAGGTACAGCTCCCGGACGATGTCTGCGCCGGGTGTGACCATGACACGCCGGACGGTGATGCCCTTGATGCTCATGCCAAGGATCTGCGACGCGACCTGCTCCGCCTCCGCGGCCGTGGAGGCCAGCTTGACGCCGCCCGCCTTGCCGCGCCCACCGGCCAGCACCTGGGCCTTGATCACGACCCGCTGGGCACCGTCACGGAGATACGCTTCGGCCTCCGCGCGTGCCTCGGCCGCCGTCGAAGCCACCGACCATGGCGGCACGGGAAGCCCGGCGCGGCGAAGGAGGGTTTTGGAATGGTGCTCCTGGAGCTTCACTGCCGTCCGATGGTACAGGAGCGCGGTGGCTCCGCCCGCTGCGCGGTCGCAGGCTAGAATGCCGTGGTGTCCCGTGCGGCCGAGAACAGCCCTGACTGACGCCGCCCGCCGCGTGGAATCAGCCTTTCCTGCTCACCCTCGGCGCCTGCGGACGAGCGCCTGATGCTGCGCTACCTGGGCTACATGTTCAGCTATCGGGGTCGCGAGGGCAGCTGGGCCTGGCTGTTCCACCGCATCAGTGGCATCGGCATCTGGCTCTTCGTGGTTCTCCACGTCGTCGACATCTACCTGGTCGGCGGGGACCCCAAGGCCTACGACACGCTGCTCCAGTTCTACTCGAGCATCCCTGGCCGGTTCCTGGAGGCGATCCTCGGCGCGGCGCTGCTGTACCACGCCCTGAACGGACTGCGCATCATCATCATCGACCTCTGGCCGGCGATGACCGTGCACCACCGCAAGCTGTGGTGGTCCAGCTGGATCATCTTCGTGGTCGTCGGCGTGCCCGGCGCGCTGATCATCCTGCGTCCGCTGTGGCGCGGCTGGTTCGGGGGTTGAGGCGGTCATGAGCGATCCCCTGGCCCCGGCGCCGGTCGTGGCGCCTCCGCAGCCACCGGCACCACCCGCACCCGCAGCCCCGCCGCGAATCGAGATCTCGCGTACCACCCGGGCGCGCGTCAAGCCCGTCGGTTCCCGCAAGGAACTGATCATGTGGTACCTCATGCGCCTCTCCGGCCTGGGCCTCTTCGTGCTGGCCCTGGCGCACTTCAGCATCCTGCACTTCATCTACGACCCGGCCCAGCAGACCTCCGAGTTCATTGCCACCCAGCGCTGGAACCAGTTCTTCTGGCGGGCCATCGACTGGTCGCTGCTGATGCTGGTGCTGCTGCACGCGTTCCTTGGCATTCGCACCGTCATCCAGGACTACGTCCGTGGCCCCCGCTCACGTCCGATCGTCCTGTGGACGCTCTACCTGATCGCCGGGCTCCTGTTCGTGCTGGGCACCGTCGTTGTCCTGACGCTGCCCAGCCCGTCGGGCAATCCCGCATGAGCCACGCGCAGTGAGCCTGACCACCGAGCGACAAGGCGCCAGCACGGTCCACAACTTTCCAGCGTTGATCGTGGGGGCGGGCGGAGCCGGCCTCTGGGCTGCCCTGGAGCTTGCCCGCGAGGGGGTTCCCACCGCGGTCCTCACCAAGCTCTATCCCACGCGGTCGCACACCGGGGCCGCGCAGGGCGGGATCTGCGCCGCGCTCGGGAACCTGGAGGAGGACCACTGGGAGTGGCACATGTTCGACACCGTGAAAGGTGGCGACTACCTGGTCGACCAGGACGCGGCGGAGATCCTGGCCCGCGAGGCCATCGAGACGGTGATCGAGCTGGAGCACATGGGCCTGCCCTTCAACCGGACCCCGGAGGGCAAGATCGACCAGCGGCGCTTCGGCGGCCATACCCGCAACTACGGGGAGGGGCCGGTCAGGCGGGCGTGCTACGCCGCCGATCGCACCGGCCACATGATTCTCCAGACGCTCTACCAGCAGTGCATCAAGCACGGCGTCCAGTTCTTCGACGAGTACCACGTGGTGGACCTGATCGTCGAGGGCGGCCAGACGCAGGGCGTGGTGGCCTACCGCATCGCAGACGGCGAGCTGCACGTGTTTCGCTCGTCCGCCGTGCTGCTCGCAACGGGCGGCTTCGGGCGGATGTTCCGCACCACCTCCAACGCCATGTCGCTGACCGGCGACGGCTGCGCGCTGGCGTACCGGCACGGCGTCCCGCTCCAGGACATGGAGTTCTACCAGTTCCACCCGACCGGCATCCCCGGTCTCGGCATTCTCCTGTCCGAGGCGGCCCGCGGCGAAGGCGGCTACCTGCGCAACGACAGCGGTGAGCGCTTCATGGAGCGGTACGCGCCCAAGCTCATGGAACTGGCGCCGCGCGACATGGTCAGTCGCGCGATCACCATGGAGCTGCGCGCAGGACGCGGCATCGGCGGCAAGGACTACGTCTACCTGGACCTCACCCACCTTGGCAAGGAGGTCATCGATTCCAAGCTGCCGGACATCACCGAGTTCTCGCGGGTCTATCAGGGCATCGAGCCGATCACCCAGCCGGTCCCGACCACGCCAACGGCGCACTACGCGATGGGCGGGGTCCCGACGGACACCAACGCACGCGTGGTGATCGACGAGCGCAGCACGCCGTTGCCGGGCCTCTATGCCGCCGGTGAGACGGCCTGCGTCAGCGTCCATGGCGCCAATCGCCTGGGCACCAATTCGCTGATCGACATCCTGGTGTTCGGCCGGCGTGCCGGCAAGTCCATGGCGGCCGACGTCGGCCGCAGCGGCGGCCTTCCGGACGTGGCCGTGTCATCCGCCGCGGAGCCCGTACGCGCGGAGATCGAGGCACTCCGGTCGCGCAACGTGGGCGAATCGCGTGCCCGGATCCACACCGAACTCGGCAACGTGATGATGGATCAGTGCGGCGTGTTCCGGACCGAGGACACGCTCAAGATCGCGGTCGCCAAGGTGCGCGAGCTGAAGGGCCGCTATGCCACGGTGCGCATCCAGGACCGCGGTCGCATCTTCAACACGGACCTGTTGGAAGCGCGGGAGCTCGGCTATCTGCTCGACTGTGCGGAGGCCACGGCCACGTCCGCACTCGCCAGGCAGGAGAGCCGCGGTGCG
The DNA here is from genome assembly GCA_964513505.1 of uncultured Anaerolineaceae bacterium. Classification (GTDB taxonomy): domain Bacteria; phylum Chloroflexota; class Limnocylindria; order Limnocylindrales; family CSP1-4; genus JAFMJV01. The sequence continues at coordinate 6,447 of CAZENL010000089.1, forward strand.
CACTCTCGCGAGGACTACCCTGATCGCGACGACCATGACTGGCTGGTGCATACGCTGGCGTATCGCGCCGCGGGCGGCCCCGAGCTTCGCTACAAGCCGGTCACGCTGGGCCGCTTCGAGCCGAAGCCCCGCATCTACTGAGCAGGGGAGTCGCTGACAGCCGCATGCAGGTCGAACTCAAGATCCTCCGCTTCGATCCCGAGCGTGACGAGAAGCCGCGCTGGGAACGCTACGTCGTTGAAGCCGACCCGATGAGCCGCGTCCTGGATCTGCTGACGACCGTGAAGCTGCACAACGACGGCTCCCTGACCTTCCGCCGCTCGTGCGCGCACGGCGTGTGCGGCTCCGACGCAATGCTGATCAACGGCCGCAACCGGCTGGCCTGCAAGATCCGTGTCGACCAGCTGGGCCGGAAGATCTCCGTGGCGCCGCTGCCGGGCCTGCCGGTCGTGAAAGACCTGGTCGTCGACATGGACGGCTTCTTCGGCAAGTTCAAGAGCGTCCTGCCCTATCAAATCGATGACGGCGTCATGCCGGAGCGCGAGCGGCTCCAGTCACAGCACGATCGGGCGCGCTACGACGACACCACCAAGTGCATCCTCTGCGCGGCCTGCACTTCCTCCTGCCCCTCGTTCTGGGCCAAGCCGGAGTACGTCGGGCCGGCTGCGATCGTCAACGCGCATCGTTTCATCTTCGACACCCGGGACGAGGGCGCGGACGAGCGGCTGGAGATCCTCTCCGACGAGAACGGCGTCTGGCGCTGCCGCACCATCTTCAACTGCACGGACGCCTGCCCGCGCGGCATCAACATCACCCGCGCCATCCTGGAGGTGTCCACGTCCATCGTGGACCGGCGCCGGACACGCGCTTCGCATCGGCCGGAGCTGCCCGTCCTGCCGGCGGGCGCGGTCCCGGTGGGCAGCGGGGAGAAGCGGTCCTGACCTATCCACGGCTGCTGATCCGCGCCGACGGCGCGGCTCGCGGCAACCCGGGCCCGGCGTCGGCGGGAGCGGTCCTGATCGATGCTTCCCTGCCGGGCGCCTCGCGGCCGGACGCGCCGGCCATCGCGGCCATCGCCCGGCCGCTCGGCCGGCAGACCAACAACGTGGCCGAGTGGACGGCCGTGGTGCTGGCTCTCGAGCGCGCCCTGCAGCTGGGCGCACGCGAGGTCGAGCTGGTGCTGGATTCGAAGCTGGTGGTCGAGCAGCTGCTCGGTCATTGGCGGGTCAAGGAGCCGTCGCTCCTGGCGCTGTGGTCCCAGGCACGCGCGCTGCTGAACCAGGTTGGGCACTGGAGCGCGCGCCAGGAGGGGAGAGCCAACAACAAACAGGCCGATGCCATGGCCAACCTGGCCTTGGACGACCCGGCCGCTGCCGCCCTGGTCGAGGCTGGCGATCTGGGTGCCGGGAACGTGCCCGAGAAGCCGCGTCGCAGTCCCGCGTCGGCTGGGTTGCCGGCTCCGGTGGCAGCGGCGGGCAGCGCCGGGCCGCAGGCCTGGATCTGCGTGACGTGCGGCGTGCAGTACCCGCTGTCCGACGAGCCGCCGGCGGAGTGCCCCATCTGCCAGGACGAGCGCCAGTACGTGGGCTGGGGCGGGCAGGTCTGGACGAGCATGCCGGCGCTGGCCGGCGCCGGGCACCACAACGAGTTCGCCGAGCCGGAGCCGGGGCTGCTGAGCCTGGCGACCGAGCCGAAGATCGCCATCGGGCAGACCCCGCTGATCGTGCAGACCCCGGCGGGCAACGTGATGTGGGACTGCATGCCGTTCGTGGACGACGCGAGCGTGGCCCGGCTGCGCGAGATCGGAGGGCTGGCCGCGATCGCCATCTCGCATCCGCACTTCTACGGCTCGATGACCACCTGGAGCGCCGCTTTCGCGAATTGCCCGGTCTACGTCCACGCCACGGACGCGGACTGGGTCCAGTTCCGCGGGCCGGGGCTGCGGCTCTGGGAAGGGGACGCGACCGAGGTCCTGCCCGGTGTGACGCTGATCAACACGCGTGGCCACTTTCCGGGTGCCACGGTCCTGCACTGGGCGGCGGGCGCGGGCGGCCGGGGAGTCCTCCTGGCCGGAGACTCAATCACGGTCGTGCAGGACCGCCGCTGGGTCAGCTTCATGTACAGCTACCCCAACCTGATCCCGCTCACGGACGCGGAAGTGCGGCACATCGTGGACGTGCTGCGGCCGTATCCGTACGAGCGGATCTACTCGGCGTGGGAGGGCCGCGTCACTGCGACCGACGGCCCGGCCGCGGTCCAGCGGTCAGCGGAGCGCTACCTGGCGCATCGGTAGGAGTCGATCTCCTTCAGCCTGCCGACACGAAGATCGCCTTCTCCGTCGTCCATACCACCACGACTCGCCCGCCGGGCGCCCGCCGGGCGGTCAGGTTGAAGAAGGACGTCCCGCTGGCGATCGTGCGTGTCGTCCATGTCGCGCCGTGCTGCCGTCGATCGGAGAGTGCGTGCGACTCCTCGTCGTACCACACGATGTGCGGCCGGTTCAGCGTGTCGACCTCGAAGCTGCCCCAGCCATCGGGGGATAGCTTTGGGATCGTTTCCATGCTCCAGCCGGCGGCCGTCTTCCCGGCCAGCCGCACGTCGTAGGCAGCCCAGCTGAACCAGAACACCGATGGGTCGCCGGCCGTGTCGAGCGCGAGGCTGGGGGAGGAGTCGAGACCGAGACTGCCCGGGACCATCTCGTGCCGGAAGTCGCCGGCGATCGACGTCGCGGTCGCGAGCCGGATCTGGTTCAAGGCGCGGTAGGCAATGACGGGCAGCCCGGTTCCGGGATCGAGGCGCATGGACGCGCCGATTCCGTGCGCATCGATCAGCTGACGCGACCAGCCCGCGCGCGTGCGGATCTGGTACCAGAGAAGGTTCGGCCCGTTGGCCGCGCAGCATTGGTAGATCTCGAGAACCAGCGCCGGGTGCCCGTGGACGATCTTCAGGTTGCTGGCCAGAACCGCGTTGTTGGTGACGCGCGACGGTGAACTGAACGAGCCGGGCGAGCGGCCGCGATCGGTGACCAAATCTATGCCCTCGCTCCATGGAATTCCCGGACCCTTGAGCCTGGTGGCGGCGATGAAAACTCGCCCATCGGCATCGAGCGCGACGAGGGCACCCGCGTAGTCAACGGACCGCCCGGAGGCCATCACGCGATGCTCGCTCCACGTTCCCGTGCGGTTGGTCAGGTACCAGATGTCGCCACGCCGGGTCGCCGCGATGTGGACGTGGCCATTGGTGTCGACGACGACGGAGAGGTCGTCAAATCGGCCGGCTGCCGCGACAACCGGCGCGGAAAACGCAGCGGCAGACGATGCGGCCGAGCCTGGACCAGACATACCAGCGGCCGCGGCAGAGGGGAGCAGCGCCACCAGGGCGAGGACGGCCGAACAGGTGAGCAGGGTTCGACGCATGCCACGACCCTGCCTCTCGCGGCGGCCGTAAGCCAGAGCCGAACGGATCGCGGACGAACGCCAATGGGCAGGGCGAAGCGGGCGACAGCCTCGTGGCGCCTATGATCGGGCCTGCCAGCGAGGCGACTGGACGGTCGCGGGCCAGCCGGGAAACCGGCCGCGGCTCGAGGAAAGTCCGAGCTCCTCGACGCAGGGTAGCGGGTAACACCCGTCCGCCGTGAGGCGAGGACCAGCGCCACAGTGACGAACCGGCAGGTGGTCGGCAACGACCGCTGGGCCGGGTGAAACGGGCAAGCTCTACCCGGAGCAAGGCCAAATAGGAGGGCAGTCGCGCGCCGCTTCGGCGGTTCGCGACATGGGCGCGTCGCCCTGCCCTCGGGTCGGCCGCAACAGGCGCCGGGCAACCGGTGTCGCAGATGGATGACCGTCCATGCCGCGCAAGCGGCGGGACAGAACTCGGCTTACAGGTCTCCTCGCTGGCAGTTTCGCGGGTCCTGTCACTGGCCGTCGGTCCGACGCGTCGGCCTGCCGCCGTTGGCGGCTGACCAGGCCGCCGGTCGGACGCGTCCGGCCCGCGCCACCCGCTCTACAGAATCAGTCTTCGTCGGGGCGGAAGATTCCCGTGGCGGCGCAGGCGTCGCAGATGGCCCGGGATGACGCGAGGTCGCCGAGCGGAAGGGCCTGCTCCCGGTCGGGGTAGAGGCACTCCACCTCGTAGCGCGGCAGCGAGGTGCCCCGGGCGGTTTCCACCACCCCGACGCGGCGAAAGGTGCAACGGCGCAGCCGGCCGCCGTCCGTCGGGACCGGCGCCATCAGGGGCGGCGTTCCATTCGGTCGTAGCAGCGGGAACGGGCGTTCCTGGATCTGGCGCGCGACGGACAAGTGGGCTCTTCTCCGGGGGTTCGGCCACGTTCCGCGACCGAGTTACACCCCCAAGCGGATCGCGAGGTTAGGCGTGGGCGCCAAGGCCGGCCAATAGCCGAGTGGTACCGACCGTGGCGAGACGAACGGCCCCTCAACAGCACAGGACCGTGGTGCCAAAGGATCGCGCTGCAACGCAAATGGACCTTGACGCGGCCGAACCGGGCGCTAACATGCGTCCAAGTGGCGCCAAGTGGCGTAAAGTGGGGAGGAGAGGTGAGCAAACCGCAGACGAGGGCAAATCGGGCCTTCGTCGTGGGGAACTTCTCTCTTCGCAGGGCGCGTGCCCGCGTCCGTCGGACGGTCGGGCAATGCGCGGTCGGGGTTGGGCTCGGTCCGGGTGCGATCGCCGCCGTGGCACGCATTCCGGCCAGACCGGCAGGCGACCGGGAATCGACATTCGAACCAGGCGTCCGTAGCGAGGCAGCTGATCAGTCGTGTTCACCGGCGAGTACCACCACGCGGTCGATGACAAGGGACGGGTTGCCGTCCCTGCGCGATTCCGTGCAGAGCTCGCAGGCGGCGCGCTGGTGAGCAAATGGATCGACGGGTGCCTGGCGCTTCATCCGAAGGCGGAGTGGGACGCGCTCGCGGCGAAGGTCTCGACGCTGCCCATCACCGAGCCCGGGGCTCGGACGTTCCAGCGCTTCATCTTCGGGGCGGCGTTCGAGGTGGAACTCGACCGCCAGGGTCGGGTGGTCATCCCGGCCGTGCTCCGCGAGTTCGCGGGCCTCGAGGCCGATGCGGTCGTGGTGGGGTCCCGCAATCACCTGGAGCTCTGGTCGCCCGCCGCGTGGGCGAACTACAGCTCCCGCATGGACGAGCCGGAAGCGCTCGCCCAGCACTTGCAAGGCCTCGGGATCTGAGCTTCCCGAGCTCCTACCAAATGAGCCTCCGGGATCCGGAGGGACCGCCTCCGAGCGGTCGTTGACGTGGAAGAAGGGCACCTGCCCGCGATGGTGGAGGAGGTCATGACGGCACTCTCGCCAGCTGCAGGCAGCTTCCAGATCGATGCGACGCTCGGTGGCGGAGGGCACGCCCAACGGATCCTGGAGGCCGCCAACCCGAACGGCCGACTCCTGGGACTCGACGCAGATCCGACCGCGATCGCGCGCTCCCGAACGCGACTGGGTGCGTTCGGTGAGCGCGCCATCGTGGTGCAGGCCAACTTCGAGCAGATCGGAACGGTCGCTCGCGAGCACGGCTTCGGCCAGGTGGACGGGATCCTCTTCGATCTCGGTCTCAGCTCCAACCAGCTGGCGGACGCCTCGCGCGCGTTCTCCTTTCGCGCGGACGGTCCCCTGGACATGCGCTTCGATCCGTCTCGCGGGGTGCCCGCCAGCGAGCTGATCGCCACGCTCGACGAGGCGGCGCTCACCGACGTGTTCCGGCGCTACGGCGAAGAGCCGCAGGCGCGGCGCATCGCGCGGGCCATCGTGGCGCAGCGCGCCAGCGCGCCCATTGAGACAGGCACCCAGTTGGCCGCCCTGGTCGAGCGCGTGGCACCCGGCGCACCCCGTGGCCGCCGCCGCGTCCACCCGGCCACCCGCGTCTTCCAGGCCCTGCGCATCGCGGTCAACCGGGAGCTGGAGACGCTGCCCGTGGCCCTCGAGGCGTCGCTGGACCTGCTCAAGCCGGACGGCCGCCTGGTCGTCATCAGCTACCACTCACTGGAGGACCGCATCGTGAAACGCTTCGTCGCCGCGG
>CAZENL010000090.1:0-12468 GCA_964513505.1 uncultured Anaerolineaceae bacterium
ACGCTGCTCGGCTGGGCCGCCGAGCTCGGGATCCCGGTCGCGGCCGAGCCGGGTGCGTCACCGGCCGCTGCAGGCGCGCCGGCCGCTGCGCCCCCGCCCGTCGCCGCTGCGCCCCCGCCCGCGACTGCACCCCCGGCCGCTGCAGGCGCGCGCGTCTCCGCTGATCAGGTACCCGCCCCCACGCGGAACGACTGCGTCCTGGAGCTCGGCATCAAGGGCATGGCACCTGCCGACGCTGTCGCGCGTGCGGTGCTGTCGACGCCGGACGTCGTCCAGCCGCTGCTCGACCAGCTCGTTACAGAGGGCTTTGCGGTCGGGAAGGCCGGCGCCTACCGGCTCACCGACGCCGGACGGTTGCGCCGCACCGACGTCATCGCCATCGAGCAGGAAACACTGGGGCACGAGCGTGCGCTTGCTGCACTGGATACGTTCCTGGACCTGGACCAGCGCATGAAGGCGGCCGTGACCGACTGGCAGGTGCGCGCGATCGACGGCACCCTGAACGACCACACGGATGCCCGGTACGACCGCGCCGTCCTGGACCGTCTTGAAGCGCTGCATGCCGATGCGGCGCTTTGGATCGCCCCCCTTGAGCAGGGATGGCCGCGCGGGCGGCATTACCGGGAGCGTCTCACCGACGCGGCGCAGCGTGCGCTCGCGGGGGACCAGCGCTACGTCGCCTCCGGCCGGGTGGACAGCTACCACGGCGTCTGGTTCGAGCTCCACGAGGAGCTGATCCTGCTGGCAGGGCGCACCCGCGCGGACGAGGTCGCCGCGGGCCGCGCGTAACCACGCGGGTCGGCCCGCGCAATTCCGCGCAGGAACGATCGCTCTGTCGGGCTTGCAGCGGGCCATTCGGCCCTCGTGGTGGGGGTCGCGGCGACCCTACGCTCCAACTCAGGCTCGAGGCGTCCAGCAGTCTGGATGCACGCCGTCAGGCAGGAGTACGCAGATGACCGTCCTGGTTCGCGCGCCGGCCCCGGCGGTTGTGCAGACGCGCCCGGGCGTCACGGTTCGGGAGGCCGTGGATGCCGACTGGCAGGAGTGCGGTCGCATCTGTTACGAGGCGTTCGCCACCGTGGCGATCCGGCATGGATTCCCCCCGGACTTCCCGTCGGTCGAGGCTGCGGCACTGCCCATCCGCCAGCTCATCAACCATCCGCACAACTACGGCGTGGTCGCCGAGCGGGACGGCCGGATCCTGGGTAGCAGCTTCCTGGACGAGCGGTCGATGATCTCGGCGATCGGCCCGGTCAGCGTGGACCCGACCTCCCAGGACGGCGGCGTTGGCCGCGCGCTCATGCAGGCCATGATCGCCAGGGCCGCGGATCGGCACGCCCCGGGCGTCCGCCTGGTCCAGATCGCCTACCACAACCGCTCCATGAGCCTGTACGCGTCCCTCGGCTTCGACGTCCGCGCCACGTTCGCCGCCATGCATGGAGAGCCTTTCCGGCTGGCGATGCCGGGCTATGCCGTCCGCGCGGCCACGCCGGATGACGCCGTGGCGTGCAATGACCTGTGTGTCCGTGTCCATGGCTTCGACCGGGCGGAGGAGCTGGGCGAGGCGATCGTCTGCGGTACCGCGAGGGTGGTGGAGCGCCTCGGGCGCGTGACGGGGTACACCACGGCCATCTCCTATTTCAGTCACTCGGTCGCGGAGACGAACGACGACCTGATCGCGCTGATCGGGGCCGCCGAGGGGTTCGGAAAGCCGGGCTTCCTGGTTCCCCTCGACAATGCGCAACTCTTCCGGTGGTGCCTCACGCGGGGCCTGCGCGTCTTCTTCGTCACCAACCTGATGACAACCGGCATCTACCAGCAGCCTCGCGGCGCGTACATGCCCTCCGTGGGCTTCTGAATCCCGACTGTCAGCGAACTCCGGCCGGAGATTGGGCTCGGCTCGCCACCCAGGCGTCCACCTTTGCCGGGAGGTCGGCGTCGAAACGACGGATTTCTTCGGCTGACACCGGCCGGTCCGTGACGGCACGCGGCTCCGCGGGTTCGGTGAGGAAGACCGCCTCACGCAGCTCCCGTCCCGGCTCGAGCCGTGCAAGGGTCACCTGATGGCCGCGCCAGGTATCGAGATTGAGCGCTTGCCCGTCATGACTCAGGGTTGGCGCTTCCACCGGGGTATGCCCGAAGACCACCCGGCGGATTCCGGCGTTGCGGTAGGTCGCCCAGGCGTCCGCGTCCGGGAAGGGATCGGCAGAGGCGAAGAAGCCGTCCCGGATCCAGAGCCGATCGGCGCTTCGCTCGAACCGGTCGAGCTCCTGGAACGGCACCGGCCCGCCATGGACGAACAGCACGTCTCGCCAGCGCGCGTACGGCGCGAACGTCCATAGGGTCGGCAGCAGGTCCGGCGCCAGCTCATCCACGCGAGCCGCGATCTGGGCCGCTGTCCATCCATCCCACTCGTCCGGGCGGAAGCCCACCGACAGCAGCGTGGCTCCACCCCCGAACGTCATGAGCGCCCGGAAGATGTCCGGTTCGCCGCCGAGGCCACCGAGCACCTGCGCCTCGTGGTTGCCCCAGAGGATGGCGACCAGCCCGCCGGCAGGTCCCGCCTGGGCTCGCAGCGAGGCAAGCCGTCGGACCAGGCCCAGCGTGTCCGGCCCGCGATCCACGACATCCCCGGTGATGACCAGCGCCGACCCGGCAGGCGCGATCCAGCGGTCGGCGCCATCGGTCAGTCCGGCCGCCTCGAGCAGCCGGTCGACAGCGTGCAGCTGACCGTGCACGTCGCTGGCGGCCCATACCGTGAAGTCGTCCGGAATCTGGATTGGCCGGACAGTGGGTGCTTCCATCGCGACCGAGGCTAGCACCCATGATCGGATCAGGAGCGGCGACGCGGGGGCCCGGTACGATGGACGCTCCGCGACGCCCTTTTCCTGCGTCAGCGGCCTCCCGGAGTCTCGCAGTGCCTGAACCTCATGTCGTCACGGTCGGCGGGCCGCTTCCCGCGTCCGCCTTGGGCATCGTGGATTCGCACGACCACCTGTTCATCTCCTCGCCGGCGCTGGCCGGAGGAGAGATCGAGGACCCCGAGCGCGTCATCGCCGAGGTCCGCGACGCCAAAGCCACCGGGATCGGCACGATCGTGGAGTTGACGCCGATCGGCCTGGGCCGGAGACCGGACCTGATGCGCCGCGTCTCCGCCGAGACGGGCGTGGCGGTGATCGCCGCGACCGGGTTCCATCGCGACGCGCACTACCCCGCCGGACACTGGGTCCACGACGCCCCGCTGGACCTGCTCACGCGGCGGATGCTGGCGGATCTCACCGGCGGCATGCATCCCAGTGACTGGATCGGGGAGGGGTCACCGGATCCGGCGCTGGCGGGCGCGATCAAGTTGGGCGCCTCGTACCAGCGCATCAGCCAGGGCGAACGGCGGCGCCTGGAGGCGGGCGCCGCGGCGAGCGCGGCATCCGGTGCCGCCATCGTGGTCCACACGGAGATCGGCACCTGCGGCGACGAGATCGTGGACGCGCTCCTGGCGGGCGGCGCGGCGGCGGACCGGATCGTGCTGGCGCACATGGATCGCAACCCGGACCTGGAGCTCCACGCCGAGATCGCCGCGCGCGGCGTGTGGCTGGTCTACGACACGATCGGGCGGATCAAGTACCGCCCGGAGAGCGTGCTGCTGGACCTGGTGGAGGGGATGGTCCGTGAAGGCCATGGCGACCGGATCGTGCTCGGGCTTGACCTCGGGGTGCGGGACTACTTCCGGTCCTACGGCGGCGGTCCCGGGATGCGCACGTTGATGGCGTCGTTCGTGCCGCGGCTCCGACGCCGGATCGGCGACGGGGCCACGGACGCGATGCTGATCTCCAACCCGGCGCAGGTGTTTGCGATCGCCGAGTCCCGCACGGTGCCCAGCGCATGAGTCCGGTGCCGGAGCGGTTCGATGTCGTGGTGGTTGGCGCAGGTTCAGCGGGATCGACCGCCGCCATCGCCTCCGCGCGGGCCGGCGCCCGCACGCTCCTGGTGGACCGCCTCGGTTTCATGGGCGGCACCTCGACCGCTGTCCTGGACACCTTCTACGCCTTCTATACGCCGGGCGAAGCGCCGCGCCGGGTCGTCGGCGGGATCGCCTGGGAAGTTGCCCAGCGGCTGACCAGGGAAGGCGCGGCCTTCGAACGGCCGAACACGTACGGCGCCGGCACCGGGGTCACGTACGACCCGGAGGCGCTGAAGATCCTCTGGGAGGAGCTGGCGGCGCAGGCCGGGGTCCAGCTGCTGCTGCACACCTGGGCGACCGGCGTCCGGGTCGGCGATGGCCGCGTGGATGCCATCCGGACCTGGAACAAGGGCGGCGAGCGCTGGGTGGAGGCGGGCGCCTTCATCGATGCCTCCGGCGACGCCGACGTGGCGGCGATGGCAGGCGCGGGCTATGACGACGCCAAGACGACGCCCGCGACCCAGGCCCTCTCGACGCTCTTCAAGCTCGCGAACGTCGACCTGGCGCGCGCCTCGGCGGTGCCGAAGGCCGAGCTGTGGGCCCGCATGCGTGACGCGGCCGCTTCCGGCGGCTATGACCTGCCCCGCCTCGAGGGCTCCTGGCACCGCACCCCGCATCCGGGCGTGGTCATGGTCCACATGACGCGCGTTCCCAACGTGGACGCGACCGATCCGGTGGCACTCACCCGCGCGGAGGTGCAGGGGCGCCGTCAGGTGCGCGAGTACCACCGCTTCCTGCGCGACTGCGTGCCGGGATTCGAGGAGGCGGTGCTGGTCTCGACCTCGCCCGCGATCGGGATTCGCGAGAGCCGGCGCGTGCTCGGCGACTATCGCCTCACCCGCGAGGACGTGCTGGCCGGGCGCCGCTTCCCGGACGACGTCGCCCTGTGCGGCGCCCCGATCGAGGACCACGGCGCCGGAGGCGGCACGACCTGGGATTACGTGCCCGACGGCGGGGCATACGGCATCCCGTTCCGGGCGCTCCTGCCCGCCGGGCTGGAAGGCCTGCTGGTCGCCGGCCGCTGTTTCTCGGCGACCCACGACGCGCACGCGTCCGCCCGATCCATGGCCACCTGCATGGCAATGGGCCAGGCAGCCGGCACGGCCGCCGCGCTCGCGGTGCAGGGCGGGACCATGCCCCGCGCGCTGGCGAGCCACGATCTCCGTGCGCGGCTGCTGGACGATGGCGCCCTGCTGGAACCGGCCGCCCCGCCGGACCCCGTGGCGTGACGGCGCCGGCAACTCGTCCCGGGCGGTTCACCGGGCGGACGTGCCTGATCACCGGGTCCACCGGGATGGCTGCGTCCGCCGCGCGGGCGATCGCAGCGGAGGGCGGCACGGTGTTCGTGGTGTCCCGGACCGCGCCGCATGCGGAGACGCTGGCGATCGCAATCACGGCCGAAGGCGGGAACGCCTCCTGGTTCGATGCGGACGTCACCAGCGAATCGGAGGTGGCGGCGGCTGTCGCGGCGTGCCTCCGGCACAGCGGGCGAATCGATGCCGTCTTCAGCGCCGCAGGGATCAGCGGCCGCCGGTTCGGCGACGGGCCGCTCGACGCGGTCACCCTGGATGGCTGGGAGACGGTGATGCGCGCGAACGCGACCAGCCAATTCCTGGTCTGCCGCGCTGTGATTCAGCAGATGCTGGGGCAGGAACCGGACGCTGTCGGGGCTCGCGGTGCCGTCCTTACCATGTCCAGCACGCTGGCCACGCACCCGAGCGCGGCGCACTTCGCCACCCACGCCTATGCCGCCAGCAAGGGAGCGATCGAGGCCTTCACCCGCGCCGTCGCCGCCTTCTATGCGCCGAGCGGGATCCGGGTCAATGCCATCGCGCCCGCCCTCGTGGCCACGCCAATGAGCCAGCGAGCCCAGGAGGAGCCCGCGATTCGCGCCTACCTGGCCCGGAAGCAGCCCCTCGGGAACGGCCCGATCGATGCCGACGCGGTGACGGGCGCCGTGCTCTTCCTGCTGAGTGACGAGGCGCGCATGGTGACCGGACAGGTCATCTCGGTGGATGGCGGCTGGAGCGTCAGCGAGGGCTGAGCCACTCCCCGTCGCCGGGTCGCGTCAGGCCGGAGCCCGTCCGTCCTCCACGTCGAAGCGGACGTCCAGGGCATAGCGTTTCCCCGGATACCGCGACTCGGTGGTCTCGACGGGACGTCCGTGGACATCCGCGATGACGCGGCGCTCGACGAGCAACGCATCCGTCTCGGACACGCCGAGCAACCGGGCGTCCTCGGCCGTGGCCGCCTCCGCAGTGATCGTCGCGTTCCCGCGCCGCAGCTGGAGGCCGGCGCGCGCGAGCGCCTCGTGCAGGGATCCGGTCTCCAGGTCGATGTCCATCACCACGTCCGCCGTCCGCCTGGCAAGGACTGCCGTCTCGGTCGCGATGGGCACTCCGTCCGCCATGCGGACGCGCCGGATCACCACCACGGGTTCGGCCGGTTTGAGTTGCAGCGCACCGGCTTCGGCATTCGTTGCGGGCCGGATCTCCCGGGCCAGCAGGCGCGAGCTGGGAACACGGCCAAGGCGCTTCATCTCGTGGCTGAAGGCGGTCAATCGGTCTGCGTAGCGGTGCGACGGCGCCTGGACCACGAACGAGCCGAGGCCCGGGATGCGCTGGACCAGGCCGTCTTCCGCGAGGCGTTGCATGGCGTTCCGGGCGGTCATGCGGCTCACCCCGAACTCGCGGCACAGGTCGGTGTCGGAAGGCAGGCGGTCGCCGGGGTGCATCGTGGGGAGGCGGGCTCGAAGGGCGAGCTCGATGGAACGGTACTGCGGCGTCCAGGCCGCGCGCGCGGTCACGGGTGTGCCTGCTCGGCCGCGTGCACGCCCGCACCGATGGCACCGGCCCAGATCCCCAGCTCGGCCCGGACCAGGGCGACATCCGCGATCGACGTGGTGTGCACCCGGCGCCGGATCTCCGCCCGGATGGGCTCGAAGAGCAGCTCGCCCGCGGCCGAGACGCCGCCGCCCAGGATGACCCGGTCCGGCGAGATGACCACGATCATGTTGGCGATCCCGATGCCCAAATACCGGCCGACATCCGCGAGTCCAGCGCGCGCCCGCTGATCTCCGGCCTGGGCGGCCCGGACCGCCTCCTCGGCCGTGGCGGTGCCGCAGGCCGCCGCGATCTGGTCGGCCCGCGCGTAGGCCTCCAGGCAGCCGCGGTTCCCGCAATTGCACCACGGGCCATCGGGATCGATGGTCTGGTGGCCGATCTCGCCGGCCGTCCCGTCGTGGCCCCCATGGACCCGCCCGTCGATGGCGAAGACGCCGCCCACGCCGGTGCCGAGCGTGAGCCCGATCATCGACGCCGCGCCGCGGCCGGCCCCCAGGCGCAATTCGGCCAGCCCGAAGGCCCGGGCATCGTTGATCAGGAACGTGGGCACGCCGACCGCGTCGCCCACCCGACCCGCGACCGGATAACCGGCCCAGGGGCCCGCGATGTTGACCAGGAACCGCGTGCATCCGGTGGCCGGGTCGTACAGCCCTGGCACGCCGATCCCGACGCTGAGCACCGGCCCGCAGGCGGCGATGGCGGCCGCGGCGATCTCTGCAAGCTGCGTGGTGACCGTGGCGGGCACGAGGTCGTGATCGGCCACGATCCTGGTCGAGACCTGGTCGGTCGCCACCGTGGTCCACGAGCCGCCATCGCGCTCGACCACGGCCCATTTGAGGTTCGTTCCGCCAAGGTCGAGACCCAGGTGACGGGTTGCTTCCACCTGGGTCATCGCCTCACTGCTCCTCGCCGGCGCCCACTCAGGACTCGGAGGTGACGCGCGTGTAGGCGGCGGCCACGGCCACGATGATCGCCCCGAAGAGGACCTGGCGGATGGCCTCCGGATAGCCCAGTGACGACAGCAGCGAGCCGATCACGGTGAGGATGAGCGCACCGACGATGGTTCCGCCGAAGCCACCGCGACCGCCCAGGATCGACGTGCCGCCGATGACCGTGGCTGCCACGGACGGCAGCAGCGCCGAGTCCACCAGCGAGACGCTGGCCACGTTGGTGTAGCCGGAGTAGAGGATGCCGGCGATCCCGGCCATCACCGCGGAGATGACGTACAGGGCGATCAGGATCTGCCACGCGCGGGCACCCGAGAGGCGGGCCGCGATCGGGTTGTCTCCGATGGCATAGAGCAGCCGGCCGTAGCCGGTGCGCCGCAGCCCGACCAGGATCAGGGCGGCCATGGGGACGAAGACGACCAGGCTGACCGGCACCACGCCGAACACCAGCTGGGATCCGATCCAGCGAACTTCCGGCGGCACGCCGGCATTCGTCTGGACCATCTGCAACTGCCACACGTTGGCCAGCCCCAGCACCACCAGGCTCATGCCCAGGGTCATGATCAACGGGTGGACCTTGAAGACGCCCACGCCGATGCCACTGACGAGGCCGGCCAGGGCTGCGGCCCCCAGGGCCACCACGATGCCGCCCGGCGTCCCAAGGCCCGCCACGAGGCTGGCCACCACGAAACCGGACATCGAGGCCACGGCGCTGACCGAGAGATCGATGCCGCCGGTCAGCATGGTCAGCGTCTGGCAGCCGGCAAGGATGGCCAGCGGCACGGCCGCACGCAGGGTGACGGCCACCCAGTCGGCGCTCACGCTGCCCCGCCGGACCAGCTCGCTCAGGACGACCAGCGCCGCCAGCAGCAGGAGCAGCGGCACCAGCGGCCGATCGCGAAGGCTGCGCACGGTACGCACGGCCACGGAGGGCTGGACGGCGGCGCTCACGTGTGCGCCCGTCGAAGCTGGAGCAGGCTGCCGACCATCACCACGCCGATGAGGATGAGGCCCTGGACGACGGTCGAGAGGTTGGTGTTGATGTCCATGAAGGTCATGTCCGTGCGGATCAGCTGGAGCACCACGACTGCGACGATCGGCCCGAAGATGCCTCCGCGACCGCCGGCCAGGCTGACGCCGCCGAGGACGATCGCGGCCACGCTGAGCAGCGTGTAGGGGCCTGGCACCGGCGTCCCGATGCCCGTGCTCGCCGTCACCGCCAGGCCGGCGAGCGCTGCGAACAAGCCCATCAGCCCGTACGCCAGGATCTTGGTCCGGCCCACCGAAATGCCACTTCGGAAAGCCGCCAGCCCGTTGCTGCCGACGGCATAGATGGACAGCCCGGACCGGGTGCGGCGGAACGGGATCCAGATGGCGGCCACCACCACGATCACGACCACGGCCGCCTTGGGGATCCACTCGTTGCCCAGCGAGCCGGTGACAATACTCATCAGCCAGGCCGCGGAACCGCCGCCGGGGGTCGCCAGGACCAGCAACGCGCAGCCTGCCCACACGAACGACATGGCCAGCGTCACAACGATGTCCGGCACTCGCGTGAGCACCACCAGCGTGCCGTTGATCGCGCCGAGCAGGATGCCGATGAGCACCACGCCGACCACCACCACGACCCCGAATTCCTCGGACTGGCCCTTCATGAGTGCCGCCGCGATGACGTTGGTGAGGGCCATGAGCGAGCCGATCGAGAGGTCGATGCCACCGGCGATCACCACGATCGCCTGTGCCACCGCCGCCAGGGCCAGCGGCATCACCGAAATGGCCAGTCCCTGAACGCCGGCGACCCCGTATCGCGGCTGGATGAACTTGGTGAAGACGAGCAGCAGGCCAAGGAAGAACAGCAGCCCGATGGTCCAGGCGTTCCGGCGCAGGCCGGCCAGCAGCACGCCGGACAGCCCCACAGAGCGCGAAACGGGGGGCGCAGTCGTGGCGCTCATGGCTGGTTCATCGCTTCGGTGACCGCGTCCGTCCGCGCCCCGGACTCGGCAATGTCGGCCGGCACGTCGGTATGCGCTTCGGCGGCCGCGAGCTCGGGGATCACGGCGTCCGATTTCAGGTTGTAGGCCGCTCGCAGGAGAGCAGGCTCGTCCGCGTCCACGCCGCTGATCTCGGCCACCGCACGGCCACCGAAGATGACGATGGCACGATCACACACCAGCTGCACCTCTTTCAGCTCCGAGGTGTAGAGCAGGATCGCGGCGCCGGCCTCCGCAAGGTCGCGAAGCAGCACGTAGATCTGCTGCTTGGTGCGGATGTCGATGCCGCGGGTGGGGTCGAAGCACAGCATGGTCTTGACGCCACCGGCCACCCAGCGGGCGATGGTCACTTTCTGCTGGTTGCCGCCGGACAGCCGTCGAACCTCACCCTGGGCGCGGGTATCGATCTGGAGCGTGGCAATGGCGCCGTCCACGGCGCGTCGCTCGTTGCTGGTGTTGATCAGGCCCCACGAGCGAAGGCGCGTCGTGAAGGGAAGGGCGATGTTCTCGCGCACCGACCGCTGCATCAGGAGGGCCTCGGCGCGATCGGCCGCCACGTAGACCAGGCCGGCGCCGATCGCATCCGCCGGGTGGTGGAAGGAGACGGGCGTGCCGTCAACGAGCATCTCGCCGCCGCTTGGGCGCTGGGAGCCCGCGAGGACATCGAAGAGCTCATCCTGGCCCTGGCCCTCGAGCGCCACGACGCCGAGCACCTCGCCGGGATAGAGGTCGAAGGACACATCGTGGAGCCTGGTGCCGGCACTCAGGTTGTGGGCGGCCAGGCGCGGACCGGTCCCGGAAGCGCGGTCGCTCGCGGCGGTCCGGGCAGCAACGGCCGTCATATCTTTCACGACCTGGCCGAGCATCAGCTCGACGATCTTCTCCTCGGAACCGCTGGTGACATCCACCACACCGACGGTCACGCCCTCCCGCAGGACCGTCGCGCGGTCGCAGACGGCGGCGATCTCGATCATGCGGTGGGAGATGAAGATGACGGAGCGATCCCCGCCGCGTTGCCGGCCGATGACCTCCAGCACGCGCTCGGTGAGGTTCGCGGGCAGCGCCGCCGTCATCTCGTCGAGCATCAGCACGTCCGGCTCGATGGCCATGGCGCGCGCAAGGTCGATGATCCGGAGCGTGGCCAGCGGCAGGCGCCGTGCCATCCTCGACAGATCCAGATCGCCCAGGCCCAACTCGTTGGCCCAGTGCCGGAACGGCTCGACGGGTGTCTCCGTCAACCGCAGGTTCGAGCGGATGTCCAGATCGGGGATGAGTGCCGGTTCCTGGTACACGGAGACGATGCCGCCACGGCGCGCCTCGGCGGGCGAGTGCGCGGTTCGCGGTTTGCCGCGCACGGAGATGGTGCCGGTGTCCGGCCGCACGGCTCCGGTGAGGATCTTGACCAGGGTGCTCTTGCCGGCGCCGTTGGCACCCATGAGTGCGTGCACCTCCCCGGGACGCACGGCCAGGGACGCCGACTTCAGGGCGATGACCGCGCCGTAGGTCTTGGAGATGCCGGTCGCATCAAGCAGCAGGTCGGTGGGGGTGAGGCTCATCGATCTCGGCTGGTTGGGGGTACGTCGCGGGGGATGCCGGGCGTTCCGGCATCCCCCGCATGATGGCTGAAAGCGAGGGCTACTCGCCGGGGCCCTTGCAGGCGATCGCCTGAGGGGTGGTGTAGGTGGTGTAGTCCTTGATCTGGATGCCCAGCGGCCAGGTCGGGTCGAGACCCGTGACCTGCCAGGAAGCCAGGGTGGTCTTGCCCGCGTCGGTCGTGTTGTCCACGGCGACCGGATCAAGAAGAACGGTGTTGGGATGAGCGGCAGACGGATCCGTCGCGACACTCTGGCCGCTCAGGAGCTTGAGTGCAACCGTGATGCCTGCGCCGCCGACAGCGGCGGTGTTGGTGACGGCGACACCCTTGAGGCCGGGATACCCGACCGGGTCGAGAAGCTGCTTGACGAAGGCGCCGAGGTCGGCGCCGACGATCGGCACGAAGGGCTTGTTGGCGGCCTTGATCGCGTCAACGATCATCGAGTCCATGCCGGACGTCCAGATGCCCTGGATGGAGTCGTACTGGCCGCTGGAGATGAAGTCCTGGATCAGCTTGGTGGCCGTTGCCGGGTCCCAACCTGTTGCCACGCCCTCGTCATTCGGGACGACCTTGATGTTGGGGTACTGCTTGAGGATGTTGTGGAAGCCCGTGTCGCGGTCCGTGTCGGCCGAGTTGCCGGCCAGGCCACGCATGTAGTAGACCGTGCCCGTTCCACCCATCTGGTCGAACAGCCACTTGGCGCCGAGCTCCGCGTACTTGACCTGGTTGTTGTACAGGTTGTACGTGTTGGTGTCGGTCACGTAGGAGTCGACCGAAACGGTCTTGATGCCCGCTGCCGTCGCCTCGGCCAGGGCCGGGTTGAGCGCTGCCGGGTCATTCGGGTTGAAGACGATGGCCTGGACGCCCTTGGCGATCAGGTCACGGATGTCAGAAAGCTGACCGGCCGCGTCCGTGTTGCGATGGATCACGGTCAGCTTGGACACCTGTCCGGACACCAGCGCCTGCGCCTTGGCAGTGCAGACCTGCTCCTCGCGGAAGCCGTTGCCGACGCCGCCGGCATTCGAGTAGCCAACGGTGTACATGCCGGTCCCGGCCGTTGCCGGTGCGACGGTCGCCGGTGCGACGGTCGCCGGGGCGACGGTCGCCGGGACTGCTGTGGGCGCCGTTGTGGCGG
>CAZENL010000091.1:0-12361 GCA_964513505.1 uncultured Anaerolineaceae bacterium
CGTACTCCCGTGCCGAGAGGAGCTCACTGCGGCCGGACACGGTGACCTGGTGGCGTACGGGATCCAGCTCGATGTCGCCGGCCACCAGGCGCTCACCGACGAGCTCGGGAGAACGCCTGGCCAGCGCGCGGACGCGGGCCAGGAGCTCACTGAAGGCAAAGGGCTTTGGGAGGTAGTCATCCGCCCCGGCGTCCAATCCCTCGACGCGATTCTCGAGCGCGCTCAGGGCCGTGACCATCAACACGGGCGTCAGCACGCCCTTGGAACGGAGCGCCTTGAGGACCCCGACACCGTCCAGCCGCGGCAGCAGCCGGTCCAGGATGATCACGTCGAACGTGGCCTGATCGGCCAGCTCCAGCGCATCCAGGCCGTCGCCGGCGACGTCCACGGAATAGTGCTCGGCGGCAAGGACACGCCGCATCGCCTCCGCGATTCGCGGCTCGTCCTCGACCAGCAGGATGCGCAACACGCACCCATCTAGGCACCCGCGGTCCTCGTTGGCAACCGCCGAACGGCCCTTCTTTGAGAAGTCTCACGAACCGTGAGCGGTCGGGGCCGTGAGCCGGCGCCCGTTCATTGGAACGTTCCCATCTGGCTCACATGGATGGGCAACCCGCGCGACGCAGGCTGGCGGCAGCTCGATCGCCGTGTTCGGCTCGATCGCTCGTTCCGGAGGAGGTTCGTCTGATGGTCCACAAGCTTGCCCTGGGTATCGGGGGCCTGGCCGCCGTGGCGGTGCTGGTCCTGGCCATCGAGGCCGGTGGCCTGGCCGCCCGACCCGCCCGCATATTGGAGTCCGCCACCCTGGCACCCTCGACGGCCGCGCCCACCACCAGGACGCAGGTCGACACCGTGTACGTGAAACCGGTGCCGCCCGCAAAGGTCGTTCACGTCACCAAGGTTGCCAAGCCGAGCGCGACAGTGGCGCCGCGCGTGGTGACCGTCACCGTCCATCGCCCCCGCGGCGGGGATGACGGCGGCGAACGCGACGGAGGCGACTGATGGCGGACACGGCCCGCAAGCGTCCCGACCCGCGGCCGATGCGCCTTGCCTACGCGGCGGGCGCGATCGCCGCGCTCAGTGCCATCTCCGCCGGGCTGGTCCACGCCGGCAGCTCCGGCAACTCCGGCAGTTCCGGGACTCCGATGCCGACCAACACGGTCGATCGCGCGCCGCAGGATCCGCCGGCGCCGGCGGCCCAGGTGGAGGTGCAGCACGTCATCCACTACATCCACCTGAAGCCCGGCGAGAGCGCGCCTCCGGGCGCGACGGTCATCACCCCGGACGCACCCGCGCCACGGGTCGTGGTGACGCACGTCGCGGCCCCGGCCGCACCGCCCGTGGTGCGCCGCGTCGTGGTGACGCGGCAGTCAGGGAAGCCATGAGCCTGGATGTCGTCTCCTGGAGCGGCCCCTCCATGGGGGGCCGGCTGGATGTCCGCGTGGCCGTCGACGACGAGGCCTACCGATCGGAGGCGGAGCGCCAGGTGGTCCGCGTGGGGCACCGCGTGGACGGATGGGCGTCGCGGCTGACGCGTTTCGCCGAGTCGTCCGACCTGTCGCGGCTCAACCGTGACGGGAGCGGATGCAGTGAGGTGCGGCCCACCCTGGCCGCGGTGCTCAGCTGGGCGTGGACCGCCGGCGAGCGCTCGCAGCGCGTGGTGGACGTCACGTTGCTGGACGCGCGCCTGGCGGCCGAGCGCGGTATCGCGCCGGTCGCCAGCGCCGGCTCGGCCGTTGGGCCCGCCGTCGACCGCCGGTTCGCGCCGGCCCCGTGGAAGATCGAGCGGTCCGGCCGCACGAGCCGCGTGACCCGCGCGCCCGGCACGCGCTTCGACCTCGATGGGGTTGCCAAGGGCTGGATCGCGGACCGCGCGCTGGCCCTACTGTGCCGCTGGCCGGGCGCGCTCGTGGACGCGGACGGCGACATCGCCATCTCCGTCGCCCCGGGCGCCGACTGGCACGTGGCTGTCGAGAATCCGCAGGACCCGGATGGGCCGCCGCTCGCGGTACTGCGAATTGCCGCTCCCGGACCGTGGCACCAGACCGTTGGCGTGGCCACCTCCGGCACCACCGTCCACCGCTGGGGCACCGCGACCGGCGGCTCGACGCGTGGCGCAGCGGGCGCGGTCGCTCATCACCTGATCGACCCCCGCACCGGTCGCTCGGCGCTGACCGACGTGGTCCAGGCGACGGTCGCCGCACCGAGTGCCGCCGAGGCGGAGGTGCTTGCCAAGAGCGCCGTGATCCTGGGCGCCGCGGACGGCGCCCAGCTCCTGGAACGCACCGCGTGCCTGTTCGGCCTGTTGGTGCTGGAGAGCGGCCAGACGATCCTGCTGCCGGCCGCCGGCGGACCCGCGAAACGGGCCGCGGCATGAAGTACCGGGGCCTGGATGCCAGGACCAGGCCGCTTCGCTGGGGGCTGTACGCGCTGGCCCTGGCGGCCATCGTGGCGATCACGGGACCGGGTGCCATGAGGGCCGTCAATGCGTGGCTCTCCACGGAGGCGGACAAGGTCCCGTGGTACGCCACACGGCTGTTCGGCATGCTGGCGTACTGGGCGCTGGCACTCTCCGTCGCCTACGGGCTGCTGCTCTCCAGCAAGCTGCTGGACGCGATCGCCCACCGGGCGGTGTCGCTCACGCTGCACCAGGACCTGGCCGCGATCGGGCTGGCCCTGTCTCTGGTGCACGGGGCGGTCCTCTCCCTCGATCACACCGTGCCGTACGACCTGGCGCAGATGCTCATCCCGTTCGCGGGTCCGTACCGGCCCATCTGGGTGGGCGTCGGCCAGGTGGCGTTCTACGTGAGCGCCGCCGTCTACTTCAGCTTCAACGTGCGCCGCCGCATCGGCCAGCGCGCCTGGCGAACCCTGCACTACGCCACGTTCCTGGCCTATCTCGGAGCCACGGCGCACGGGCTCATGTCCGGCACGGACACCTCGGAGCCGTGGGCCTTCTGGAGCTATGTCGGCTCCGGGCTGGCGATCGCCTTCCTGTTCGCCTACCGCATTTCGGCTTCGCTGGTCGAGCGCTGGCGCCCACCCGTGCGCCGGACCCCACGCCAGCTCCCCATTGGAGGTGAAACGCCATGACCTACGTGATCGGACCCGGCTGCATCGACCACATGGATCAGTCCTGCGTGGAGGTCTGCCCGGTCGACTGCATCGGCGGCGATGCCTCGGTGGATCGCAAGTTCCACATCGACCCGGACGGCTGCATCGAGTGCGGCAGCTGCCTGAGCGTGTGCCCAAACGACGCGATCTACGAGTCCGGGGATCTCCCCTCCGCCTACCGGCCATTCCTGGAGATCGACGCCACCTGGCATCGGGATCCGGAGCGGGCACGCCGTTCGCTGACCGTGCTCATGGGCGCCGCCGGAGCGTCCGCCGCCTGACCCTTGGGGCCGCTCGACCCTGCCGTTCGGCCCACCGATTGGTCCCTCCGGCTCTCATTTCCGCCGGACGCAGCCGCCATCGTGCCTGTCATCAGGCGGCGTCTGCCGCCTTGCGCGGAGGCGTCTCCCGATGGAGGAACAGCCACTCTCGCTCGTGCTCTTCTCGGGCACGGACGACAAGCTCCAGGCAGCGGCAGTCCTGACCGCAGGCGCGGCTGCCCTCGGCCGTCAGGTGCACCTCTTCCTCCAGTACTGGGCGCTGGACGCCTTCCGGCGTGACCGCATCGACCTGGATCACGGCCTCGCCGCAGAAGCGGGCGATGCCGGCCGTGCTGCCGTGGACGCGCTGCACAAAGCTGGGCAGGCCTCCTGGGCAGACACCATGCGCATGGCCAAGGAGCTGGGCAGCGTGGACATCCAGGCCTGCTCGCTCTCCATGGACCTGCTGCACCTCGACGCCGCGGACCTGGACCCCTTGGTCGATGGCGTGCAGGGCGTGACCGCTTTCTACGGCGACGCCGGCAGCGGCCAGGTCCTGTTCATCTAGTGAATACGGAAGGAGTCACCACCATGCCCGAGGCACCTGTTGCCAGCATCGTCGACGCGCGTGGGCTGTCCTGCCCGATGCCGATCGTCAAGGCCGCCATGTGGACCAAGAGCGTCACCAGCGGGGAGCTGATGGAACTGTTGGCGACCGACCCCGGGTCCGTCAAGGACGTCCAGGCGTGGTGCCGTTCCACCGGCAATGAGCTGGTCGAGCAGCGAACCGACGACCAGGGTGTCTTCCATTTCGTCATCCGCCGCAGCTAGAGAAGGCACACCGCAATGACCGCCGAACTGCTTCCGCCGCCCATCCCCGCCGCGTTCCTGGCCGTCGAACCGGAGCTCCCGCCGCTGGACGAGGCCCAGCCGCAGGCCCAGAAGCCGGCACCGCCCAAGACCAAGGAACTGGTCATCGTCAGCTGGAGCGGCGAGTACGACCGCGTCATGCCCACCCTGATCCTGGCCTCCACGGCCGCGGCCAGCGGGGTCAGCTGCAAGGTCTTCATCACCTTCTGGGGCCTGCTTCCGTTCGTGAAGAAGGGCCGTCGCATCACCGGTGAGAACTGGATGCAGAAGATGCTGTCCTTCATGCAGCGGCCGGGCATCGACCACGTGAAGCTGAGCAAGATGAACTTCTTCGGGATGGGGCCGTGGATGATCCGCAGCCTTTCGAGGAAGTACCACGTCGCCACGCCGCCCGAGTTGCTGGAAGCCGCCCAGGCTCTGGGCGTGGAGTTCATCCCCTGCCAGATGACCATGGACATGTTCGGACTCAAGCGCGAGGACATGATCGACGGTCTCGGCGAGCCGGCCGGTGCGGCCACGGTGATCGAGCTGATGACCAACGCCCAGGCCTCCCTGTTCATCTAGCCCGCAGAGGCGCGAGGGATTCGGACCATGAGCACACCTCTGCTGACGACCCAGCCAACTCCCGGGGTCACCCGCACAGTCGACGCGCGGGGCAGCTTCTGCCCCGGACCGCTGATGGAACTGATCCGCGTGATTCGTGAAGGCCAGGTCGGCGATGTCATCGCCATCCTCTCCACGGACCGTGGCTCCAAGACGGATATCCCGCTGTGGGTGGCCAAAGCCGGCCACGGCCTGATCGGGGTCGAAACACGCGACGGCTACGACGAGATCATCGTCGAGAAGCGGCGCTAGGAAGGGCGCGACATGGATCGCATCGTCATCTGCGGGGGCGGCGTCGGGGGGACGCTCCTGGCCAACCTGCTGAGCCGGCGCCTCCATGCGGAGATCGACGATCACCAGGCCAGCGTCACCGTCGTGGACCGCTACGGCGAGCACGTCTATCAACCCGGCTTCATGTACATCGCCATGGGCGGCGAGAAGGCCGAGCATCTGCACCGGCCGGAGGCCGGCCTCCTGGATGCCAGGGTCAACCTGGTCATCGGCGAGCTGGCCAGGATCGAGGAGAACCCCAACGTCCTGACCATCCGCGACGCCATGGGCGACGAGCAGCCGCTGGGCTACGAGTACCTGGTGCTGGCCACCGGGTCACGCATCGTGCCGGAACTCATCCCGCACTTCGACACGGAGGCGCACCACTTCTACACGGCCGACGCGGCCACCAAGCTGCGCAAAGCCCTGGACGAGTTCACCGGCGGCCGCATCGTCATCGGCATCGCCGGCATGCCCTACAAGTGCCCGCCGGCCCCGCTGGAAGTCGCCTTCCTGATCGAGGCGGAGATGCGCGAGCGCGGCCTGCGTGACAAGACGGAGATGCACTACTGCTCTCCGATCGGCCGCGCGTTCACCATCGAGTCCGTCAGCGAGATGGCCACGCCGGTGCTGGCAGCCAAGAACATCGAGCTGCACACGTTCTTCAACGTGGAGACCATCGACCCCGAGCGCAAGATGCTCCAGAGCCTGGAGGGCGAGGAGCTCCCCTACGACCTCCTGATCCTGGTGCCGCCGCATCGCGGAGCGCAGGTGGTCATGGACGCCGGCCTCGCGCCCGCGCCGGGCGGCTGGCTGCCGACCGACCGCGAGACGCTCCAGGTGGGCGGCCGCATCAACGTCTACGCGCTTGGCGACGCAACGGACCTGCCACTCTCCAAGGCCGGCTCCACGGCGCACTTCGAGGCGCCCGTGGTGGCCGAGCGCATCGCAGCACAGGTGCAGGGCCGCGACCCGGATCTCAAGAAGGGCAACTATCACGGCCGCGTGATGTGCTTCTTCGAGATCGGCGACGGCAAGGGCACGATGCTGCGCTTCGACTACGACAACCCGCCCCATCCGCCGAAGCCCAACCGCTTCTGGCACCTGGGCAAGATCGTCTTCAACAAGACCTACTGGCATACCGTCCCTCGCGGACGGGTCTGAACGGAAGTCGCGGGCGCTCCTCCCGCCGGGAGCGTCCGCGCCCGTTCAGGTGACGCGCAACAAATCAGACGGCCCTTGGTGGGATTGAACCGGGGTCAGTGGGTGACCTTGAACGTTCTGCCCACGGTGCTCGCAAAGCCGATCCATGCGGTCAGCCGATACCCGGTGCCCACGGCCGTCTCCTTGCAACCATGGAACTGCGCGACGCCATTCACAGTTCTGGCCGAGAGCCCGCCAGTGCACGAGAACCTGCTCGCGTTCTTGTTGATGGCGAGGGTGATGTCCGATGCCGGGAACGTCGTGACCGTGTTGCCACCCGCGTCGGCCAGTACAACACGTGGCTCGAATGACCGGGTCGACTTGGTCGTTGCCGCAGGGTAGGCCGTGAAAAGGAGTTTGACCGCCGGTCCGACCCCCACGGAGAGCGTGTCACTGTTGCGACTCGCCCGGCCGCTCCTCGCCCGTAGCTTGTAGCGGCCCGCGCGATCGATCCCGCAGCCGGAGCCGCTGAAATCGGCCACGCCGTTGAGATCCGTCATTACGGGGTTGCTGGTGCAGGTCAGGTGTGCGCCGGCCGGGCCGGTGCCGGGCGCGATCGACAGCGTCACTGGAGCCAGGGCGACGTCGTTGCCGAACTGATCGATCACCAGGACTCTTGGCTCGTTCCCGAACGCGGTTCCGCCGGCATTGTTTGCGCGGGGCTCGTCCAGGAACTCGAGCCCGGTGACGGCCCCGGCGACCACCCTGAGCGTGCCGTAGTTCATGGTGCCGCCCGGCGCCGCGCTGGTGCCCGACTTGGTGATGTTGCCGCTGGCGAGGCCGTTGCCTGAGGTCGGCTGCACTTCGAGCCCGACAAACATCACCAGGCAGCCCGAGGTGCTCGAGTTCTGGGTCACCGTAAACGTCGCCTGGGTGGACGTGATGCTGAGTTGACCCCGGAGGTCGCAGCCGGTGCCGCCGATGCTGAGCGTGCCGGCATCGAGGTTGAAGCGGAACCCCTCCGGAAGGTCGAGGACCGTGGTCGACCCAACCGCGAACTCGCCGGCGGCACTCTCGGCGATCACCGGCCCAACCAGCGGCGTGAACGTGCTGGTTCCGGCTTCGTCGGCTGAGATTGCCGTGCCGCCGCTGGCCGGGTTCACCACCGCGGCGAGCGCAGTCGCTGCGGGGATCAGCAAGCCGGAAAGGGCGAGCAGCAGTACGGCCGCTGAGATGCGAGCGCCCCGATCGGTACCAAGTGTGGCCATCGTCTTCTTCCCCTATTACCACTCCGCGGTTGGCTGACCCGCAGCTCCGCCTATCTTGTGGGATCGGAAGGAGGCAGCAACAAGACGCGGTGGGACCCCGCCTTCCGAGCACGCAGTCGAGCGTGGACTTCGCTACCCGCCGGCCGTCATCAACCCAAGAGGCGCTGTCCCCACCATTCGCCTGGGGCCAATCCAGGCGGGCACGCGAAAACGCCGCTCGAGACGTGGCGGATGTACTCGTTCAGCGCGTCCTGGGCACCCAGAGTCCGTTGGATCGGCACGAACTGAGCACGCGGGTCCTTCTGGAAACAGATGAAGAAGAGGCCCGCATCGAGCTGTCCGGTGACGGGGTCGATCCCGTCCGTGAACGAGTAGCCACGGCGAAGGATGCGCAACCCGCCGTGGTTGGACGGCGCGGCCAGGCGGATGTGGGCGTCGGCCGGAATGAGTGGTGTTCCGTCCGGCCCGGCGGCCGCCAGGTCCACGGTGTCGTGCTCAGCCGTGGCACCCAGTGGTGCGCCGCTGATCTTCCGGCGGCCGATGACGTTCTGCTGGTCCTGGAAGCCGGCCCGGTCCCATGCCTCGACCAGCATCCGGATGCGCCGCGTGACCATGTACGAGCCGCCGCGCATCCAGTCCTGGTCCCGCTCGGCGCCAACCCAGACGAAACGATCCATGTCGTCGGCCTGCTCGGCAAGGACGTTGTTGGTGCCGTCCTTGAAGCCTTGCAGGTTGCGCGGCGTCTCCTGGGCGCTGCTGGTCTTGGACGTCCGGCCAAAGCCCAGCTGGAACCAGCGCACCACGGCGGTGCCACGCCCGAGGCGTGCCAGGTTGCGCACGGCGTGGAACGACACCTGTGGATCATCCGAACAGGCCTGGATCACGATGTCGCCGTTGCTGATGGCAGGATCCAGGAAGTCGCCGGGCAAGGCCGGGATATCCGCCAGGGCCGCCGGCCTGCGCGACGCCAGGCCAAAACGTCCGTCGAACAGCGACGGCCCAAAGCCGATCGTAACGGTGAGGTTGGCAGGCAAGAGGCCGACCGCCTCACCCGTGTCCACGGCAGGCGCGAGGGGCGCCGCCGTCGGATCGCCGACGGGCTCACCGGCGGCCATCAGCTCGGCGGCGCTGGTCCACGTCTGGAGCAGGGCCGCCAGATCCGCACGCGACGCGCCGGTTACGTCGAAGGCCGCGATCGCCAGGCGGCTCTGGACCGGTGTTGCGATGCCCGCCTGGCGCAACCCGCGGAACGGCACGATCTGGTCCGGTCCGCCCACGCTGGACGTTTGGCCGCCGGGATTGAGCGCCAACGCTCCGGCGTAGCCAAGTGCACCGCCCACGATCGTGGCCCCGGTCAGGGAGGCAGCCCCGGCCAGGAAACGGCGCCGGCTGACGCCCTGTGTCGCGCTCGGAGCGCCGGGTGCGCCGGGTGCGCCGAGTGCGACCGCATCGTCGCCTACCGGGGCCCTCACCCGGCGGCCCGTCATCCGCCGCCGGCGACGATGGCAGCGGCAACCGTGGACAGCGGCTCCGCCAGGGCGTCCACCTTCTGGGCGAGTGCCCGAGTGTCCGCCTGGGACAGGTTCGTGTAGGGCACAAAGCCATCACCCGACCGGTACGCGTCCAAGGCCGCCTGCACGTCGGCGAAGCGCTGCGTGAGGGTCGCGGCCAGCGCGGCGTCACGCAGCTTCAGGCCGGGTTCCAGCAGCTCGAATGCCTGCCTCGCACCATCGAGGTTGCCCTGGAAGTCCACCAGGTCGATGTGCGAGTAGCGCTCCTCCTCGCCGGTGATCTTGGACGCGCCGATCTCGTCGATCAGCTCCGCGGCGCCGTTGGCCAGCTGTGCCGGCTGGTAGGCAGCACCGGCAACCAGGGTCTGGAGCCGTTGCACGTCCGCAACCAGCTTCTGGGCAACCGGCGCCATGCCGTCCGTCCGGCCGTCGATCCAGAGCGCCTTCTCGATGCGGTGGAATCCCGTGAACTGGTCCGGTGATGCTGCATCGTCCTCGCGACCATCGATCGCCGGGTCCAGGTCCCCAAAGCTCTCGGCAACGGGCTCGATTCGCTCATACAGGACGCGTGCCGGCGCATACAGCACCTTGGCGCCGGCAACGTCGCCCGCCTGGACCTTGGCTGCGAACGCCTGGGTGGCCGTCACCAGCTGGTCCACCTGGTCGCGCACATAGGCCGCGTAGTCCCGCGCTGCCTGGGCGAACGGATCGCCCGCACCCGCAGCCGAACCCGAGGCGGAGGGTGCTGAGCTGGCCGGCGCTCCGGCCGCGGGTTGCACCACGAACGCCGTCTGCTCGACGCCCGCACCCGGGCAGGACACCAGGTAGCTCCCCGCCTGGAGGTGGAGGCTGAAGGAGCCGGACAGGCCGGGCGCGAGGTTCTCCTTCTCGCCCAGGATCGTGCTCCCTTGGAGCAGCTCGACCTCGTCGACCGCATCGCCGCCCTGGTTGGTGATCGTGAACGTCACCGCGCCTGCCGGGACGGCCGCCGGAACCGGTGGGCAGCCGTCATTGGTCAACGTCACGCTGACCGCAACCGGGCCGCCAGCCGACGGTGTGGCCGTGGCTGCCGTCAGTGTGGCCGGCGGGCCAACGGACGCGGAAGCCGGGGACGTCCCTGGGGCCCCGCCCCCACAGGCGGCAAGGACCAGGCTGAACGCGGCAAAGACGGGCGCCGCGACGCGGGCACGCCATGTGACGCGGGCAGGCAGCCGCCGACGATGGCCAGGCACGGACGCGTCCTCCTCAGGTTTCCGGTGGAAGGGGTATCGGTTTGAATGCGGAACGGAGCCTCAGGCGGGCGGGGCCACCGATGGCTGGACGCCGACCGGGGACTCGGCCGGTCGGCGCGGGCCACGGCGATGCGGCCAGGCCACATAGAGGCCGACCGGAACGACGTAGAGGAGCCAGCCCAGGCCCTCGATCACGGTGGGTCGCGGCTGGAGCCCGAGTACCCCGGTGATGAGGGCCGATTGAACAGAGCCGGGCCGGATGAATCCGCCCAGGTCCATCAGCGTGCTCTGCCCGGCATCCAGCCAGCCGGCCTCATGGGCGGTGTGCAGGGCCGAAGCAACCAATCCGGCTGCGATCAGGACCAGCACCAGGCCGGTGAGGCGGAAGAAGCGGGCCATGTTGAGCCGCACCCCGCCGCGATAGATGCCGTAGCCGAGGCCCACCGCGACCAGGATGCCCGCGAGTGCCCCGACCCCGGCAGCCAATGGAGCCGTGCTTGCCTGGAACGCCGCGAGGAGGAAGACGGCCGTCTCGAGCCCTTCGCGCAGCACGGCCAGGAACGCCATCGCGACCAGAGCTGTCGCCGATCCGTTGGCAAGCGCCGACGAGGCGGCGCCCTCCAGATTGCCCTTCAGATCGCGGGCATTGCGGCGCATCCAGACCACCATGTAGGTGACCATCGCGACGGCCAGCGCGCCGATCACGGTCTCGAGGCCTTCCTGCTGCGCCTGCGGCAGGCTGGCGGCCACGACCTGGAGCGCCACGGCCACGATCGCGCAGATGACCACGGCCAGGACCACACCGGCCCAGACCAGGCGCAACGCATCCAGACGGCCCTGGCGGCGCAGGAAGGCAGCCACGATCCCAACGATCAGGGCGGCTTCCAAGCCTTCTCGCAGGCCGATCACGAAGGTTGCGAGCACCCAGGGCCCTCCAGTTGGACATCGCTCATATCCGATCCGTCCGGTCGGAATAGGGATCGTAGCCAACGGCGGAGACGATTGTCAATGGCACCTGAGCAGGACCATCAAGTCGACCTGTGTCAACTCGTGCAAGCCATCGCCAGGCTCAGTCCTCGGCAGCCCGCCCTGGGAGGTGATGGAACAGGGCCGGATCGGCCTCGCCCGGCAGTGTTCGGATCAGCGAGGCGGGGCGGAGACCCAGCGTGGCCGAACCCCGCGGGCCCTCCATCACCAGCGTGTCCAGATGCTCGCTGTTGGCCCGCACTTCGATCTGGGCTCCAGGCCGCAGCCCACGCGCCTCCAGGTAGGAGAGAAGCGCGGCGTCATCTTCCGCCTCTTCGGTGATGCGGTAGATGGTCGCGCGCGTGCCGGAGTCAAGGCTGCTCAGCGGGACGCCCGCGGGACGGCGGCGCGCCGCAGCCACGTCGATCGGGTTGCCGTGGGGGCAGGTCTCCGGGTGGCCCAGGAATTCGTCGAGCTTGATCTGCACGTGCTCGGAGATGGCGCCCTGGAGCCGGTGGGCCTCCTGGTCCGACTCGGCCCAGCCCATGCCGATGACGTCCGTGAGCAGCCATTCCACCAGCGCGTGGCGTCGGAAGATGGCGTCCGCGGCCAGCTGCCCGGGGTCCGTCAGCACGAGCTCACGCTCGGGGCCCTGGCGGATGAGGCCGTCCCCGATCAGCCGCCGGACCATCTCCGACGCGGCCTGAGGCGTGACGTGGAGGTGCCGCGCGATGGTGGAAACAGACGCGTGATGGCCGTTGTTGACCAGGTTCCGCAGCGTGACCAGGTACTCCTGGGCGGCGACAGAGGAGCGCGCGTTTCCGGGCGTCGAGTCCATGCGGTCAGCATAGTCACGCGGCAGGGTGCCGCGTCGGACGGCTGCGGCCGGGCCACTCACGCGATACCCACGATCCTCGCCAGGACTCCACCAACCGCGAGCGCGAGCACGATCGTGGAGCCGCAGATGGTGAGCGCGCGCCGCCAGCCGAATTCGCCCGCGAGCGCCGCCAGCGTTGCCACACACGGCACGGAAACCGCGGTCACGACCGCGTACACGAACAGCTGGCCGGGATTCATGATGCTGCCCAGGTTGGCGCCGATCGGCCCGTACTGGACCACGGCCA
>CAZENL010000092.1:0-12206 GCA_964513505.1 uncultured Anaerolineaceae bacterium
CTGTGCCACGGATGCATCATCACGCCTTCGTTCATGAAGCGGACGCGCACCGTCTCGCCGACCGCGGCCAGGACGGGCACCGTGGCGGGGAAGCCGTGGCCGTTGATGGTGAAGCCGCCGAGCGAGTCATTGGAGATCCAGACGTAGTCGCGGTCGTAGTGCACGGCAGGAACGATCGGGTCGACGATGAACGCGCCGAGCAGGCCGCGGCCCACCTGGTCGGTGGCGTTGTGGTGCGAGTGGTACATCAATGAGCCGGCGGTCGTGGCCGTGAACTCGTAGGTGTAGCTGGCACCCGGCGTGATCGGCAGCTGCGTCACGAACGGGATGCCGTCCTGGAAGAAGTCCTGGAACTGGACGCCGTGGAAGTGGACGCCCGTGGTCTCCTTCATGTTGTTGGTGAAGATGACCCGGACCTTGTCGCCCTGCGTGACCCGGATGGTGGGACCCGGCCACTGCTTGTTGTAGCCCAGGGCCGCCACCGGTGGCTTCATCTCGTCGATGTGCTGTTCGATCTCGTCGATGGTCATCGTGAAGACCTTCACGTCGCCGTCGAGCGTGGGCTTCAGAGGCTGGAGCAGGTCGTTGAGGACCAGTTGGGGAACCTGCACGAAGGCAGGCTTCATGCCCAGCTCGGCATATGCGTCCTCCGCCCCCAGGATGGCCGCCAGCTTGGTGAAGATCGCGTCGCCGTAGATGCCCTTCAGCGCGGGCGCCAGGTTCCCGATGTAGCGGCGGATGACCTGCCGCGCGTCCACGTCGTGCTGGGTCCAACCGGCCGGGATCGGACCACCGGACGCGACCGGCGAGCCGGGCGCCTGGCTGGCGGCGGCACTCTCGCTCGCGACCGCAGTCGCGGCCGGGGTGGCGCTCGGTGCCATGGATGGCATGACGTGGCCGGAGGCCATCGCCGTGGCCGGTGCCAGGGTCCAGGCGGCCGGCGCCGGGGAGGTGCACGCGGCCAATCCGGCCGCGACCAGGCCGCCGCCCGTCACGGCCGCCCCAACGAGGAAGCCGCGCCGCGTGAGCGACCGATCGATCAGCTGTGGGGCGGAGGCGGGGGCCTCCGGGGCATTGGTATCCATTGCCCAATGCTGCGGGCACGGTCGCCGTTCGTGATGTGACCTCTGACCCGTTCTTATGGGCCGCTGGTCGGATACCCGCGGACGCGTTGGCCCTGCCAGGCAGCCCGTGCCGTGGGCGAACGGTCCGTCCGGCACTGGCGCCGCGCGCCTGTCCCCGACAACATCTGCGAAATCCGGAGTGCCTTGGCGTGCTCGCTCGTTGCCCTTCCCGGTAACCGTCGCGCGAGGGCAGGGCCGGAGACAGGGGCTGCCATGCGCGTCCTCGTGGCGTATTCGAGCAAGCACGGCGCGACGATGGGGATCGCGGAACGCATCGGCGACGGGCTCAGCGTGGCCGGGCACGACGTGGACGTATGGGCGGTTGCGAGGGATCTCGACGTTCGCAGCTATGCGGCCTGTGTCATCGGAAGCGCCGCCTACCTCGGTCACTGGCAGAGGGACGCGGCGGCCTTCGTGCGCCGAAATCAAAGCCTGCTCGCCGGGCGCCCCACGTGGTTCTTCAGCAGCGGTCCCTTGGGCAGTCGCCAGGTCACGGACGGGGTCGACCCCGGTAGCGCGGCTGAGCCCGGAGAGATTCACGAGTTCTCGGAGCTGATCCACCCTCGCGGTCACCGCGTCCTCTCTGGGGCGCTGGACCCGGGCGCGCTCGGGCTCCGCGACCGCGTCATCAGAGCGCTCCCCGCGGGCCGCGCGCTGCTGCCGGAGGGTGATTTCCGCGATTGGCAGGAGATCGACGCCTGGGTTGAGGACATCTGTGGCGAGTTGGCGCATCTGCCCGAGACGATCGGGCGCGCCTGAGTCCCGGAAACGACGGCGTAGGTGGCCGTCACTCGATGGCAATGACCCCGGAGCGCCCGAGTTCGTTGCCTTCTGCATCGAGCGCGCGAGCGAGTGCGTAGAGCGCGTCCGACTCGAACGGGATGACCGTCTCGAAACCCTGGCTGGCTGCGCGAGCCACGCCCTGGAGCTCCGTCGGTAAGGCGCCGGCCAGGATGTCCCAGCCGGCCACCTCGGTCGCGCCGTTCCAGCTCAGGTAGGCCGTGACTGCGCCGGGGCCCGTGCTCTCGGCGGCCATTGCCGGGGCCTCTGCCGGATGGCCGGTCCAGGGGAAACGCCATGACCGGTAGGACTGCTTCGCGGCGGCAAACGAGCCGTCCAGCAGGAGATGCCCGCTCGGGCCGAACTCCGAGAAGCGCGGCGCGCTCCCCCAGCCGATGAAGGCGTGCCGGTCGGCGAGCAATTGGAAGTTGCCTTGGCTGGTGGCCAGCACGCCCTGCGGATGGACGAACTCCCGGACCAGCCCGGCGACCTGCGTCGAGGTGTCGACCGCCAGCACGATTCCCCGGGAGCGAGTTTCTGGTTCGGGCGGCAGGCCCCGCGCGCCGTCGTCGAAGATGGAGATCGTGCCGTCGGGGTGCGCGCGCGCGTCGTGCTGCCAGGCAAAGCTCGCTCCCGGCTCCATGGCGAAATCGCTGCGCTTGCCGTTCAGCCGCCACACCACCCTGCCGGTCCCCCGGTCCACCTTGTAGACGCCCCAGGTGTGGCGTGCGGAGACGAGCAGGTCGCCATCGGCGTCGATGTCGATGGAGTTGGCGTGCAGGTAGTCATAGGCGGACGAATCGGTCGGCAGCGGGAGGTACGACTCCGACGGGTCGATGGCGGGCAGGCTGTGCCACTCGAAGAGCACGTTGCCGCTCACGATGTCCACCTCCTGGACGATCGCTTCGATGACCTCGCGCGTCGCGGGGCTGCCGGGAGCCGGGGAGCCCGCAGCGGCCGGCACGGACGTGGTGACCGGGTTGGTGACCAGGAACAGCGCGGTGTCCTGCGGGCTGATGAGGAACTCGTGAAGGTCCGCCTGGTAGCCGTTCGCGGCCCGAACGCGAGCCATCTCGGTGTAGCTCCGGTCGGCGATCACGAATTCGCCCGCGCCGATTCCGGACGCGATACTGCCCTCCCACCACGTCAGCACCGGCTCACCGCGATAGGTGGCGGCCCGCAGGTTCACGGCCGCATGGACCGACTCCGGGTGGATCCAGACCGGCTCTCCACGGTCGTCCACGATCAGCGGCCCGTCGGGGGCCGTGCCGTTGTTCGGGGTGAGGAAGATGAGTCCCGGCGCGACGGCCGCGTTGGCACGCGTGACCGCGACGACCGGGGCCGAGAGATCGGGCCGCGAGCGATAGTGGATTCGGGCATCTCCCGGTGTCGCCACGGCGGGGTCGACCGCGGCTGAGCCGGCTTGCACCGTCGCCGCGTCCGGTGCGGCCGACGTGACGGCAGAGCCCGACGGATCGGGGCTGGCGCCGGTGCGGCGGGGGGTTGTCCCGGCGAGCAGTTCGTCGGTCAGCGACGCACCCATGACCGCGAGGCCGGCCATGCCCGCGGCCTTGAGCAGTTGCCTGCGGCTCCAGCGCCGACCGTCCGAAAGGTCCGGCTCCATCGAGCCGAAACGTCCGCTTCGTCCCTGAAACCCGGCTGAAAGCCTGGTGATTCGGCTCCAAGCCAACCCCCGATTGGCGGGCGAGGCGAGCGCGGCCACGCGGCGCTACGATCCCGGCCTGGCAGCCGGCGCAGCGGACGGGAGAGACATCGGTGGTCGCGGTGGAGTCGTCGAATGCGGCCGAGCGCACTCTGTCGCACCTCTCCGCCGATGCCTTCGGTGAGCTGACCCAACCGTACCGCCGCGAGCTGCTGCGGCACTGCTACCGCATGCTCGGCACGCTGGATGACGCGGAGGACGCGGTCCAGGAAGCCCTGGTTCGGGCGTGGCGCGGCAGGAACACGTTCCAGCGCCAGATCTCCTTCCGTGCCTGGCTCTACCGCATCGCCACCAACGCCTGTCTGGATGCCATCGAGCGGCGCAAGCGGAGCCAGGCCGGAGATGAGCGCCTCGGCGTCGGGCCGTACCCGGACGAGCTGGACGTGGCGGAGGAAGCGACGGCCGGCCCGGAAGCGCGCTTTGATGCGCACGAGTCGATCTCGCTGGCGTTCCTCACCGCGCTGCAGTTGCTCCCGCCGCGCCAGCGTGCCGTGCTGATCCTGAGAGACGTGCTGACATGGCGCGCGAACGAGACGGCGGAACTTCTGGAGCTCAGCGTCCCGGCCGTGAACAGCGCGCTCCATCGCGCCCGCACAACCGTCTCGCGCGGCTACACGCCGGCCAGTCGCGAGGCGCCACGCCCGCCGCGCGCGGATCCCGGCCACCTGCGCTCAATGCTCGACCGCTATGTGCGTGCCTGGGAATCGGCCGACGTCGCCGGGTTGGTCTCGCTGCTGCGCGACGATGCGGTCCTGTCCATGCCGCCTGCCCCGTCCCAGGCGGGCGCGGCGCAGATCGGCGCGTTCCTGACCGGAACCCTCTTCGCCGGTGGGAGGCGGATCCGGCTGGTGCCCATCCGCGCCAACGGTGGCCCGGGCTTCTTCCTGTACACGGGATCCGGGGCGGACACGGTGCTGCACGCCACGGCCGTGCTGCTGCTGGAGGTCCGCGAAACCGGCATCGCCCGCATCGACGCGTTCTTCGACGAGGGACTGGCGGCCCGCTTCGGGTTGGCAGGAGAGCTCGGCGCCTGAAGCTCCTGCAGCCTCGTGGCGCCTCCCGCGGCCCGCGCTGCGGACGGGCCGCGGGGATGGCCTGGCTAGCGGGCTCGCGAGGCCGATCCGGACAGTGCCGGCCGAGGCAAGCCCCGCAGCGCGGACCACGTCCAGATCGCGAACAGCACGTCGAGCGGAGTGAGCAGGATCAGGTTCCAGGGCGCGTAGCCGGCGACGATGAAGGCGGCGAAGAACACGGGCACCGTGAAACGGATCCAGATGCTCACCTGGAAGGTCGCGCGGTACTCGTTGAGTGCGGCAACGAAATAGATGATCGACAGGAAGATGACCGTCATGCCCGCGACCCGGATCCACACCTCGGACGCTTGCGGCAGGCCGAAGATGGGCAACGGGATGTTGGGCACCAGCAGCAGGGTTGCCCCCAGCCCGAAGACGTAGATCGCGTAGACAAAGATGCTGCGGGCGGCTGCGCTCATGGCGTTGAATGCGTTCACGGGATGCTCCGAGTACGAATGCGTGGACACTCGTACAACAGCCGCGCGTCGCGAAACTGTTCGCCCGACTGGAAGATCAGCCTCCGATGGGCGCCTGGTCGAGCGCAGGAGGCTCCGGCGGCGCATCCTGACCCAGGCTGGTCGGCCACCAGTTCCAGCGGCCCAGCAGCACGACGAGGGACGGCACCAGCAGCGACCGGAGGAGGAAGGTGTCCATCAGCACGCCGGCCGCCACGCCGTAGCCGATCTGCTGGATCTGGGCTCCACCCGCGGATCCGCCGGCAATGGCCAGCACGGCGAACGTGCCGCCCAGGATCATTCCTGCCGTGGTGATGGTGCTGCCGGTCCGGCCGATCGATCTGGCCACCGCGTCGCGCAGCGGCAGATGGTGGGCCTCTTCACGGATGCGACTCATGATCAGGATGTTGTAGTCGGACCCCAGGGCCATCAGGAACACGAACATGAGGAACGGCAGGATGAAGCTGAGGCCGTCCTGGCCGCCGAGGTGCACGAACACGATGCCCACCAGGCCCAACGCCGCGAGGTACGACAGCACGATGCTCGCCACGAGGTAGAGCGGCGCGACCAGGCTGCGCAGCACGATTGCAAGCAGCAATGCGATCAGGAGCGCCACGATCGGGATGATCCGCACCAGGTCCGTGCCGGAGATGTGGCTGACGTCGGCGGCGAAAGCCACCTCTCCAAAGACGCCGCTGGCCGCTGCGCCTGCCGCCGAGGCCACGCGGGTGACGTCGTCGCGCATGGCAGGCACGGAATCCAGTACAGCCGGACTGGATGAGTCGCCATTGGCGAACTCGACCGAGAACTGGACGGTGTTGCCGTCGGGACTGATCAGCTGACCGGTGGTGCGGTAGGCGTTGTAGAGCTGGGGAGAGATCGACGCGGTCGTTGGCTCGGCCGGAAGCTGCCTGGCCGGACCAAGGGAGGCGTGCAGCTGCGTCAGCTGGTCGGTGGTGAGCGGGAACCCGTTGGGATTGAGCGGTCCGACCAGGCCGCTGAACTCGGGCAGGCCGGCGAGGCCGTCCTGGGCACGGGCAAGCACCGACGGATCGTCCCAGACGGACGTTGAGAAGCGCATCAGGACGGCGCTGCGGCCCGCGTTCGACGACGGGAAATGGCTCGCGATCAGGGCGTTGCCGGCGGCTGAGTCCGTGCCGCTCGGGCTGGCGGTGACATCGCCGAAGCCCGCCACGCCGGTCGTGAGGAGGGTCAGGCCAAGGGCCACGAAGAGCGCCACGCCCGCCACGAGCGTGATGCCGGGACGCCGCGTGACCACCACGCCGATGTGGTCCCAGAGTCCTGGCCGCTCGTGTTTTCGCGCCGATGCGCCGGTCGGCCAGAAGACCGCCCGGCCGAAGATGGCGAGCAGCGCGGGCAGCAGCGTCAGGCCGGCCAGCAGCATGAGGGCGATGCCGATGGCCAGCGCAGGGCCCAGGCTCTGGTAGAACGCGAACTCCGCCAGCACCAGGCTCACCAATGCGGCGATGACGGTGAACGCGGAGAACGTGATCGACTCGCCCACCCGACTGACTGACCGGATGACGGCTTCGTGCGGCGTCAGGCCGCGCCGCAGTTCCTCTCGTACGCGGAACACCAGGAAGACCCCGTAGTCCGTCCCCGCGCCGAGGACCAGCACGATCAGCAGGAGCTGGGTGATCGACGAGACCTGCACGCCGATCTTGGTGGATTCGGCAATCACCGGCCCCGACAGGACCAGCACGAACGCCGCCGGAATCAGCGTCACGATCGGGGCGAGCACCGCGCGGAAGGCCAGCAGGAGCAGCACCACGATGAAAAGCAGCGACAGTTGCTGCGTCTGGTCCTGGGACGAGCCGGACGCAGCGATCGTATCCACCTGGGTCGCGAGCTGGCCGGTGA
Source organism: uncultured Anaerolineaceae bacterium (assembly GCA_964513505.1). Taxonomy (GTDB): domain Bacteria; phylum Chloroflexota; class Limnocylindria; order Limnocylindrales; family CSP1-4; genus JAFMJV01. Next base: position 7,037 of record CAZENL010000092.1, read on the forward strand.
GGTGGATCTGCAGGCCGGCCGGCGCCCCGACAGCGGTGAACGTGGATCGGATGGCCTTGACCGTGGCGGTGGCCTCCGGGCCACCGCTGAAAGCCACGACCTCGGCCTGGATCAGGGCTTGCCGTGCCTGGCCGTCGCTCGAGACGCCAAGGTCCACGACCACCTTGATCCGGTCGACGCCGCGGATCTGCGCCTCGAGGGCGTCCACGGCCGCGTTGTCGGCCGCAGTCAGGCCTCCATCACGTGCCACGACAAGGGTCGCCGCGGCGAGCGTCGCATCCTGGAAGGGCGCTGCCAGGACGGCCGCCTGCATGCTTGCGGACGTGGCCGGAAGGAACCCGCTGGTGGTGTCCTTGGCGACATCGCCCAGGGTTGGCAGCAACCGAACGGCGAGGATCGTGACCACGATCCAGGCCACGACGATCAGGAACCGGAAACGGACCGAGAAACGCCCGAGGCTCGTGAAGAGGCGGCTCATGCAGTTCCTTTACGGACGGATCCCACAAATCGGGGCGCCTGTTGCATCAAGCATCAGGCATACCCGGATTTGACGCCTCTGACAGCCACGTTGCGTCCCTCGTCGGATCAGCAGAGATGAAGGCCGTGGAGCCCTGAACCGATCCGCGGTCAGGACCAGAAGGCTGCCGTCGCCTCGCCGTCGCCCACGTATTGCCACACCTCGACCACCCGATCGCCGCGCAGGTGGAAGAGATGGACCTGCTGGTCGTCCAGGGACAGGTCGCCACGCCTGCCCGTCGAACGGACCACGGCAGCACCTGCGGTGTCGCTGGCCAGGACTTCCCGTACTTCGATCCGGAACGTGCCCTGCGTGAGTTGCATGCTGTCGCCGAAGAACTTGAGCACGGTCGGCCAGCCGCGATGGTCGCCGCTCAGCTGGCCGAGCCGCTGGACGTGCCACACGATGTCCGGGTCGAACAGCGCCTCCAGCGCCGCCAGGTCTCCGCGGGCGAACGCCGCGTACCCGGATTCCACCAACGCTGCGTTGTGTGCCGATCGTGCCATGGTCTGCTGTGCCACCGGCGTGACTCCTGTGTGCCTGGGGGAAGGGACTCACCCAAGCCTGCTGGAGCCGGCCGCCCACGGGTATCGACTGTTCAGTCGATCTTTTGGCCCGGCGCCGGAAGCTCACCCGGGCGGATCAGGTCGTGCTCCATGGCGAACATGGCCAGGCCGGCGCGCGTGGAAACGCCGGTCTTCTCGTAGACATGCATGACGTGGGTGTGCACGGTGGCGGGGGAGATGACCAGCTCGGCCGCAACGTCCTTCTCGGTTCGCCCGCGAACCAGCCGGAGGATCACGTCCAGCTCTCGCTCGGTGATCCCCGCGGGGCGGTCCCGGCCGCGGCGTGATGTCTGGCCCGCCGCCTCGATGACTGCCCGAACCGCGGCTGCATCCAGGGCCGTGGCTTCCAGTGTGCGGGCAGCTTGCGCTGGCGAGCGCGCCGGCCGGTGCGGCCGCTCCTCGGTGAGCGCCTGGTAGACGTCCGACGCCGCCAGGATGCGCATGCCGACATCCTGCATCACCGCCGGCGCGCCTCGGTGGTAGCCGGATCCGTCGAGACGCTCGTGGTGCATGCCGGCGATCCTGGCCAGGGATGCCAGCGCGGGACAGCGGCTCAGGATTCGCTCGCTGTGATAGGCATGCAGGCGGACCTGCTCCCACTCGGCGGTCGTCAGCGGGGCCGGCCTCTCCCAGATGCCGGTCGGAATGCCGACCCGGCCCAGATCGTGCAGCAAGGCAGCGCGACGGACGGCGACCACCTCGGCAGGCGTCAGGCCAACGGCCGCGGCCGCGGCCTCGGCGAGCGCTGCCACGCCGGCCGAGTGGCCGTGGAAGTACGGGGACTTGAGGTCCACGGCCGTCGCGAACCCGCGCGCGAGCTCGTCCAGGTCATGCTCGGTGGCCTGCCGCACGGGCGCCGGCTCCGCCGCGACGACGGCAGCCCACGCGTCCTCCGCATGCGCCGTCTCGGCTGCCTCATCGACGTGCTGCGCGAGCCTTCCGGCGATCTGGGGATCCAGGCTGCGTCCTGCCCATTTCGCCACCATGTCGCGGCCACCGCCGGTGATGCCGTCATCGAACATGACGAACGCGTAGGCGACGGCAGCGAACCGGGCAGGCAGGCAGATCGCGTCGCCGACCTGGCCGCGAGGCAGGCCCTTGCCGTCCCAGCGCTCGAAGACGTCCAGGAGTGCCGCCTGGACAGCTCCCGGGAGGCCGAACTGGCGGGCCAGACGGGCGCCAACCTCGCAATCGGCACGCGCGCCCTCGCGTGTCGTCTGACTGGCGGAGCGTGCCGATGTCGCGAACGCCCGGACCCGCTCGACCGGCGTCCGCCCGGTGCTGCCGCCCCACACGAACGAGAGCGCCTCTCGGGTCACCGTCGGATCGATCATGTCGCCGCGGCCACGCATGCTGACGTCGTCGCCGCCGTAGAGCGCGGCGTATTCGTGGGACGTGGCCGTGCAGCCGACCGACCTCAACAGTGCCGTGTAGTAGACATCCGCCACCACGGGTTCCGGGAGGCCCGCCCCGCGGGCCAGCGCCGTTGCCACGAGGCAGGCCCGCATGGCCTCTTCCGGTGGCCGGCCGCGGGCCAGATCGGAGACCAGGGACAGCGCCGCGAGTGGCTCGGCGAGACGGATCCCTGCGGCAGGCTGGGCTGGCGGCCGTTTCACGGGGCCAGATTAGGCCGCTCCGCCCTCCAGCAGATAGCGCCTGAGCGTATCCAGGATCAGCGCCTCAGCATCGTCGAACGACTGCCCGAAGTCGCCGGTGAGCGTGGCGAAGCTCTCTGGTGAGGTGAGCGTCCCCATCAGCGCGACGGCCTCTGCCTCGCCGAGGCCGGTCCTGATGGCACCGAGCCCCACCAGCGCCCCGACTGCGCGCTGCACGCCCCGGCGGTGACGCTCGAGTCCCCGAGCGACGGCCTCCGCCAGATCGGGTTCGACCGCCGCTGCGGCACGGATCATGCCGATGACATCGCCCGCCCGTTCGTTCAGTTCGCGCGTCAGGTGGACGGCCAGCGCGAGCAATTCTTCCGGCCCGGACGCGAGGCGCATGCGCGCGGTGTTGTCCGCGACGCCGCCGATCTCGTCGATGAGATCGAGCAATGCGATGACGATCCCGCGCTTGGATCCGAACACGGCATAGACGGTCTGTACGGCCACGCCCGCGCGATCCGCGACGTCCTGCATTGACGTGGCGCCGTAGCCGGGCGCGGCGAACAGGACGCGAGCCGCCCCGAGGATCTCGTCCCGCGTGGCCTTCGCCTGCTGGCGGCGGCGCTCGGACCGATACGGCCGGATGGTCTTGACAGGGCCGCTCACGTCTTGATAGTGTCCCTATTCATTAGAGTTCACCTATGGTCAAGGAGGTCCCGAATGTCGATCCAGGCTCTCGCCACCACCAGGGTTGAAGGGCGCGCAGCGGTGAACCGGTCCCGAACGGCAGGGATGGCGGGGCTCGCTTTCGGTCTTCTGCTCATCCTCCAGAACGTGATCCGGTCCGCGGGTGCGCCCGCCAATGATGCCCCCGCCGCGGAGGTGCTGCGGTACGTGACTGCGAACCACACGGCGCTCGAAATCCTGCTGGCGCTCTTCGTCCCCGGGTTCGTGGCGTTGTTCTGGTTCGTGAGCGGGCTGATGGCAACGATCAGAAGCGCCGGCGCCGATGGGCCCTGGGCAACCTTCGGGTTTGTCGGTGTCGTCATCATCGGAGCGCTGTTCGCGCTTTCGAACGGGGTCGAAGCCGCCATCGTGGCACTGGCTCCCCGGCTCGATGGCCAGACGGGCGTGGTCGATGCCCTCTGGGCCCTTCACGGCGCCTTCTTCGCACTGAACGAGATGGCCATCGGCGCCGCACTGCTGGGGCTTTCTCGGGCGGCCATCACGGCAGGCGTAACGCCCCGGAGCCTGAACTGGGTGGTGGTCGGTGGCGCGCTGCTGCTGTTCGCGGGTGCCGTGCCCGTGGTGGCGGTCACGGCCGGCTCCCCGCTCTTCTACCTGCCTGTGCCAGGGTTCCTGATCTGGATCGTCTGGCTGGTGGCGACCTCGGTCAACCTGCTCCGGGACCGGCAGCCAGCCTGATCGCCGCCCGATAAACTGGTGGCCCGGCCCTTGGTGCCGGGCCACCCGGGGAGCCAGGACTGCCCGAGTGGCGATCCCGCGTGCCTCGCGTCCGCGGAACCAGCCGAGGCGTTGAGCGGTCTTGAGCAGCGTGGATCAGTCGGCGCGGGCGGGGTTCATCGACCGGGTGAGGCACTCCTGGTGGACCGCCCCGGTCCTCATCGCCGTCGTATCCCGGATCTGGGGCACGGGCCTGGTCTACGCCTTCGGATCGGGCAGCTGGACGGGGTTCACCCATCCGCCGGCCGCCGGACCGGCGACCACCTGGGACGGCGCGTGGTACCTCTCGATCGCCCGAACGGGCTACCACGCCGCACCCCTGCTGGGCGTGGACCCGAACGGCTACCACGACTTTGCCTTCTGGCCGGCCTGGCCGGCCGTCCTGGCACCCGTGTTGCGGCTCGTGCCGGAAGCCTGGGCGGACATGACCGCATCGCTGGCCGCGAACCTGATCGCGATTGCCGGGCTGGTGCTCTGGGTCCGCGTTCTGGAACCGGCCTTCGGCCGTCGGAACGCGATCTGGGCCGTCGCGTTCGTCGCCTTTGCGCCATCGTCGTTCGTTCTTTCGATGGCCTACTCGGAGCCACTGTTCCTGCTCGCCGGCGCGGCCTTCTTCCTCACCCGCACCGATTCGATCCGCCGGCCGTTGCTCGCGGCGGTGGCCCAGGCCACACGCGTGACCGGCTTCGCGCTCGGTGCCACGGCCATCCCCGCCCTGCTTCGCTCGCACGGCCGGGATCGACGTGCCTGGCTGACCCTGATCGCGCCCGTGCTGGTGTTCGCGGGCTGGTGGCTGTTCCTCGCCTACCTCACCGGCAATTTCGGCGGCTTCCTGGAGGGCACGCCCAACTGGCTGCACGTGACCGGGCAACAGTCCGGCCCATTCTCCTGGCAGCCGGACATCGCCCATGACAGCCGATATGGACGCCCGATCGTCATCTGGGCCGTCTTCTTCACCGCCGTGGTCGTCGGCAGCCTGCTGCTCTTCCGTCGCCGCCTGCCGGAGTTCGGCTGGTTCGCGG
>CAZENL010000093.1:0-12034 GCA_964513505.1 uncultured Anaerolineaceae bacterium
ACCAGCAGGTCCGAAGCAACCTCGTTGGACCAGGCCCGGTTGTCGCCGACCTCAGGGACGGCCCAGATGATGCCGTCCACCTGGCGCGAGAAAAGGCTGGTGAGGAGCGGCTCGACGTCCGTCGTCTCCAGCTCGTGGATGAGGTTCAGCGAGATCGAGTAGCCCGAGTCGGCGGCCTGGCGTTCGATCCCCATCAGGATGTGCGACGGCCCGAAGTACTCGAGCTGCCCGGCTGCGACGACGCCCAGCACGTGGCTGCGTCCCTGGGTGAGGCCGCGCGCGAACATGTTCGGGGCGTAGCCGGTGGCCGCGATGATCCGCTGGATCCGCTGGAACGTCTCGGGTGCCACATCGGGCCGGTTGTTGATGACGCGCGAGACGGTCTGTGTCGAGACGCCGGCAGCCTCGGCCACTTGCTTGATCGTCAGGCGAGCGTGGGGCATCCAACGGGCTCCGTGAACGCGATGCGTGGCACTGCGACTTCGTTGCTCCAGCATCTTGACCGTTTCCATACCACGTTGTTATCTTACCGTTACCGCTACCGTTACCGATAACGGGACCGCTAACGGGACTCGGAAAGCGCTGGAGGCGCGATCCTGGTCTGTTCTGCCGCCGAGCGGGGACGAGTCCCGCGGGCGTTGCTCTTGGAGGAGGTGCCGATGGTGCTGGGAACGCGCTGACGCGCAGCGAACTGAAGGCTGCACCGACAGACGGTCCAAATCACAGCGTTGACGCCCGGCGGTGCCGCACCCATCCGGACGTGCTCTCGCAGGCAGATCCACTCGCGGCACACATGGAGAAGGACACAATGTTGAAGTCAGGATCCTTTCACCGCGTCGCCCTGGGATTGGCGCTGACGTCGCTGATCGCAGCTTGCTCGGGCACCGCGGCCACGACTGCTCCGACGGCAGCCCCGGCGGCGCCCACAGCTGCGCCCGCCGCGCCGACCACTGCGCCGGTCGCAGGCACCAAGACCTACAAGGACCTCACGGTCGGGTTCATCCAGACGGGATCCGAGAGTGGCTGGCGCGCCGCCAACACCACCTCGTTCAAGGAGACCGCCAACCAGCTGGGCCTGAACCTCAAGTTCTATGACGCCCAGAACAAGCTCGAGAACCAGGTCTCGGCGTTCCACACGTTCAACCAGGATCCGTCGGTCAACGTCATCATCCTGGCCGCCCTCGACGTGACGGGCTATGACGATGTGCTCAAGGAAGCGCAGACGGCCGGCAAGGTCGTGGTCCTCGAAGACCGCCGCATCGACGCCGACCCGAGCCTCTACTACACGTACATCGGCTCCGACTTCGACCTCGAAGGCCAGAAGGGCGCGGCCGCGATGTGCGACCTCCTCAAGAACAGCACCAAGAAGAACGTCGTCGAGATCTCCGGCGCCGTCGGCGCCTCCGCGGCGATCGACCGAGCCAAGGGCTTCCGCGAGAAGATGGGCGCCTGTGGCATCACCGTCACCGCAACCCAGACCGGCAACTGGGCCGTGCCTGACTCCAAGGCGGTCATGGCAGCGTTCCTCAAGCAGAGCACGGACATCCAGGGCGTCTTCGCCCACAACGACGAGGAAGCGATCGGCGCCATCCAGGCGATCACCGACGCCGGCCTCGTTCCCGGCAAGGACATCCAGGTGGTCGGCTTCGATGCCACCGCCGACGGCTTCAAGTACCTCATCAACGGGCAGATGGGCGCTGACATCGAGTGCAACCCGCTGCTCGCCCCGCAGGTCTACGACGCCGCCCTCAAGGCAGTCAACGGCGACATGTCCCTTCCGAAGTGGGTACCTTCGCAGGAAGGCCAGTTCTTCGCGGCCCAGGGCGCGGATGCCCTGCAGGCCATCCTGGCAACGCGCAAGTACTAGCGGCCCAATGGCGGGCGTGGCACGACATGCGCCACGCCCGCCGAGCCGCCGATATCGCAGTCTCCTGAGGACTCCTCATGTCTGACCCGGCGCCCGATATCGTGCTGATGGAGGGTATCGACAAGTCCTTTCCGGGCGTCCAGGCGCTCCACGGCGTCAACTTCTCGCTGGCACGCGGCGAGATCCATGCCCTGGTCGGCGAGAACGGAGCCGGGAAGTCCACGCTCATCAGGGTTCTCACCGGCGTCGAGCGACCGGACCACGGCACCATCACGCTGGATGGCAAGCCGGTCCAGATCAAATCGCCGCTCCACGCGCAGTCCCTGGGCATCAGCACCGTCTACCAGGAAGTCAACCTCTGCCCCAACCTGACCGTCGCGGAGAACCTGCTGATCGGCCGGGAGCCGATGCGCTGGGGCCGGGTGGACTGGAAACAGATGAATCGCCGGGCGCGCGAGGTCCTGCTGGGCCTCGACGTCTCCATCGACGTCACGCGACCCCTCGGCTCGTATTCACTCGCCATCCAGCAGATGGCCGCCATCGCCCGGGCACTGGTCATCTCATCCGCCCAGGTGCTCATCCTGGACGAGCCGACCTCCAGCCTCACCGTGCACGAGACCGAGCAGCTCTTCGGCGTGATGCGGAAGCTCCGCGGCGAGGGCATGGCGATCGTGTTCGTCACGCACTTCCTGGAGCAGGTCTACGAGGTGACCGACCGCGTGACGGTGCTGCGCAACGGGGCCCTCGTCGGCACCTACCGGACCGCCGGGCTGCCGCGCATGGAGCTCATCCGGCTCATGCTCGGGCGAAGCCTCGGCGACCTTGACGAGATCGTCCGCCACAAGATGGAGAGCAGCCAGCGCATCGGAGCGGAGAACCTGCTGGAGGCGAACGGCCTGGGCCTGGCCGGGTCGATGCAGCCGTTCGACCTGGCGCTCCACGCGGGAGAGGTGGTGGGCCTGGCAGGCCTGCTCGGATCGGGCCGGACCGAGATGGCCAAGCTGCTGTTCGGCATCGACCGCCCCAGTGAAGGGTCGCTGGTCATGGACGGCAAGCCGGTGCACAACTTCTCGCCGATCGGCTCGATCGACCGCAAGGTCGCGCTCTGCCCGGAGGACCGCAAGGCGGAGGGGATCGTCGCCGATCTCAGCGTGCGGGAGAACATCGTGCTGGCGATCCAGGCACGGCGCGGCTGGTTCCGCCACCTGAATCTGGCCCAGCAGACGGCCACCGCCGAGCGCTACATCAAGCTGCTCAACATCGCCACGCCGTCGCCAAATCAGCCGGTGAAGAACCTCAGCGGCGGCAACCAGCAGAAGGTGATCCTGGCCCGCTGGCTGGCCACCGAACCACGGCTCCTGATCCTGGATGAACCCACCAGGGGCATCGACATCGGGACCAAGGCGGACATCCAGGAGCTGGTCCTGTCGCTGGCGGAACAGGGCATGTCCTGCGTCTTCATCTCGTCCGAGCTCGACGAGGTGCTGCGGACCAGCCACCGGATCGTCGTCCTTCGCGATCGGACCAAGGGCGCGGAGTTCTCCGGCGAGGTCGATGAGAAGGCGATCATGCAGGCGATCGCGGGAGCCGAGGCATGAACGCCCTCCAGCGCCTCATCGGGCGGATCCGGACGACAGAGAGCCGGCTGCTGCTGCCCATCGTGGCGCTGCTGCTGATCCTGCTGTTCGACCTCATCTTCATCCCCGGCTTCTTCAAGCTGGAGGTGAAGGACGGCCACCTCTACGGCAGCCTCATCGACATCCTGCGCAACAGTTCACCGACGATCATCCTGGCCATCGGGATGACGCTCGTGATCGCCACGGGCGGCGTCGACCTCTCGGTGGGCGCCACCATGGCGATCGTCGCATCGGTGGCCTGCATCCTCATCGACCCGAGAATTGTCGGCGTCAACCTGTCGGGGAACATCACCGCGGTCGTCGGCGATCCGACCTACAGCTTCCTGCCGATCCCGGTCGTGATCGTCGTGTCACTGCTCGTGGCGATCGTGTGCGGTGCCTGGAACGGGGTGCTGGTTTCCTACGGTCGCATCCAGCCGATGGTCGCGACGCTGGTGCTCATGATCGCCGGCCGCGGCATCGCCCAGCTGATCACCAACGCGATCAAGATCATCATCTTCAACGACTCGTTCGCCTACATCGGCAACGGCTTCATCATCCTGCCGTTCTCGCTCTTCATCGTCGCTGCCGTCTTCGCCGGGACCTGGCTGTTGACGCGCCGCACGGCCATCGGCCTTTTCATCGAGTCCGTCGGCGTCAACTTCAAGTCCAGCTTCTACACCGGCATCAACGAGAAGCGCGTCAAGCTGTTCGCCTACTCGTTCTGCGGGTTCTGTGCCGGGATCGCCGGGTTGGTCGCGGTGTCCAGCATCCGGACGTCGGACGCCAACCAGATCGGCCTCTATACCGAGCTTGACGCCATCCTGGCGGTGGTCATCGGCGGGACCGTGCTGGGCGCCGGCGGCCGGTTCTCGCTCCTTGGCAGCGCGATCGGCGGGCTCATCATCCAGGCCATCACCACGTCGATGTACTCGATCGGCGTCCCGGCGAGCGCCATCACCGCGGTCAAGGCCGTGGTCGTGATCAGCGTGATCCTGCTCTACTCGCAGCAGGCGCAGGACGCCGTACGCCGGCTTGGCGGCCGGCTGGTGCGGAAGGAGGCCGTGGCGTGACCGCGGCGGCCGGGGTCGGCGGCGGCGTCATGGCCGGGATCGGCGCCCGCATCGATAGCAAGCGGCGCTTCCTGCCGCTTTCGGCAACGGTCCTGCTGTTCGCGGTCGCCTACATCCTCGGGGCCGCGACGTTCCCGGCGATGCGCGACGGGCAGGCCTTCTTCAACCTGCTGGTCACCACGCCGTTCCTGCTGATCAGCGTCATCGGCGAATCGTTCGTCATCATCTCGGGCGGAATCGACCTTTCCGTCGGAGGCGTCGTCGCGCTGACGACCGTCGCCTCCGCCGCCATGCTCCAGGCCGGCTGGAACCCGTGGCTGGTCATGCCACTGATGCTGCTCATGGGCATCAGCCTGGGCGCGATCATGGGCTTCTTCATCACGTACCTGAAGGTGCAGCCCTTCATTGCCACGCTCGCCGGCATGTGGTTCGCGCGTGGCATGTGCTACGTCATCAGCGACAGCGAGATCCGCATCTACAACCCGGTCTACCGCATCCTCACCGGGACCCGGATCCTCATCCCGGGCCTGGCCGATCCGGTGACCAAGAAGGGCGACTACGTGACGGTCTCCGTCGTCGTGGCGCTGCTGATCCTGGCCGCAGGCATCTACATCGCGCAGTACACGCGCTTCGGCCGGACGGTCTATGCGATGGGCGGGAACAACGGAGCCAACGAGCAATCGGCACGGCTGATGGGCCTGCCGGTGGACCGCACCAAGATGACCGTCTACATGCTCAACGGCCTGTGCTCGGCCCTGGCCGGCATCGCCTACAGCATCTACGTGGGGTCCGGGCACGGCACGCACGCTACCGGCTTCGAGCTGACGGTCATCGCCGCGGTGGTCATCGGCGGCACGGCCCTGACCGGCGGCGAGGGCTACATCCTCGGCGCGCTGTTCGGCGTCCTCATTACCGCGCTCATCCAGAGCCTCATCCAGTTCAACGGGCAGTTGAGTTCGTGGTGGACCAGCATTGCCATTGGCGGGTTGATGCTGGTCTTCATCGGCGTCCAGAGCCTGCTCGCGAGCTTCAATGCGCGCCAGCTGGCGCAGGCCAGGCTCGGCGGCGCTGCCGCCGCCGGAAAGCGCCGATCCAGATGGCGCGACCGGCGCGTGCTGATCGGTGCCGGCGTGGTCGTAATCGCGTTCGTGGCCATCCAGGTCTTCGGGTACGTGCAGGGTCCGCAGAACTCGGGCGGTCCCTCGGCATCCTCCGCGCCCGTCGGCTGCCAGCTCAAGGCATTCCGGCAGGATCAGGCGACAACCCTGGCCAGCGGCGGCGCGGTGATCACCTACGAGCGCAACGGCGGGACGAACTGCATCGACGAGCTGTACGCGATCTACGCCGACGGCCGCATCGTGGCGGACAACGGAGCGCAGCACATCGACGCGAACGTGACCGCGGAGCAGGTGAGCACCCTGCTGACCGACATCGACGGACTGGGCTGGTTCACCGCCAACATGTACACCACCTCGCACACACCGTGCGGCCAGTGCTACACCTACTTCACCGGGGTGACCTTCAACGGTCAGTCCAAGACGGTGGAGGCAGTGGATGGCGGCACGGATGCGCCATCCAATTACTGGCTCGTGTCGGCCAAGCTCTCGGCGATCCTGCCCAAGTTCAGCGCGGCCCCGTGATGGACCCGAGGAGGGACCCATGAAGCTCCGGGCCGCCCTGCTGCCCCTGCTTGCCTGCGCCGTCCTGGTGGGCGCATGCGACTACATCGTCACGCCGGCAGACGAGAGCACCCCGTCCCCGGCCACGCCCGCGGGCGTCTGGGCCGCGGTCGCGACGGCGGTCTCCCAGACATCCGCCGGCGACCTGCACGTTGACCTGGCCATCGAGAACGGAACCGGCGACTGGAGCGCCATGCAGGCTGCGGCCACCGGCGCCGTGAACCTCCACACCGCAGACGGCCACACGGCGGCCTGCGGCACGGCGTTTGTCGGAACAGGCGGCACCAGCCTGGCGGCGGGCTTCCGGGCGCGCGGCTACACCGGCGGCACCCTGGACAAGCCTGTCACGCAGCTCCTCTACGTGGAGTGCCAGGGCGCCGCGCCCGCCGCAGGTTCATCGCTGAGCATCGACTACACCTACACCACCGGCGAGTTCAACTACTACTCGCCGCAGAAGGCGAGCTCGGCAACCCTCCAGGTGGACCTGGACAAGGTGACCGCCGATCTCAAGTACCCGGTCGCGGAGGACGTGCCGGGCATGATCCAGAAGGCCGCCGACCCGATCGTGGCCATCAACAAGTGCGTCCTGACGCTGACCGGCGTGACGCGCTCCGGCGATGGCCTGGAACTTGCCTGGCACACCACCAACCCCACCGCCTATCCAACCTACGTGCACATCGGCACGCCACCGGTGATCGGGTCCGACGGCGTCATCTACGGCTTCTACCAGAGCCCGCACCTCGCCGACACGCCCATCACCCCGGCCAGCCTGACCGCCGACTGGACGACCACGGTCGCCGTGCCGGCGGCCGTCACCGGTCTCTACATCATGGTCCAGGTGGAATCGAAGCAGCAGAAGCTCTTCGTCAGCCACGCCATCGACATCACCGACAAGTAGCTCCCTCACCGACGGTCTCGCCCCGCCCGGATCCTCCACTGGGCGGGGTCGAGATCGCTCGGCACGTTGGTCGCGAAGGGAGCGCGACGGCCGGCCCCTACGCCATTTCCTGGACTTCGCGCCAGCGGAAGCAGTCGGCCAGGTGATCGTTGACCAGGCCGGTTGCCTGCATCATGGAGTAACACACCGTGGGACCGACGAAGGTGAAGCCCCGGCGCTTCAGGTCGCGGCTCATGGCGGTGGCTTCCACGGTCGTCACCGGCGCCTGCCCGGACGTGCGCCAGGCGTTGACGCGTGGCCGCCCGTCGACGAATGACCAGAGATGCTCTCCGAGACTGGTCCCGGCTTCTTCCAGTGCGAGCGCGGCCCGCGCGTTGGCAATCGCAGAGGTCACCTTGGCGCGGTTGCGGATGATCCCCGGGTCCGCCATCAGCCGCTCGACGTCCTGCGGGCCGAAACGGGCGACGACCAGGGGATCGAAACCGGCGAAGGCTGCCCGATAGCCCTCGCGCCGGTGCAGGATTGTGGACCACGAGAGCCCTGCCTGTGCGCCTTCCAGGATCAGGAACTCGAACATGCGCCGCTCGTCGCGCGTCGGCAGGCCCCACTCCCGATCGTGGTAGGCGAGGTAGAGCGGGTCCTTCCAGGAGCCGCCCCAGTCGCAGCGCGTTCGCCCGTCCGTTGGCCCGAGATCGTCTGGCATGCCGCCACAGTACGATGCGGCGGACGTGGCAACGCAGGAAACGACCTATCCGCAGCCGCTCAGCCTTGGGCTGAACCTGCCCTTCGTCGAAGGTTCGATGGACGGGCGCACGCCGCGCTGGGACGACCTGGCGGCCATGGCCCGCATGGCCGAGGAGATGGGCTTCGACGCGCTCTGGCTCTCCGACCACCTGGGGTTCGCGGAAACGGATGGCAGTTGGAGTGGCGGCTGGGAGTGCTGGACGCTGTTGACGGCCCTGGCCGGCGTCACGCAACGGGTCCGGCTCGGCACGTATGTCCTGTCGGCGCCGATGCGCAACCCCGCCGTGCTCGCCAAGATGGCCGAGACCCTGGATGAGGTCAGCGGCGGCCGACTGATCCTGGGCCTTGGCGCCGGCTGGAACCAGCCGGAGTTCCGGGCGTTCGGTGTCCCCTTCGACGATCGCTTTGCCCGCTTCGAGGAATCGCTGCGCGTGATCTGCGCGATGCTGCGAAGTGGCTTCGCCACGCTCGACGGGCGCTTGATCCAGGCGCGGAATGCCGAGATTCGCCCGCGCGGCCCGAGACCGGCCGGGCCGCCGATCATGGTCGGCGCCAGCGGCCCGCGGATGCTCGCCCTGACGGCCGAACTTGCCGACCATTGGAACGGCGGCATGCGCGCGCCGGAGGAGCTCGGGCCGCTGATGGCCGCAGTGGACGCTGCGTGCGTTGCCGCGGGTCGCGATCCCGGCACGCTCACCCGGTCAGCGGAGGTGCTGGTCCGCACGATCGAGGCCGACCCTGGCACGCCGCAGCGAGACCATGAGCTGGGCGGCGAGCCTGCGGCCGTGGCGGCCGCCCTGCGTAGCTTCGCCGGCCTTGGCCTGGCTCACATCCAGGTCCAGCTGCGTCCGAACTCGCTCGAGGGACTCGAGGCCTTCGGCCCCGTCATGGCTGCCCTCGGCGGGTGAGCGTCAAGCCGCCGAAGACGATTCGCCGCTCTTGAGCTTGCGCCAGCCGCCGGCTCGGTTGTTGGCGATGATCTGCCGGAACATGGCCAGCAGAGCGCGTTCGTTGATGGCCTCGTCTTTGCGGTAGGAGACCGTCCGCGCCGTCTTGTTCTCGTGGCCGGCCGTGATGATGCCCTCGGGATCGGGCACGATCGCACCGTCGTAGAGGAACACGTTGACGTGGTCCCTGGCTGCCAGCAGCGCGCAGATGTTGCCGTCAAGCACGAAATAGGGCTGCACGGTGCGCTTGATCGTCTCCCGGACGTCCGGATCGGCCTCGTGGACGAGATCGCGGACCTTGTTGCCGATCTGGCGCTGCCAAACGGGCAGGCCATCCAGGTAGGCATCGACCCGCGGATCCTTCAGGTTTGGCATTCGTCGGTCACCTCCTGCCTGGAGACGTGGCACGTTCCCTCCTGAGGCGCACCGGCGCGGGGTCCGCAAGCAGACGAAAGCGGTCGCACCCCGAGCATAGGCGTGGTCACGTACGGCAGGCTCCTTCCCTCTACGGGAGCGTCTCGAAACCCGCCGTTCTGAAGTCGGCGTCCAGGGCGATCGCGCGCTCGATGCCCACCCGGCGCATGAAGGCGAAACTCGTCCGGTCCACGAGCGAGACCGATGACTCGACCGTGTCACGGAAGGCCGCGACCGCCGCGGCATGCAGGTCGGCGTCGACCGGCGCCACGTCCAGGGCCGGGATGACGCGATCGATGAGGTCGGCTGTGACCGCGGGGCCATAGCGTCGGCGAGCCACCGCCAGCGTTTCGACGATCACGTAGGCATGCGTCGCGAGGACCTCCGATCGCCCCAGGCTGAACGCCTGCACCACTCCCGCATGCGCCGGATCGTCACGGTCGACGAGGGCGAGGATCCCGCTCGAGTCAACGAAGAGGGTCACCAGCGGTCACCCGCGAGCTCAGCGTCGTGATCCCGCGCCACCAAGCCCGTTCCGGACGCGGCCGAGCCGGCCGCAGCCAGGAGTGTCTCGAGACGGGCGCGTCGCTGGGAATCCTCGTCGGGCACGACGCGATCGACCGCGTCACGGATGACCGCCGCAAGGGACACGTGCCGTCGGCGTGCCTCCTGGCGGAGGCGCCGCATCTGGTTCTCCGTGAGCGAGACCTGCGTTCTGATCATGCCCGGAATGATAACAATGGCATTCGAACTGATGTAACTCTGTCCCGTTGGCAAACCGCCAAGCAGCCCTGTGGATGATCGGCTGGCGAACCGACGAGACAGGGGTGGAGGAGTGGAGCCGACACTCAGATTTGAACTGAGGACCTGCTGTTTACGAAACAGCTGCTCTACCGCTGAGCTATGTCGGCCGGGCCACCGAGTATAGGTGATGCCTCCACTCGAACCGCGCCGGAGACTTCCTCGGTCGAACGCCACAGACGCTCCACGCGCCGGTCGTGACCGACCGACGCGTGGTGTGCGGCGTGGCCCGGGTGGCCGGGCGCCAACCCATCGATGGCCCTGGCCAATCGTGCCGATCGTGCCGATCGGGGCGCGCTTCTAGGGCGCGGCGTCGAACACGATCGAGTCGAGGATCTGCCTGAGCTCGGCCTTCGCTGCCGTGCTGGTGCCGGAATACGAGTGGGTGGCAATGGCGACGCGCCGACCACCCACCTCGAAGATCCAGACCTGGATCCTCTCATTGAGACCCTGGACCCACCAATCACCACCCGGGGAGTCCTGCCAAAGGTAGAACTGGTCGGGCGCACAGGGCAGGGATGCTGGAACCGTGAGCTCGATGGACATGGCCGCGTGCCCGGCGACCATCGATTGCTCAGGTTGGGTCGCGGTGAGACCGGGTATCTCGCCGATCGCCGTCGCCGCGTCAGCGATGGTTGGCCCGACCTTGGGGCTGCGTTCGACGTGCGAGCACGGATCCTGGAAGGTGTCGTCGACGAGACTCACGATGAACGCCATGCCCGCCGGTGGTTGCGACCCGCCACGGTTCGCACCAAACGTGATGTTCGTCCAGGCACTCGGAAGGTCGGCGGTGAATTGGAGGGGCGAACTCGACACGTCCGTGCCGGCGACCGTCATGTGGGCGGCTTGAAGGCTGGGGCTCGACTCCGGCGACGGTGAGGCCACCGGCGACGGCGAGGTTGCGGCGACCGGCGCGAGACGGATGGATTCGAGGATTCCCTGGACCTCGGCGTTGGCCGTCGCCGACTGGCCGGGCACCTGCGGAGTGTCGATCACCAAGCGTTGCCCCGCGACGTCGAGGATCCACACGGAGTCGATCTCGCCAGGGGTCATGTCCAGCGTGGCGCCCAACGGCAGCTCCCAGATCCGGAAGGCACCATCCGGGGTCAACGTGCAGCCGTCGAAGCTGGCTGGTGCCGTCAACGTGAGCTGCTTGCCTTGGTAGCCACCGAGGCTGACGTCGGTTGGGGCGGATGCCGAGAGGCCTGGCGTGCCGGCCAGGGCGTTTGCCAGGTCGGCCACTGACGGCCCTGGCAGCGGGTTGAGGAGCCCTTTGTAGTGACACGGATCGGCGTACACCTTGTCGAAGATCGAGAACGTCACCGCGCCGGGACCGTCGGCCTGCTTGAGAAACACCGCATACGGGCCCCCGATGTTGCCACCCCACCCAGCAGGCACCGTGAACGTGACCTGCAACAGGAATGGGTCTGCAACGGCGTAGCCTCCGGGCTCCAACGTGCTGTACGAGCCGACCGCCAGCGCTCCGAGGGTCGGACTCGGGGTCGACGTCAGGGCAACAGTTGCGGTTGGAACCGGTGTCGCGGCGGCCGGCGTGGCCGTCGGCGCGGTCGACGGAAGAGGAGGCAGTGGCTCGATCTGAATCGAGTCGACCACGGACTGCAGTTCGGCCTTGTCCTCGGCCGAGGAACCCGGATAGGACCTGGCCACGACCACCGTGCGCCGGCCGGCGACATCGAGCGCATAGACATCATCGATGTTGCCGGCAGGGTTGCAGCACAACCCGCTGGACATGTCCGGGCCGGCTCCGTTTTCGGCGGCTCCCGGCCAGTAGCGGAGGTTGCCGTCGGTGCAGGTCGAGGTGTCCAGATCGGCAGGCACGCTCAGCTCGATGCGCGTGGCCGGGTAGCCGCCGATGGTGGCAGCGCTCGGCGCGGATGCCGTGCGGCCGTGCTGTGCCGCCAGAGCGTTGATCAGGTCATCGGGTGTCGTCCCGGCGTTGACCAGCGTTCCCCAATGGCATGCGTCGGTGAAGAC
>CAZENL010000094.1:0-11755 GCA_964513505.1 uncultured Anaerolineaceae bacterium
GTGGTGGCCCGGCGCGGCTGCCTCGGCCCGGCGCGTGGTGGCCCGGCGGGGCTGCCTCGGCCCGGCGCGTGGTGGCCCCGCGGAGCGACTTTGCACAAAGTGTCCAGGCCCGAGCGGCGTCAGGCCGGGAACGCCGCGCCGGCTTGGCAATTCGCCGGGACAACTCGTACGGGTTATGCAGTTACGCCCGCGGAATCGATCGGGGCGGGCCGCAGCCGCCGCCGAGACCCGGGACGGCGGCTTGGGGACGTACAAGTTGTGCAAACTACGGGCCCAGCGGCAGCCTGGCACGGCAATCCCCCGCGCCCCTCCAGCAAACCGGCCTACACGACCGCCTGCTCTGCGGCGGCGCGATCTGCGGCAACCCGCGTCGCGGCGCGTTTTGCGACCGCTGCCGTGTCCATGTCCGCGAGCATGTCCTGGCGCCGTCCCTCGGCCTCCTCGGCCTTCAGCCAGCCGGCCAGCGCCAGCACCAGCGCAATCAGGAAGACGCCGTCCCCGCCGGCCCACATGATCCCGCCGGCCCACTGCTGATCCTCGAGCGGCGTCCAGCCCCACGGCCGCACCAACGTGGCGTAATGGCGGTACAGCACGTCCTGCGCGGAGAGGATGGCCAGGCCGAGGAACGAGCTCCACGGCATGCCAAGGCCCAGGTACAGGATCTTGGCGCCCCAGCGCAGCCTCCACGGGCTGGGATCGACGCCGACCACGGGCCACCAGAACAGCATCGCGGTCCCCAGGTAGAACCCGTGCTCCACGAGATGGATGCCGGGATCCTCCAATGCCGCGTTGAAGAGCGGACTGAAGTGGCTCGCGAACATGTAACCCGTGAAGATCAGCCACGCGATCGCGGGATGGGAAACCACGCGGACGACCCGTGAGTGCAGCATCGGGATGAGGATCCGTTTGCGCGCGTCCGGGGTGGCCATGCGCAGCACCAGCGTGATCGGGCCACCCAGGGCCAGGAACGGCGCGGCCACCATGGTCAGCAGGAGGTGCTGGATCATGTGGTCGCTGAAGAGCGTGGTGTCGTACCGCTCGATCGGCGACTGGAGCGCCAGCACCAGCGCGCCAAGTCCGATGAACCAGTAGAGCAGCCGCCGCCGGGGCACGGGATTGGCCGGATGCTCGCGGTTGACCTTCCGCACCGCCAGCCAGTACCCTGCACCGGCCAGGGCCAGCGGCAGCCAGATGACCACGTCGAACGACCACCCGGTGACCAGCGTGGAGGCGTCGGGCGGGCCCGGCGCGATGCCGTGCGCGGAGGCCACCGCGGGGAGCAGCAGCCCAGACGTGGCCGCTCCGACCAGCGCCCCAGTCAAGAGCCGAGCGGCACGGGCAAAACGGGTCATCACGCCCTATTATGTGAGCCCGCCACGTACCGTCCCAGAAACGTCCCCAGGGGAGAGTTCTTGCGCCCAGTAGACCTGGTCCGCCGAGCCCGCAGGATCTGGTTCATCGTTGGCGCCACTGCGCTTGCCGTGTTTCTCGCGGCTTGCGGCAGCACGGTACCCAATCACAACCCTACCGGCGATGCGGCCCCGCCCGGCATCCTGCCCGGCCAGGTGGTCACGGAGCAGGGCAAGGCGGCCGTGAACCTGTACCTGATCACGTTCGTGATCGCGGTGGTCGTCTTCGTGATCGTGGAAGGGCTGCTGATCATCATCGCGTTGCGCTTCCGCCGGAAGAAGGGCGACGACGTGCTGCCCAACCAGGTCCACGGCAACAACAAGCTCGAGTTCCTGTGGACCCTGGTGCCCGCGATCACGGTCACGGCGCTGTTCGTGGCGGCACTGATCACGCTGACCCAGACCACGGAGGCCAAGTCGCCGGATCCGGCAGTCACCGTGAACGTGACCGGCTTCCAGTGGCAGTGGACGTTCGCCTATCCGGAATACGTCGACGCCAAGGGCCAGCCGATCAGCCTCACCGGAGCCGGTTCCCAGGGGCCCGAGATGGTCCTGCCGGTCAACCAGCCCATCCGCTTCCGGGTCACCGGCCAGGACGTCATCCACTCGTTCTACGTGCCGCAGTTCTTCTACAAGAAGGACGCCATCCCCGGGCGCATCAACGAGTTCGATCTCAACATCACGGATCCCGGCACGTACGGCGGCCAGTGCGCCGAGTTCTGCGGCCTCGGCCACTCCACCATGTACTTCACCGTGCGGGCGGTCACCCGCCCCGAGTTCGACCAGTGGATCCAGGACCAGCAGGCCAAGGCCAACGCGACCGCGGCACCGGCCCCGAGTGGCGCCGCGAGCCTGACCATCAAGGCGGTCAGCGTGACCGCCGCGTTCGACCAGAAGACGCTCAGCGCGCCGGCGAACACCCCACTGACCGTCAACTTCACCAACTCCGACACCACCGTGCAGCACAACTTCGCGATCAAGGGCGCCAACCCGGACGGCTCCGACTGGTACGGCATGCCGTTCGCGCCGCCGGGGGCCAGTGAGACCTACCAGGCGCCGGCGTTGAAGGCGGGCACGTACCAGTTCTTCTGCCAGATCCATCCCAACATGCAGGGCACGCTGACGGTGGGTTCCTAGCCATGGCCACCACCGCTCTGCCGCAGACCGGCCCGTACCACCGCTCGCGGTCCGCGTGGATCTATTCGTGGCTGACCACGACGGACCACAAGCGCATCGGCGCGATGTACGTAGTCACGGCCTTCGGGTTCTTCCTGATCGGCGGCATCTTCGCGCTGTTCATCCGTTCGGAGCTGGCCGTTCCCGGTCTGCAGTTCCTTAGCGAGGACCTCTACAACCAGCTCTTCAGCCTGCACGCCATCACGATGATCTTCCTGTTCGTTATGCCTATGA
The DNA here is from genome assembly GCA_964513505.1 of uncultured Anaerolineaceae bacterium. Classification (GTDB taxonomy): domain Bacteria; phylum Chloroflexota; class Limnocylindria; order Limnocylindrales; family CSP1-4; genus JAFMJV01. The sequence continues at coordinate 2,820 of CAZENL010000094.1, forward strand.
CCACGGGCATTGCCAACTTCATCGTGCCGCTCCAGATCGGCGCCGCGGACATGGCCTTCCCGCGCATCAATGCGCTGGGCTTCTGGCTCATCCCGCCCGCCGGCCTGCTGATCATGTCGTCGTTCGCGTTCGGTGGCGCCCCCACCGGCTGGACCATGTACGCGCCCCTCTCCGAGGTCACTCCGTCGCGTGGCATCGACCTGCTGCTGCTTGGGCTGATCCTGCTCGGCACCAGCTCCATCCTGGGCGCGATCAACTTCCTGGTCACCATCTTCAAGCTGCGCGCCCCCGGCATGACGCTGCTGCGCATGCCCATGTTCGTGTGGACCATGATGGTCACCAGCGTCCTGCTGTTGTTCGCAGTGCCCGTGCTGACAGCCGGCCTGATCATGCTGTTCATCGACCGCAATTACGGCGGCGGCTTCTTCGACCCCGCGCAGGGCGGCAATCCCATCCTGTGGCAGCACGTTTTCTGGTTCTTCGGGCACCCGGAGGTCTACGTGCTGATCCTCCCGGCGTTCGGGATCGTCAGTGAGATCGTGCCGGTCTTCAGCCGCAAGCCACTCTTCGGGTACCGCGCATTCGTGCTGGCGACCGCGTCGATCGGCGCCCTGGGCTTCACCGTCTGGGCGCACCACATGTTCACCACGGGTGCGGTCTTCCTGCCCTTCTTCAGCTTCTTCACCTTCCTCATCGCCGTGCCGACGGGCATCAAGATGTTCAACTGGCTGGCCACCATGTGGGGCGGCAAGATCAAGTTCGACACGCCGATGCTGTTCGCCTGCGGCTTCATCGCGCTGTTCCTGATCGGCGGACTGGACGGCGCCTTCCTGGCCGTGGTGCCCTTCGACTTCATGGTCCAGGACACCTACTGGGTGGTCTCGCACATCCACTACGTGCTGGTCGCCGGAGCCGTCTTCGGGATCTTCGCGTCGCTGTACTACTGGTTCCCCAAGATGACCGGGCGTCAGCTCAACGAGCGCCTGGGCAAGCTCAACTTCTGGCTGCTCTTCATCGGCACCAACGTGGCGTTCTTCCCGCAGCACCTGCTGGGCCTGGACGGCATGGTGCGGCGCATCGCCGACTATTCGCCAAACGCCGGCTGGACGGAGCTCAACTTCCTCTCGACGATCGGGGCGTTCATCATCGGGGCCAGCATCCTGCCCTTCCTGTGGAATGTGTTCACCACGCTCCGCCGGCCCGCGGATGCGCCGGACGACCCGTGGGACGGCTACACGCTGGAATGGGCAACCTCCAGCCCGCCGCCGCCGTACAACTTCGACGTGCTGCCGCAGATCCGCTCTGAGCGGCCCCTGTTCGATCTGAAGCACCCCGAGTACGCCGCCCACGGAGCCGTGGCCGCACCCGTCTTTGCGCCCGTGCCCGACAGCGCGGCCCTCGCGGCGGTACCCGGCAGCCCGGCCATCGCGGCCGGGCCGGAGACGGCACCCGCCGCGGGAACCCCGACGGACAGCCACGGAGACAAGCCCGCATGACAGCGCCCGCCGATGTGACCCTGCCGCGGGCGGATCCAGACGTGGCCCATGTCGCGAGCGGGCACGAGCAGAAGGGCACGGACACGGCCCTGATGGGCATGCTGCTCTTCATCGCCAGCGAGATCATGTTCTTCGCAGCCCTGTTCGGTGCCTACTTCAACGTCAAGTCCACGGCGCTGCAGTGGCCACCCGAAGGCACGGAGTTCATCAACCCGCAGTGGCTGCCCGTGATCGCCACCATCCTGCTGGTCAGCAGCTCCTTCACCATGCAGTGGGGCATCTGGCGAATCCGCAAGGGCGACCGTGTGGGCATGAACCGCGCGATCGCGGTGACCTTGCTATTGGGCGTGATCTTCCTGGGCATCCAGGGCTACGACTACTACCAGCTGGTGAACCATGATGGCTTCGGGATCAACAGCGGCGTCTACGGGACGCTCTTCTACACCATGACCGGCTTCCACGGCGCCCACGTGCTGGGCGGCGTGATCGGCATGAGCGTGATCCTCAGCCGCGGCGTGCAGGGCCAGTTCTCCGCCAAGCATCATGTGGCGGTGGAAGCGGTGAGTGCCTACTGGCACTTCGTGGACATCGTCTGGGTGGCCCTCTTCGCTACCATCTACCTGCTGAAGTAGAGGGTCCGGACAGATGAACTGGCGATTTGCGGTGGTCATGGGCGTGGTCTTTGCAGTGGTCGGGGTCATCTATTGGGTCGTGCAGCACGCAGACCTCACGTCAACCGACTACGAGGGGGCCACGCTGCTGGTGGTCCTGGGCATTGCGATGGCATTCGGGTTCACGGTGCTGTTGCGCGGCTCGCGCGACCTCTAGCTCACACCACGGGGGCCTGAACGGTGGATCCCTGGACCGCGTTCCTCAACCTGACGGCGCAGTTCGTCACGCCCGTATGGAACGACCTGATCCAGTACCTGCCGCTGCTCATGATCGGGGCAGTCGGCCTGGTGGTCCTGAGCGTGATGCGCAGTTGGACCTCCAACGCGGCACTCAACCGCTCGCGCGTCCCGCAACGCATCATGGCCGGTCCCGCCCCGGCCGGCGTTCACCTGCCCGGGCCGTCGCTCTGGCCGTTCGTGCTCCCGATCGGCGGAATGTTCGTGCTGATCAGCCTGGTCCTGCACCCCGAAGGCATGCCCATCAATCCGGTCCTGCTGGGGATCGGGCTGCTGATCGCCGTCGTCGGCGTGCTCGGTTGGTACCGGGACGCGGGTCGCGAGTGGCACCGCGCGGAGCTGGGCGGGCACGCGGAACTTGCCGCGCCGCCGGCCGCGCCGTTGATCGCACCCCGTGAGGCACCGCCAGGCGTCCACTTGCCCGGGCCGTCTCCGTGGCCGTTCTTCGCGCCGATCGCGCTGTTCTTCATCTTTGCGGGCCTGGTCTTCGGACCGCTGCTGCTGATCGGTGGCCTGGTCATGGGCTTCGTGGCGGCGCTCGGCTGGTACCTGGATGCCGGACATGAGTTCCGCCAGGTGGACGCCGGACACCTGCCCGAGCCGCGAACGCGAGACCCTCGGAAGGCCTTCCCGATCAGCATCGTGAAGCTCTACGCGGCCATTGCCAGCGTGGTCATCCTCATCACCATCGCCCCGTGGCTGTTCAGCTTCCTGCCGGCCGGCGGCACGGCCGCACCGAGCGCAGGCGGTGTCGCTGCCGCCTCGCCCACCACCAGCCCGCTGATCTCGACGGTCTCCGCGGTCAGCTTCGAGCAGAAGGAGGTCGTGGTCGTGGCCGGGCAGCCGCTGACCCTGACGTTCAACAACAAGCAGGCGGGCGTTCCGCACAACGTGGAGATCTTCGACTCGTCGGCCAAGACGACCAGCCTCTTCAAGGGCGACATCATCACGGGACCTGCGCAGGTGACCTACAACGTGCCGGCACTCCCCGCGGGCACGTACTACTTCCAATGCGATGTGCACCCGAACATGAACGGGACGCTCACCGCGAAATGAGGTCGCAACGGCGCTTTCACTGATTCGCCGCGCGTTTGCGGACGCGCATCGCAGGCTCGCGACAACGCTCCTCCTCGGCGGCATCTTCCTGGCCGTGGTGCTGGTGGCATTCAACGTGCCGCTCGGCGGCACGAGCGGCGCCCCAGGCGACAGCGGCCTGATCCTCGGCTCGCCGCTGCTGAACAAGGCGGCGCCTGACTTCGCGCTCGCGGACCTGACTGACGGCCACACCGTTCGGCTGTCGGACTATCGCGGCCATCCGGTGATCGTCAACTTCTGGGCCTCGTGGTGCATCCCCTGCCGCGACGAGTTCCCGGAGTTCGTCTCGGCCATGGCGCAGCACGGGTCGGATGGCCTGGTGGTCCTGGGCATCGTCCACGAGGACAGCGCGGACGCGGCCAATGCCTTCGCGACGAGCCATGCCGCGACCTGGCCGCTGCTCCTGGACCCTGACAACGTCGCCTGGAAGGACTACCTGGGCCTCGGCGTTCCGAGCACGTACTTCATCGACGCGCAGGGCGTGGTGCGTGCCACCAGTCTCGGGCCGGTCACCGCGTCCGCGCTGCCATTGCAGCTTGCCAAGATCCTCGGACCCTCCGGATGGGTCCGTGGAACAGCACACGTGCCATCATGACCGCCGCTCCGCGATAACCGTCGCGACGGCAGCTGGAAGGACTGATGCAGAACCAACCCCGCTCGACCGTGCTCCTGGTGCTGGCCGTGGCGGCGTCACTGCTGACAGGCGGCTCCGCTGCGCAGGCGTCCACCGCCGGACCCGTTGAAGCTCCGCTGGTGCCGCCCGCCGTCGCACCCGGCGCGGCTCCGGTCGTGGCCGGCGTCACTGCGGCCACCTCCACGGCAGAAGGCACACCGGCGGGCAATCCCGTCCCGTACCGCGTGCGCACGTTCAACCTTCAATCGCTCAGCTGGGACCAGCTGTGGACCAACGGCGGCCCGATCGTCCCGTACGCGGCCCAGGGCCACAAGGACGCCGACGGGATCCCGATGCGCAAGTGGATCGACGGCAAGTACTACTACACGCCCGTGAAGATCGAGCTGGAGGGGATCGTCCACCTGGACAGCTACGTCCGCACGGGCAACGACCCGGGCTACATCCCCACGCTCCAGAAGCTCGACAACAAGCTGCGCCAGCTGGCCGTGCCGTCGGGCGGCGCCCTGTTCCTGCCGATGCCCTTCGACTTCAACCACGGCCGGCTCAAGGCACCCTGGTACAACGCCATGGCACAGGGCTACGGGCTTTCCTTCTTCGTGCGCATGTATCGCATCTTCGGCGACCAGGGAGACCTGGACATGGCCAACGCCCTCTTCCGGAGCTTCCAGATCCTGGGTCCGAGCACGGATCCCTGGGTGTCACAGGTCGTGAACGGGAACCTGTGGCTCGAGCACTATCCGAACGGCAGGTTCCTCGAGGTGCTCAACGCCCACATGCACGCGCTGTTCGGGCTGTACGACTACTGGCAGCAGGTGGGCACGCCCGATTCGCTCCAGGTGCTGGACGGGGCGATCACCACCATGCGCCTGGACCTGCATCTCTTCCGGCGGATCGGCAAGACCAGCCGGTATTGCCTGGTCAACCCGGTCTACTCGTTGAGGTACCACCGCCTGCACATCCGGCAGGTTCAGCAGCTCGCCCTGGTGACGGGCGACCCTTACTTCACCCAGTTCGCCCAGCGACTCTACTGGGACGCCCACTGACCAACGGTCATCGGCCGCGGGTCCCGGGGCCCGGCTTCAGCGCTGGAGGTCCGCCGCGGGTGCACTGAAGAGACCGGACAGGTTGCCGGCAGTGCAGCTGGCTGCCAGGCAGGGCAGTCCCCAGGCATCCTGCACGGTCCGCAGCCAGGCGTAATGGTTGCGGGTGTCCGAAGACCGCGTCCCGGCCTTGATCCCCATCCCGACGGCGATCATCGGCACCTGGTCGGTGCCCAGGTCGCCCTCGTCGAAGGTCAGGAAGAGGACGCCGCCGTCCCCGAACGCTGCGCTGTCCAGGATCCCCGGCAGAAACCCCGCCAGCCACTGATCCGCCACGCGCAGCGAACAGTCGTGCGCGTCGTGGCACAGGTTCGGCACGATCAGCTGGAAGCTCGCGGCTGCCGGGTCGAAGGCCGTCAGGTCGTGGATGTGCGTGCCACATCGTTCGGGGTTGCCGCTGACCGCGGTGAAGCTGATGAACGGCTCGTGCTTGCGGGCGTAGTTGCCGCCGCCGTCCGGGCCGCCGCTGGCCGTCTGGCCGGTGAAGCACGGACTGGGCAGGTTCTCGGCCGACACGGCCCAGCTGATGCCCTTTGCCTCCAGCTGGTCGGCCAGGCTGGGAGCGTCCAGGTCGTGCACGCCGTCGTCGGAAACCAGCTGGGTGCTGCCGCTCACCAGGCCGATGTAGTTCGGTTGCGATGGACGCCCGACGGCGTGGTAATCGGTCGCCAAGGCGCCGCGGGCGACGAGCGCGTTGATGGTCGGCGCATCCCCATCGCCGATGACGTCCTCGTAGGCGTGGTTCTCCAGCACGATCAAGTAGACGTGCCCGAACTTCGGCACCACGCCGGAGGACGGAGCGGCCGTTGGCGTGGCGGCCGGTGGATCCCTGCGCGTGGTCGTGAGCCAAGCGCCGGCCGCGAACGCGGCGAGGACGATCACCATGACCGTCACTCCCAAGCCCAGGAGCGAAACCTGGCGATGGTGCCCGGATCTCATGGCGGAACCGTGCCACATGCCGGCCGCACGAGTCCGCGAAGCGCTACGGCGTGTCCTTGACGTTCGCGGCCAGCGCCGACGTGTTCTGGTCGGCGGCAATCTGGAGCGCGGTCACCCGGTGGGGCAGCCTCTTGACCGACAGGGTCAGGCTCCAGTTGCCGTTGTTGTCGACGAGCGTGGTGCCGTAATAGAGGTCCGGCAGCCCGAATCTGGTGGCACCCCGGGTGGCGCGATAGACCTCCACGTTTGCTCCTGGAATGCCTGTGCCCCGAATCGTCGCGGACAGGGCAGAGGTGATGACAGGCGCCGGGAGCAGCATGTTGGCGCCCGTCTGGGGGTTCGACTGCGTCGGAGCGAGGTAGATCGCGGGCCCATTCGTCTTGGTCACGATGTTCTGGGAGATTCGAATGTTGTCCGCGACCGCGATCGGATTGCCGAGGTTGTCGACGTTCAACAGCCCGATGCCGCCGAGGGCCGCATTGCTGATCCTGTTGGCTTCGACCGTGTCCATGGTCGTGCCCCAGCGGACCCGGATGCCCCAGTCGGTGAGCGGTGCGGGCTCGCCCAGCGGCGAAACGCCGATCACGTTGCCGCGCACCACATTGCCGGTCGCGTTGGCGGACATCAGCTGGATCCCCGCGTAGACGGCCGCCACCGTGTTCGCCTCGATCAGGTTCTGGTTGCTGCCGTCGTAGACGTTGATCCCTTCGCCGTTGTCTGTCGTCGCAAACAGCTGGCCGGAACGGTAGTTGGCCCGGTAGCTGCCGTCTCCACGGAAGCCCACCCAGTTGCCGATCGCCTGGTTGCCGTTCACCTGCCAGGTGTCGGTGGTGTCCGAGGCATCGTTGGGGTTCCAGCCGTGCGAATACTCGATGCCCTGGTTGGTGGTCGGCCCGATGACGTTCCGGGTGTTCGGTGCGGTGCCGCCAATGAGCTCGAACTTCGGCCCGAAGTCATGGTCGATCGCCGTGTGGCATCCCGCCCGCGTGAAGCCTGTGGGGCCGATGCAGAAGACGTTGTCCTGGATGGTGTTGTAGTCGGTTCCCGGTCCGTAGGAGTCGATCCCCTTGACCTCGTTGCCGATCACGTTGCGGTCGGCCAGGCTGGGGGTGCCGATGACGTTGTGATTCGCGCCGGTGTTGAGCAGGATTCCCTTGTCGCCGATCATCGACGGCGTGCGGCCCTTTCGGGTGAAGCCCAGCCAGTTCCCGACCAGGACGTTGTTGCTGGCGTTGGGACCGTCCAGCATGATCCCGCGGTAGATGTTGTCGATCACCAGGCCACGCACGGTGTTGCCGCCGCTGGTGATGTAGAGCGCGACCTGCTTGGCGTCGCTCTTCACGCCGGCCCCATTGCCGCGCAGCTCGACGCCCGGAACCGCGTTCGAGCCGACGGTCGCGGTGCTGACCCGGCTGCCCGGCTGCGTGTACCCGTCGATCGTCACGCTCCCGTTGAGTGACGTGATGTCGGGAAGGCCGCTCCCCAGCTGGATCGTGACCGGTGCCGTGCCGGGGAGGTCAAACGCGATCAGGTCATTGCCGGGCAGCCAATCGGCCTCCTGCATGGCCGCCCGAAGGGTGCAGCGGTTCTGGGAGTCCGCGCAGACGCCGTCGCCAACGCTGTTGTCGGCCGTGTCGGCGTCGCTGGTCACGGTCCATGTGTGCGCGTACGCCGGCGTTCCGTCCTGCCCGGCGGCGGGCGTGCTGGCCGTCGAGGCACCGGTGGGGAGGCGCGAACCGGTGCGAGTCCCGAGCGCGGCCAGGGTCGCCTGCACGTCCACGATGTCCACGCAGCCATCGCCATTGGCATCTCCCGTGGACGTGGCGCCGCAGATTCCGCCCTGGAGCGCGGCCGCGTCCCAGGCGCCACGGACGGCCGCCAGGTCCTGCTGGTCGATGGCGCCGTTGAGGACCTGCTCCGTCACGGTGGTCGCGGGACGCAGCGGCATGGGCCTGGCGCCCGCGGTGGGTGCGGCGTGGATGGCGGTACTGCCGCCCACGGCCACGCTGGTCATTCGTGCCGTGTCGTTCAGGCGCATCCGCCGGCCGCTGGCATCCGCGGCCGCGTCAACCAGCACGCGCACCTGGAGCGAGCCCGCCACCTGGGGCACGAGGATGAAGCGAAGGATGGTGCCGCGGGCCTGCGAGCGCAGGTCATACGCGCCGAAGGCGACTCCGCCGGCGATCGCCTCCGGGTAGAGCGCCGTACCGCCACCGAGGGGAGCGATACCGACGAACTCGGCCGCGGCCTGATCGAAGAAGACGCGGCCGTCGACCGCCGCGACGCCGGAAGGCAGCCTGAGGGTCGCGACAACCTCGTCACCGGCGACCGCCCGCGAGGGAGCGATGCGGACCGAGAAGTCGGCCGGGGTGCTGGCCACGGTCGTTGGTCCGGCGATGCCAAGGGAGAAGGCAGCCACCACGGCGAGGGCCATGGTCGCGACCCTCGCGCGAAAGAACCAGGTCAAGTTGCTGTTCCCCTGTCTGCGACCGTGCCGGATGAGAGCGATCCAGCTACGAGTTGCGCTTCGCCACGGCAGGCCGCAGGCGCGTTCCGATGCTCCCGTACGTTCGGTACCTGCGTCAAGGCAAGCGGAGTACTTTCGGGGCCACGCTGGTGACGGGCGTCACCGGAGGGATGACCGCTCGAGCCCCGGAATAGGCGAAACCCCGGGGGCGGGCCCGGGGTTCCGTAGGTCAGTAGTCGGCGTTGGTTGCGGGGGACGGATTCGAACCGCCGACCTTCGGGTTATGAGCCCGACGAG
>CAZENL010000095.1:0-11743 GCA_964513505.1 uncultured Anaerolineaceae bacterium
GTCTCCGGTCGCGCCATCGCGGCCGCGCTTGCCGGTCGCGGGCATGCCGTGACCGGGTGGCTGATCGGCCTGGACGGTGCCTGGTGGCGCCTGCCGGATGCGGCCCTGGACCGATCCCTGTCGCAGGCCGCGTACGACCGTCCGCAGGTATTCGGGGCGGATGGGCCGCATACCGCAGCTCGCGCGATCGAGGTCATCGCCGCGCTCAGCCCGCGGCCCGTGGTGTTCCCAGCGCTGCACGGCCCGTACGGTGAGGACGGTTCCGTCCAGGCGCTGCTGGAGTCGGCGGGCCTGACGTACTGCGGCTGCGCGGTCGCGGCGTCCGCCATCGGCATGGACAAGGCCATCTTCAAGCGCCTGTGCGGCGGCCTGGGCATCCCCGTGGTGCCGTGGGTGCCGCTCCCACGTGCCGACTACGAAGCCGATCAACCTGCCGCACTGCAGCGCCTGGAGGACTTCGCTGCCAGCCAGCCCACCCGCCAGCTGGTGATCAAGCCCGCCAGGCTGGGCTCCAGCATCGGCGTCTCCATCGTGCATCGACCGAGCGAGCCGCCGGAGCTGGAATACGCGATCGCCGATGCCTTCCGGTTCGACGATCTGCTGCTCGCCGAGTCATACGTCCAGGGCGCTCGCGAGCTGGAGGCGGCCGTGATGGGCAACGGCGAGCACGACCTGGAGGTCTTCGGCCCCGGCGAGATCCTGGCCGATCGAGAGTTCTACGACTACGAGGCCAAGTACCGGGACAGCGCCTCGCGGACCGTGGTGGGGCCGGAGCTGGACCCGCAGATCCGCGACCGGGCGCAAACCCTCGCGCGCGAGAGCTACCTGGCCATTGGCGGGGAGGGCTTCGCTCGCATCGACTTCCTGCTGGCGCGCGACGGCACGCTCTACGTCTCGGAGATCAACACCATCCCCGGCTTCACGCCGATCAGCCTCTTCCCCATGCTCACCGCGGAGGGCGGCTACGACTTCGCCGACGCCTGCGAGCGGATCGTCCAGCTGGCGCTGGAGCGGGCCCGGCTGCGGCCGTCGCGCCGGTTGACGCGCGCGGACCTGCCCTGATCACGTGCGCCTGCCCATCCGTCGTCCTGCCGCCGGCGGCCGCCGTACCGCGCGCGTCCAGCGCCGCTCGTCCTTCATCTCGCTCACTCGACTGCTCGCCGCCGTGGGCCTGGCGGCGGTCAGCGGCGCGTTCTACTGGGCCTCGGTCGGACGCGAGTTCGTGGTCGATCCGGCCGCGGTGACCATCGAGGGCGCCACGTACACGGACGTCGCCCAGGTGCGTGCCGACCTGGGCCTCGGCGCGGACGACGGCAGCGCCGCGAGCAGCACCGTGCGCAACATCTTCCGCGTCCGAACCGACGCGATCCAGCAGCGCATCCAGGCGCTGCCGGCCGTGCTCTCCGCCTCGGTCACCGCATCCCTGCCGAACCGCCTGGCGGTGGTGATCCACGAGCGCGTGCCCATCTTCGCGTGGAGTGCCGGCGACGCGTCCTGGCTGGTCGATCGGACGGGCGTGCTGCTGGCCCAGGTCTCACTGCCATCGGATACCGCGGCCGCAGCCCTGCCGCGCATCGTCGATCTGCGGACCGGAGCGCCGCCTGCCGAACTCGGCGGCCAGCTCGCTCCACTGGACCTCGAAGCCGCCCGGCTGCTCGGAGCTGTCACGCCGGCCGATCTGGGCAGCGCGGCGACCGAACTGGACGTGTCCGTCGAGGACACGGACGGATGGATCATCTCCGTGCCCCATGGGTGGCGTGCGGTCTTTGGGCAGTTCTCGCCCGACCTGCACAAGACGGACGAGATTCCGCGCCAGGTGCAGTGCCTCGCCTCGCTGCTGGCCAGCCGGGAAGGCTCCATTGGCACGGTCACGTTGTCCGTGGCACCCGACCGCTGCGGCACGTTCACCGATGCGTCGCCGGCTCCGTCGGCGAAGCCGTCGCGATGAGCCCGCATCGCGGACAATGCACCCAATGAACGCGACCGTCCGTGCCGTCGCGTCACCCACCTCGGCCGATTGGCGTGCGGCCGTGACATCTACAGCCCAATGACCGGAAGGGGAGCGGTGCAGATCGAAGCGATCCTGGTGGCGATCGACGTGGGCACAAGCAAAGTGGTGGCCCTGGTCGGCGAGGTCGGCCGCGATGGCGTGGTCAACGTCATCGGCAAGGGAATCGTGCCGGCCAGCGGCATGAAGAAGGGCGTGGTCATCAACATCGAGCAGACCGTCGGCTCGATCAAGGCTGCGGTCGAGGGCGCCGAGCGCCTCTCCGGCATGCGCCTGGAGGCCGCCTTCGTGGGTGTTGGCGGCAGCCACGTGGAGTCCCAGAACTCCCGTGGAGCGGTCGCGGTCAGCGGGCCGCACCGCGAGGTCAGCCGCGAGGACGTGGAACGCGCCACGGAAGTGGCCCGCGCGGTGACCATCCCGTCCAATCGCGAGGTGCTGCACGTGCTGCCGCGTGGTTTCGTGGTGGACGGCCAGGAGGGCGTCAAGGACCCGCTGGGCATGAGCGCCGTGCGCCTGGAAGTGGAAACGCACATCGTCCATGGCAGCGCCACCGCGCTCCAGAACCTCACCAAGTGCGTCCGCCAGGCGGGCGTGCGGGTGGACGAGCTGGTGGTCGAGTCGCTGGCCTCGGGCGAGGCGGTCCTCTCGGAGACGGAGCGCGAGCTTGGCGTGGCCGTGGCGGACATCGGCGCCGGCACGACGGACCTTGCGCTTTACCTGGAGGGCTCGCCGTTCCACACGTCGGTGCTGCCGGTCGGCGGCATCAACGTGACCGCGGACGTGGCCATCGGGCTGAAGACCAACCTGATCGCCGCCGAGCAACTCAAGATCCAGCACGGCACCGCCAACCCGTCTTCGGTCGACCCGGACGAGGAAGTGACCGTCGAGGAGATCGGCGGCGAGTCCCGCATGGCCCTGCGGATGGAGATGGCCGAGATCATCGAGGCCCGCATGCGCGAACTGTTCGAGAAGATCGGCGAGGAGCTGGTCCGCGGCGGCCACATCGGCCGGCTGCCGGCGGGGCTGATCCTCACCGGTGGCGCAGCACTGCTGCCGGGATCCGCGGAGCTCGGCCGCGAAGTGCTCCAGATGCCCGTGCGCGTGGCATCTCCGACGGGCGTCGGCGGCCTGACGGACGGACTGCTGGCCCCGGCCTACTCCACCTCGATCGGATTGCTGCAGTGGGCTGCCCGCGTGGTCACCACCGCCGAGCCGCAGCGCTACGAGTCGGCACCGGCCGCGGGCGCCGCGGGTCGGATGCGCGACTGGGTGCGCGGGCTGTTCCCGTAGGGGGATTCGGCAGTTCTTCGTGGCCTCGGCGGGCCATGGGGTCGTGCCCGGTCCGGCCTACGCGACTCACGGAATATGCCGTGAGCGGCGCAGGGTCTGTGGACAGGGCCCAGCCCCGTCGGGCCGCGGCCCCGTGAAAGCCGTCGAGTTGCGAGTCAGAACCGGCGCGGCGCGCGGTCTCACGGACCTCACCGCCGCCTGCGAACGATTCGTCGCGGACCAGGGCGACGGGTTGCTCAACGTCTTCGTGCCGCACGCCACGGCGGGCGTGGTGGTCATGGAGCTCCACGCCGGATCCGAGCACGATCTCATGGAGGCGCTCGATCGGCTGCTGCCGCGCGACGATCGCTGGGTGCATCGACACGGCTCGGCCGGCCACGGCGCGGACCACGTGCTGCCGCTGCTCGTGCCGCCGTCGGTCAACGTGCCCGTCCTTGCCGGGCGGCTGGTCCTCGGCACGTGGCAGTCGATCGCGCTGCTGGACCCCAACCCGGACAACGACGTTCGCACGGTCCGGCTGAGCTTCCTGGCGGGGTAGCTCACGGCGGCTGATTCCGTTCGAGACCGGTCGCCGGGCTGTGCGTGTCCGGTGGATAACTTCTCTGACACATCCACATTCGATCCACCGCCGTGTGACTCGCCTCGCCTCGGCTCGGCCGCACGGCCGGCTCAAAGCATGGATTCGGCCTTCGCGGGACCGATCTTCGACGGCGGAGGGGAATGCGCTGGCGTCTATACTCCGGCCAACGCGCCGAGAAGCCGGGTAAGGCCCGCCCGGGACTCTCGGATTGCCTGACACACTGTCCAATGACACCAATTCCCGGAGGGATGCACCCCATGCCGCTGCGGTCCGATTCGGAGAACTTCGCGCTCATACGCGTAATCGGCGTCGGTGGCGGCGGCAGCAACGCGGTCAACCGGATGATTCGCGCCGAGATGATGGGTGTCGAATTCATCGCCGTGAACACGGACGCACAGGCGCTCCTCCAGTCAGATGCACCGCACAAGATCCGCATTGGGGACAAGCTGACGCGCGGTCTGGGCGCGGGCGGTGACCCGGGCATCGGCCAGCGCGCGGCAGAGGAGGACTCCGAGAAGATCTCCGAGGCGCTCCGCGATTCCGACATGGTCTTCATCACGGCCGGCATGGGCGGCGGCACCGGCTCCGGCGCTGCGCCGATCATCGCGGAGATCGCCCGCGACCTCGGCGCGCTGACCATCGGCGTGGTCACCAAGCCGTTCAGCTTCGAAGGCGCGCGCCGGCGGCTCAACGCCGAGAAGTCGTCCGAGCTGCTCAAGGACAAGGTCGACACGCTGATCACCATCCCCAACGACCGCCTCAAGGACGTGGTCCAGAAGGACACCTCCATCGTTGACGCGTTCCGCGTCGTGGACGACGTGCTGCGCCAGGGCGTCCAGGGCATCAGCGACCTCATCACGGTGCCCGGCCTCATCAACCTGGACTTCGCCGACGTGCGCACGATCATGAAAGACGCCGGCTCCGCGCTGATGGGCATCGGCCGTGGCAGCGGCGAGAACCGCGCCCAGGACGCCGCGCGCATGGCCATCGCCAGCCCCCTGCTGGAGATCAACATCGCGGGCGCGCAGGGCGTGCTCTTCAACATCACGGGCGGCCCCAACCTGGGCCTGTTCGAGGTGGACGAGGCGGCGCAGATCATCAAGGAGACCGCGGACCCGGAGGCGAACATCATCTTCGGCACGGTCATCGACGAGCGCATGGGCGACGAGATCACCATCACGGTGATCGCCACGGGCTTCGACGCCAACCGCAAGCGCGACACGCAACGCCACGGGGCGCATGCCCCAGTGGAAGTCGGCGCCTCGCTGCGCACCAATGCGGGCGCGGGACGCGACTTCCTGCGGGAGCTGGAGCAGCAGCGCGCCGCCGCAGCCGCGGGGCCCGCCGCCGAGCAGCAGCCCGTCGCGGTGCCGGTCAGCCCGGAGCTGGTCCCGGTCCAGGCCGCACCGTACGCGCAGCAGCCGGTCCAGGCCGCCCAGGCGGAGTTGCCGGGTTCGTCGGGCATGCCCAGCGGGCAGATCCCGGCCGGCGCCCCGTCCGCGCAGGGTCTCGGTGGCACGGGCCGCCGGGCACCTGAGCTGGAGGACCTGGACATCCCGGCGTTCCTGCGCCGGAACCGCTGAGCGCACCACAGCGCCAGATCCACGCTGCGAGCCTCGGGGAGGCCCGCGAGGGCGTCCTTGCCCGAATCGCCGACGCGTGCGCCCGTGCCGGGCGTGACCCGTCGTCCGTTCGCCTGGTAGCCATCTCCAAGACCGTTCCGCTGGAGCGACTGCGCGTCGCCGTCGCGGCCGGCTTCGACGTCCTGGGCGAGAATCGCGTCCAGGAGGCCGCGGACAAGATCGCGGCGCTCCCCGGCGTGGAGTGGCACCTGGTCGGGCATCTCCAGGGAAACAAGGCCGTCCGCGCCCGGGCCCTGTTCGACGTGATCGAGTCGGTCGACTCCATGCAGCTTGCGCAGCGCCTGGATCGCGGAGCCCCGGCCGGCGCGGCAGTACCGCGGTTGCCCGTCTATCTCCAGGTCAACGTGGACAACGATCCCGCCAAAGCCGGCTTCGCGCCGGCCGAGCTCGAGATGGTCCTCGGGCAGATGGCTGCGCTCACCAGCCTGGAACTCCGGGGCCTGATGACGGTCGGCAGGCTGGTCGATCGCCCGGAGGACGCGCGTCCGACGTTCCGGCGCCTGGCCGAGGTCTCGGCGCGCCTCCGCGCGGTGGCCCCGCACCTTGGCCCCGGCCTCTCGATGGGCATGAGCGACGACTTCGAGGTTGCCGTCGAGGAGGGTGCCACGGTGGTACGCGTCGGCCGCGCCATCTTCGGCGAGCGGTAGCGTGGCGTGGAAGTCAGTTTCTCGGTCCGGCTGACGCCACGCGGCGGACGTGACGCGATCGCCGGCGTGGGTACGGACGGGTCGCTGCGCGTCAGGGTCGCGGCGCCGCCGGTGGACGGTGCCGCCAACCGCGCTTTGGTGCGCTTCATGGCCGCGGAGCTGGACGTCGCGCCTTCCGCGGTACGCATCGAGGCCGGCGAGTCGTCTCGCCAGAAACGCCTCTCGGTGAATGGGACGGACCCGGCAGCGATCAGCGCTCGATGGCCAGGTCTGCGGCTGACGGAGGATCGCTGAACCCGCGGCTATGCCGCGTGCGAGCGAAGTGCGGAGGCCCCGCCTGCAGCGCGACACGCAGCCACGCGACGGGAAGTACGGCCAGCCAGGTCGTGCTGAAGCCGGCCACGGCCACGGCGCGCGCCAATCGGATGGCGCCCTGTTTCCGGCGAGTGCCGCTCAGTGGGTGGCCGGACGGCCATTCGCCGAGCGAGCGGGTTCCGAGCGTCGCGGCGCTGGCCGCATACCCCGCGGACACCGCGATCAGCAGGCGCCGGGCGCGCCGCGTCCGGACCCGCGCCAGCAATCCCAGGGCGGCGATGGGCGCGAGCGACTGCGCGCTGTAGACCAGTACCATCGCGCGCTGGCCGATCGAGAGGCGTGAACTCGCCAGCACGGAAGGCGTGACCCGCAGCTCGCGCCGCACGAGTCCTTCTGCCCAGCGCAGGCGCTGCCGCAACAGGGCTGGCAGCTCCACCACCGGCTGCTCCCAGACCACGAAGGTCGGGTCCCAGGCCACCGACGCGCCGCGCGCTGCAAAGAGCCGGCTGGACAGCTCCAGGTCCTCGCACAGCGCACCCGCGTCCCAACCGCCCGCGTCGCGGAGCGCGTCGAGATGGATGGCGCTGCCATCACCGCGGAACTCGCTGCCGCCGCGGAGCGCCCAGCGGCCGCCCTGGATGGTGCCGTCGATGGTCTGCTCGTCGTCCTGGACCGCGGCCAGGATCTGCCTGGCCTTGCCGCCGATCGGAACCAGCATGCGCCGCCGTGCCGTCGCCGCGGCATGTCCGTCGGCAAGGATGGCAGCGGCCCGTCGCAGGAAGCCCGAATCGATCCGGGCGTCTGCATCCAGCACCACCATGGCCGTGCCACGCAGCTCGCAGGCCGGCACGTCCGCGAGCGCGGCACCTTTCCCCGGCGCGGCCCCGGGCTGGCGACGCAGCACCCGCGACGCCGCGCCGAGGTCCGCGGCCTGGAACGCCGCGCACGCCACGTCTCCGGTGCCGTCCGTGGACCGATCGTCGATCAGGATCACCTCGAAGAGCGGCGTGCCGTCGGCGTGGCGGTGGTCCTGCCTGCCGAGGTCGGCGATCAGGGCGCCGATGACGGCTGCCTCGTCGCGAGCCGGGATCAGCACGCTCAGGTGCGGCTGTGCGTTCCGCGGCTCGGGCCCGGGTCCGGCAGCCGCTGGAGGGCGGCCGTCGGTGGTCTCATGCGCGGCTGCGGTGGCCGCGCGTGCAGCGACAGCGGCACGCGTCAGCACCACCGACGAAGCCACGGCGGCCATCGGCCCTGCCAGCGTCAACGCGGCAGCGACACGCGATCTGGGCGCCAGCACGCCCACGAGCAGTGCCACCGCGGGAAACGCCGCGGCCGCCAAACGCTGCCTCTGCGTCAGGAGTCCGGGCGTCCCAGCGGCCGCGGCGAGGGGCATTGGTGCTTGCGTTGACGGTCTCCCAGCCCTGCCGCGATACTTGTCCAGTCACTCGGGCTCAGGCTCGAGCGGACTCCTCGGGCGATTGGCTCAGTCGGTTAGAGCGCACGGTTCACATCCGTGAGGTCACTGGTTCGAATCCAGTATCGCCCACCATCCCCCTTGCGCACCTTGCGTCAAGCCTCGGTCGATCAGCCGTCCGGCGCGGCCGGTGGTCCCGATGCACCCGGCGTGGCCGCCGGTGGCGGAACGACCTTGTGTGGTTCGTTCTCCTTCCGATAGGGCACGTTCGCGACCACGGTGTTCGGACGGCCCAGCAACTCCTTGCGCAGCCGATCGGCCATCTGGTTGTACAGGAGCCGCTCCCACCAGTGGCGTGCCACGTACTCGGGGATGATCACCAGCGTCAGCGCGTCCGGGTCCCGCGTGGTGACGTCCAGGTAGGTCACGAACGGCCGCACCAGCGAGCGATACGGCGACTCCACGATGACGAAGGGGACGCCGGGCAGCTGCCGCTCCATCCGTGCCCGCAGCTTCTCGCCTTCCTCCACGTCGTCGGTGACGTGGATCATCTGCACGTCCTCGGTCAGGGCACGCCCGAAGTTGACCGCCTGGACCACGGCGCGCGTCAACCCCGGAACGGGCACGACCACCCGCTCCTGGCGGTGCGGCGGTCCGATGACCAGGTCCTCGCGCACGGCCAGCTCGCGGTTGCTGTTGTTGTACTGGCGATTGATGAACAGCATGAGTAGCACCAGGATCGGGATGATCACGGCCACCAGCAATGAGTCCGGCGCCTTCTCGATCAGCACCACCACCGAGACAACGCCGGTGAGCACGCAGCCCACCGCGTTGATGCCCAGCCGGCGCGTCCAGCGATCGCCCCTGACGCGCAGCCAATGGCGCACCATGCCGCCCTGGCTGAGGGTGAAGCTGACGAACACGCCAACGGAGTAGAGCGGGATCAGCGCATGCGTGTCTGCGTTGAAGAGGACCACCAGCAGCATGGCGAGCGTCGCCAGGATGCCGATGCCGAGGGTGTACGCCAGGCGGTCGCCGCGGAAGGCGAACTGCCGCGGCATGAAGCCGTCCTCGGCAAGGATCGCGGCCAGGCGCGGAAAGGCGTTGTAGGACGTGTTGGCGGCCAGGATCAGGATCAGCGCCGTGAACGCCTGGAACAGGTAGAAGCCGATCGAGTCAGCGCCGTAGACGCGAGACGAGACCTGCGCAATCACGGTCTGGTCGGCGATGGGGACGATCCCGAAATTGACCGACAGGAACGTGATGCCGACGAACAGGACACCCAGCAGGATGGCCATCGCCGTCAGCGTCGAGGCGGCGTTCCGGGATTCCGGCGGCTTGAAGGCGGGCACGCCGTTGGCGATGGCCTCCGTGCCCGTCAGGGCCACTGAGCCGCCGGCGAAGGCGCGCAGCAGCAGGAAGATGGTCAGTGCCTCGGGCGCCCCGCTTGTTCCCGGGAGGATGGCCGGCGCTGGAGTGCCGGCCCCCTCGACGATGATCCGGTACGCGCCCAGCACGATCATCAGCACCGCTCCGCCGACGAACAGGTAGGTGGGGATGGCGAAGATGTTCCCGGACTCACGGATGCCGCGCAGGTTGCCAAGTGTGATCAGCACGATCGCCAGCACGCCGATGACCACGTTCCAGGGCAGCAGACTCGGCAGCGCGGACGTGATCTGCTGGACGGCCGACGAGGTGGACACGGCCACGGTGAGGATGTAGTCCACGAGCAGGGCCCCGGCCGCGACCAGGGCCGGCAGCTTGCCCAGGTTCTCCATGGAGACCGCATACGCGCCTCCGCCGTTGGGATAGGCGTGGCCGATCTGGCGGTAGCTGGTGGAGACGACCGCCAGCATGATCGCGATGGCAAAGGCCACGTTGAGGGTGGCCATGATCCCGATCGCACCCGCGACCACCAGCACATGGAGGATTTCGTCGGTTGCGTACGCGCTCGAGCTGATGGCGTCCGAGCTGAAGATCGCCAGCGCCTTCTTCTTGGTCAGGCGCTCGCCGATCTCCTCCTCGGTGGCCAGCGGCCGGCCGATGAGGATCTTCTTGGCGCTCCAGACGGCCTTGCCGAACGCCGTCGTCGGGGCGATCGCGGCCGGCTTGGCGGTCATGACGCCCTTTCCGGTGTAGCGGAAGAACTGGGCGTGCGGGCGCTCTACGCGGATGCGCCGATCCCCCGGCCGCCGGCCGCGCAGGGGCTGGCGACCTCCGATCATGGGCTCGGCTGCAGCGTGGGCGCGCTCACACGGCTGATCCTACCCGGTGGGCCTCCGGTATCGTGCGGTGCGGCGACCGTCAGCTGAGCGCCAGCCGCCTCAGAACCGCCGGCAGGATGCCGCCCTGACGGTAGTAGTTCACCTCGATCGGGCCGTCCAGGCGGGCGATTGCCTGGAATGTCCGCTCGGCGTCGCCATCGGTCGCCCGAACCGTCACCAGCTGGCGAGGCCCGATCCCTGCCGCCAGCCCGACCACGTCGAAGGACTCGCGGCCGGTGAGGCCCAGGCCGGCGGCGCTCTGGCCCTCGCGGAACTGGAGCGGCAGCACACCCATGCCAACCAGGTTGGAGCGGTGGATGCGCTCGTAGCTCTCCGCGATGACCGCGCGAACGCCCAGGAGCGCGGTTCCCTTGGCCGCCCAGTCGCGCGAGGAGCCGCTGCCGTACTCGCGTCCGGCCAGCAGGATCAACGGCACACCGTCGGCGAGGTAGCGCATGGCGGCGTCGTAGAGGAACTGCTCTTCGCCATCCGGCAGGTGCGTGGTGTACGGCCCCTCCCTGGACGCGAGCGCGTTCTTTAGCCGGATATTGCCGAACGTGCCGCGCATCATCACTTCGTGGTGCCCGCGACGGGCCCCGTAACTGTTGAACTCCAGGGGGGAGACGCCGTGGTCCTGGAGCCACTTCCCCGCGGGACTCCAGGATGGGATGGAACCTGCCGGGGAGATGTGGTCGGTGGTCACGGAGTCGCCGAGCACGGCCAGGACGCGAGCTCCCACGATGTCGGCGACGGGCGGGGGCGTGGCCGTGAGGCCGGCGAAGAACGGTGGGTTGGCGACGTAGGTCGACGTTTGGTCCCAGGCGTAGCGGTCACCTTCCGGAATGGGCAGGGCCCGCCAGCGGTCGTCGCCGTCGAAGACGCTGGCGTAGATGCGCCGGAACATCTCCGGATCCAGCGAATCGCGGATGGCCGCCTTGATCTCTTCGGCCTTCGGCCAGATCTCGTCCAGCATCACGGGGCGACCATCCGAGTCGCGTCCGAGAGGCTGCGTGGTCAGGTCGATGTCCACGCGCCCGGCGAGCGCGAAGGCAACGACCAGGGGCGGGGACGCCAGGTAGCTCGCACGCACCATGGGATGGATGCGGCCCTCGAAGTTGCGGTTGCCCGAGAGGACGGCCGCGACCACCAGGTCGTGCTCCTCGACCGCCTTGGCCACCGGCTCGTCGAGCGGGCCGCTGTTGCCGATGCAGGTGGTGCAGCCGTAGCCGACCAGCCGGAAGCCGAGCGTTTCCAGGGGCTCCATGAGCCCGGCCTTGCCGAGGTATTCCGTAACGGCGCGCGATCCCGGGGCGAGGCTGGTCTTGACCGTGCCCGACACGCGCAGGCCGCGCGCCACGGCGTTGCGCGCCAGCAGACCGGCGCCCACCATCACGGTGGGGTTGGACGTGTTGGTGCAGCTGGTGATGGCGGCGATCACGACCGACCCCGTGCGCAGGACGGCTCGCTGGCCGTCCATCTCCACGGACACGCCTCGGTAGAACGTGGGGCTGTCCGGGTCGCCGACAGGCTCGGCCGACGGCTCGGGCTCCGAGGCCGGAGTCAAGGTCTCTTCGCTCTGGGC
>CAZENL010000096.1:0-11584 GCA_964513505.1 uncultured Anaerolineaceae bacterium
CTTCTTCTTGGCCTTGCTGTAGATGGAGGCGGCCACGCTCAGCTCGTTGCGGGCCTGTTCCGGGTTGCTCGCCGCGTCCAGCTGGGCCGCCAGGGCGAACGACGCGGCCACGCGTCCGGCCAGGTTCGGCGGCAGCGGCGTGCCAGGTTCATTGGCGCGGAAGGCCGGACGATTGCGGAGGTAGCGGTTCTGCGCGCCGGACAGGGTGTCATCCACCTGGGGCAGCCGCCAGACATCGTGGTCGCCGCTGAAGGTGCCGTCCTGGTTGCCGGAGCCGATGCCAACCTGGAGATACAGCACGCCCTGCGAGGGGTCCCACGCCTTGCGCAGCCAGTCGAGCCCGAAGCGCGCCTCGGGAACGAGCGTCGTGGGTGCAGCGGTCCCCAGGGCGCGAGCGGACGCGAACATGAGCGTCACCGCGTACGACGTCGTGTGGGTGAACTTGATGAAATCGCCGGCGTCGAACCAGCCGCCTTCCAGGTCCACGCGCCCTGGCTCGCGATTCAGCTTGCTGCCGACGATGACGTCGCTGTCCGGATCCTCGTAGGTCGGCCACTGATAGAGGGGCGCGCTGGCGTCGTTGAGGTGCGACGGCTGTCGATCCAGCGAACCCGGGATCACGTCCGCGCCGTCCCGCTGAGCCTGGAAGAACCGCACCGTGTCCGCGACGCGCGGCCCGTACAGCGCCGTGCTGGACGCGACCTGGAACCACGGCGATGACGCGCCCCCTGCCGCATCAACCACGATGCGGTACGTGCCGGCCGCCTTCAACGATGTGAAGTTCAACGGTTGGACGGCGCCAAAGTGCGCGTTCCACGGGCCTCGCGTGGTGCCGGCGCGTCCTGCAACGGCGGTCCGGCCATTGGAATCGACCACGCGGAAGGTTGCCCCCGGCAGAGCCCTGGTGGTGAGCAGGTAGGCGATCTTTCGCTCGTTCTGCACGTACCCGAGCTGGTCCACCCGCACGTAGCCCGTCGGCGCCGTCGCGGCCACGGCAGCCGAGGTCAGCGTCGGGGCCGCCGTGACGGCCAAGGCAAGGATCGGCACCAATACGGCCGAACGGAGCTTCATGGTCGTCCTCCCCGTTGTCGTCGAAGGGTCAATGAGGCTCGAGTCGCAGGGTCGTGCCCAGCACCTCCGGCCGGAGCATGGCGGGCATCGCCGGATCCGTCGGGTACTTGGCGGCGAGCGCCGCGCTCACGCCGGCCACGCTCGGCTCATCGTCCGCCAGGACGGCGCGCACCGCTACGCGGCGACCCTGAACGTGGATGGCTGCCGCCGGCTCCTCGCGGATCTCGCGGTACCAGCGTGCGTGCTCGCCGCGGACTGAACGCACATAGGGCACACCGTTGACCACTACGATCCAGACAATCGTCTGGCGGGCGCCACTGGCCGCGCTCCAGGTCTCGACGTCGACCTCTTCGGTGGTCCGGAATGCCTCGATCGTCTCGGTGTCGAACGCCGCAGGTGGGTCGCCGGTCACGCTGGCCCTTCCTGGATCTCCACGCGTTCCTCGGAAACGCCGGGCCCGCCCCGCCGGACGGTGAGGTACGACCCCGCTGGTGCGTCCGCCAGCAGCGGCCGGAGCACCTCCACGATGCGATCGGGATCGGGTCCCAGGAGCCGCATTCCAAAGGCGCCGTTGCCGAGCTCATTGGTGTCGTAGGCGCCCGCTCCGGCCGTTTCCACCGCCGCGATGATCCGGTTCTCCAGCTCGTAGATGCGCTGCTGCTCGCGTGCGTTGCCAAACTCCGGGTCCGAGAGCCGCAACCAGGCTGTGACCTGAGGTCGCTCGTCCTCGACGGGATCGCTGCCGGCGTCGGCATCGGCCTGGTCTGCGGAGGACGAGCCAAGGAGACGACGAAGGAAGCCCATGGGTAGAGGCTAGAGCAACTCTCCGTGGGCCGACGCGGTCGGCTCGCCTTCCCGTGGACGCGGTTCCTCGCCGGGGCCGTAGGTGCGGGTCGATGACGAGTCCTGGTGGCCGTTGCCGGCGGCGCGTTCCTCTTCCGAGCGCAGGTCAGAGGCCTCCACGATGCCTGCGTTGGTATCGGTCGCCGCGCGCTCCAGGTCCGTCAGGCCCTCGGGCAGCTGCGGCAAGGCGGAACGGGCCGATCCTTCCAACGCGCCCACGCCGTAGGGCACCCACTTGTCCGGTCGCTGCAACCGGTGCTGCTCCTCGTTGCCGCGGGCGTGCACCTGCTCGAAGCGCGCCGGCTCGATCCACATCGCCTCGCCCTGGAGCAGGCCGTGGATGCCGCTCTGGCCGGCCTCCGGACGCGGCGCCTGGCAGTAGGCACAGGCCGCCTTGTCGTGCGGCGCATACGTGGGCGGCTCTTCGTACGTGGTGATGTAGCCCTCGTAGTTGCGCAGCACCACCTTGTGGTCCGAGTAGCTGATGAGGTAGTTGGGCATGATCGGGATCTTGCCGCCACCGCCAGGCGCGTCGATCACGTAGGTCGGCACGGCATAGCCGGAGGTGTGGCCGCGCAGTCCCTCCATGATCTCGAGGCCCTTGCCGACCGGCGTTCGGAAGTGGCCGGAGCCTTCGACCAGGTCGCACTGGTAGAGGTAGTAGGGCCGGATCCGGTTGGCGACCAGCTGGTGGACCAGGGCGCGCTGGATGTTGACGCAATCGTTCACACCGGCAAGCAATACCGACTGGTTGCCGACCGGCAGGCCGGCGCGCGTGAGCCGGTCGACCGCACGCGAGACCTCTGGGGTGATCTCATTGGGGTGGTTGAAGTGCAGGTTGATCCAGACCGGGTGGTACTGCGCCAGCATGTCGCACAGTTCCTGGTCGATGCGCTGGGGCAGGAACACGGGCACCCGGGAGCCGATGCGGATGATCTCGATGTGGGGGATCTCGCGCAGGCCACGGATGATCGATTCCAGCAGCTTGGGGGCCAGCGTCAGGCCGTCGCCGCCACTGATGAGCACGTCCCGCACCTGGGGAGTGCGACGGAGGTAGTCCAGCTGCGCCTCGTGGTCGCGGCGATTGAAGTTCTGGGTCGCATCGCCAACGATGCGCGACCGCGTGCAGTAGCGGCAGTAGCTGGCGCACTGGGTGGTGACCAGCATCAGGACGCGGTCCGGGTAGCGATGGACCAGGCCCGGCACCGGAGAGTGGCGGTCCTCCGCCAGGGAGTCCTCCATCATCGCGGTGAACGCTTCGTGCTCGCGGCCAAGCGGGATCACCTGGCGCCGGATCGGGTCGTTGGGATCGTCTGGATCAATGAGGCTGATGAAGTAGGGCGTGACGTCCACCCGGAACTTGTCCGGTGCGGAAAGGCCGTCGCGTTCCTCGTCGGTCAGGTTCAGGATCTGCTCGATCTCGGCCAGGTCGTTGACGCGGTGCGAGAGCTGCCAGCGCCAGTCATTCCACTGCTCGTCCGGCACGCTTGCCCAGAGCGGCGCGCGGCGGCTGACGGCAGGCCGCCCGTCGGGGCCCAGAGCCCGCGCGGGGTCGCGGTGGTTGAAGAAGGGCGCTTCGGCGCTCAGCGCCGTGCCGGTGGCGTTCTCCATGCCGCGGACCTCTCGGTGGCGTGCATAAAGCCTATGCACACTGGATAGGCGCGGATCATAGCGCAGCGGCTTCGCGTGTCGAAGAGTCTTTGCTAGACTCGCGGGCCATGGAACGCTTGCAGCGACTCGGTGGCCTGGTGGCCGTCCTGATCTTCGGGGTTGTCCTGATCTCGCTGTACTCCGCGTTCCAGCAGCTCTTCGTGGACGGGCATTGGGTCGCTTTCGGGACCGCGGTCCTCGCGGCCGGCGGCATGGTAACCATCTTCCTGAAGCTCGCGCTCGTGCCGGACCGCCGCTACACGGCGTGGGTCCGCCAGAAGATCACCAGCGTCAATGCCAAGTACCTCTTCGGAATCCTGCTGATCCTGTGGCTCGCCGGTATGAGCTACGTCGGCCTGCAGGGCGGCAGCATGTCGTTCACCCAGATCGGCGGCCTGGCCCTGATTGGCCTGTTCGCGGGAGTCTTCATCTTCATGGGCTTCATCTGGGCCGTCATCGGGGAGTGATGCGCCGTCTCATGGGACGGGTGATCGGGAGCGCACGGGTGCGCCACGGAGCGGGCAATCAGCTCGGACAGGGTCTTGCCGAGTACGCGCTGATCCTTGCCCTGATCGTGGTCGTGGCGATCGCGGCGCTGGTCTTCCTTGGGACCAACATCAGCAGCATCCTCTCGACGATCGCCCTCAACATCTGACCCAGGTCCAGGGACCCCACCGGGACCACCGGCTGGCTTCCCATCGGTGCGTGAAGGCACCACTCTTCCCCTGATGGACGTTTCTGCCCCCGCGCTGAGCGCGCCCGCCCGCCCCAAAGTGCTGGCTCGTACGCGCTCGTCGGCTGCCTCGATGGCGCTGGTGATGGGCGGCTTCGTGGTCGGTCGCCTGGTCGTCCTGGTGGCGGCCGTCCTGTCCGAGTTCCTGATCGTCCGCAACCCGGCCCTCACCAGCGGCGATAACGCCTTCCTGCTGCGGCCCCTGACCAGTTGGGACGGCTGGTGGTTCCTGGGCATCGCGCGTGATGGCTACCACGTGGCCGCGCTTCAGGGCACGTACCACGACTACGCCTTCCTGCCGCTCTACCCGGCCCTTGTGCGGCTGATCTCGACGCCCTTCCCCGGTGCGGAAGGCCTGGTCTCCGTGCTCCTCTCGAACGTGCTCTTCGCGGTGGGGCTGGCGCTGCTCTTCCAGTTGGGGCGCCGCTTCCTGGGTGACCGCCGCGCTGCGGTCGCGTGCTTCCTCCTGGCCATCAGTCCGTTCAGCGTCATGTTCTCCATGGCCTACGGGGAGAGCCTCTTCCTGGCGCTTTCCGTCGGCGCGTTCCTGGCCGCCGAGCGTGGCAACCGGCGACTGGCTGGAATCCTCCTGGCGCTCGCGGCCGTGACCCGCCTCCAGGGCGCCGTGCTGGCACTGCCACTCTGGCTGGTCCTGCTGCGTGCCGACGGCTGGCGCCCGAAGCCCAGCCAGCTCTGGGTGGCACTCGGGCCGATCGCCGTCGGGGCGTTCCTGGTCGGCGTGGCTTGGTTCGCCGGATCGGCCGGTGCCTACGCGGACAACCAGGCGCAATGGGGTCGCGGCGTCATCGGTGGCGTCGATCCGAGCCAGACCATCGGAGCGACTCTCAACCCGCTCCTGATCGCACCGATCCTCATCCTGTGCGCCTCCATCTGGCCGCTGGTCTATGCCCGCGTTGACCAGATGCGGCTGGAGTACGTGCTCATCCCGGTGCTCTTCATGGGCGCCACGTTCGTGAGCGGCAACCTGGAATCGATCGGCCGCTACGCAACCACGGCGTTCCCGATCTTCTGGCTGCTGGCAGCCCGTCGGTCGGTGTTCTGGCGGCGCGGCTGGCCGGCGCTCTCCGCGGGGATGCTGGGGATCTTCGCCTTGCTGTCATTCGGCGGCTACTGGGTTCCATAGCGCCGGGACCTGCCGCGGGCACGGCCCTCGAAGTGCGCCCATCATGGGCCGGATGCGAATCGTCGAGGTCCACTGGGAGCCGGAAACCGAGCGTTTCACAGCGTCCGGGATGGCCCGGGAATTCGTGATCGGGATCAACGCTCCACGGCTCGATCCGGACGGGCCGCCGACCGGGTTCAGCCCCACCGAACTGCTGCTGGCCGGGGCCGGGGCGTGCGCCGCCTGGGACGTGATCGGGATCATGCGCAAACGCCGCCGGCCGCTGGCCTCGCTCGAGGTGCGCGTCGAAGGCCACCAGGACGAGAAGCCGCCGCATGCCTACAACCGGGTTCGGCTCCATTTCAGCGTGAGCGGAGAGAAACTCGACCAGGCCGAGCTGCGGCGGGTCCTCAAGCTGAGCCTGGATCGCTATTGCTCGGTGCTGGCGACCATCCGTCCGGGGGCGCAGATCGAAGAATCCGTCGAGATCGTCCAGGTTCCGGCACGAGGCCCGGCGGGGACAACACTCACCGCCTGATCGGAGGCTGGCACCACAGTGACGGGATCGGATGACCCGCAAGCCCCCATGAATCGCGGCCTGTTCGAACGCATCGGACGCTTCAGCACGCGTCATCGCCGGCTGGTCGTGTCCACGTGGGGGCTGCTGGTGCTGCTGGCGTTGCCGCTGGCGCCGCGCGTCGCCGGCGTGCTCCGGCCGGGTGGCTTCTCACTGGACACGCTCGATTCCGAGCGCACCGTCCAGCTCCTCGAGCAGCGCATCGGCCTTCCGCCGTCCGCCCTGGTGATCGTGATCCAGGGGCAGAACGGTCTGAAGGCCGGCGACCCCGCCTTCGAGGCGGCCGCGGTCCGCGCGATCGTGGACGTGCCGTCCACCCCTCACGTGGTGGGCGTGCTCACCCACCGGCTGGCGCCGCGACAGGTCAGTGCGGACGGCTCCACGGTCTACGAGATCGTGGCGCTGGACCTGGCGCCGGATGACTCGCCGAACGCCGTGGCGCCGATCGAGGCCGCCCTCCACCCGCAGCCGGGCATCCAGATCGGGGTTGCGGGCGGACCGGCCTTCTACGGTGACATCCAGGCGGTCTCGGAGCAGGACCTGCGGCGCAGCGAGGTGATCTCCCTGCCGCTTGCCGCACTGGCCCTGCTGCTCGTCTTCGGCAGCGTGGTGGCGGCGGGCGTGCCGGTGGTCGTGGGTGGCGTGTCCGTGATCATTGCCCTGGCGGCAATCTTCATCGCGGCTTCCATCACACCGATGAGCATCTTCGTGCTCAACCTGGCCACGCTGCTGGGCTTCGGCCTTGGTGTGGACTACGCCCTGCTGATGTCCAGCCGGTTCCGGGAGGAACTGGCGTTGCGGCGGGTACGTGCGGCCGCCGACCCCTCCCAGGCCACGCTCACGGAGCGCGAGCTGGTTGACGATGCGATCGCGGTGACGGTCTCCACCGCGGGCCGCGCCGTGTTCTTCAGCGGCTTCACCGTGCTCCTTGGCCTGATGGGGCTGATGCTGTTCGAGTTCATGGTCCTGCGGTCGGTGGGGATTGCCGGGGCCATCGTGCTGGCGCTGGCCGTATCCGCGGCGTTGACGCTGCTGCCGGCCATCCTCTCGATCCTGGGCACGCGCCTGGATGCACTGCCCGTGCGGCGGTTCCTGCCAGCGCGGCTGCGCCGCTCGGGCGTCGGAACGCCGCCTGGGAGCGGGTCGGCCGATTCGCGTGGCTTCTGGTGGCGGCTGGCCAACCGCGTCATGGATCATCCCGTCGCGGTCTTCGTGCCGACGCTGGGCCTGCTGCTCGTCCTGGGCACGCCGTTCCTGCACGCGCGCTTCAACGCGCCGGATGCCAGCATCCTGCCCACGTATGTGCCGTCCAAGGTGGCCTTCGATGCGCTCACCGACAACTTCCCGCAGGGCGAGTTCGCGCCCCTGCTGATCGCGGTCCATACCGATGGTCCCGCCACGTCGGCCGACAACATCGCGCGGCTGTACGCGTACTCGCACACGTTGGCCGCCGATCCGCGGGTGTCCCGCGTGCAGAGCATCGTCGACGTCGATCCGCGGCTCGGGCTCGCGCAATACCAGCTCCTGCTCTCCAACCCGGCAGGTCCGGGGGATCGCTCCATCTCCCAGGCGCTCCAGCAGACGACGAACGGGGATCTGACCGCCTTCACGCTGATCAGCTGGTATGCGCCCAACGAGCCGCAGGCGCGAGCGCTCGTCAAGGACCTCCGCGACCCACACTCCAGCCTTGCTCCTCCGGCAGGCTTGAGCGTGCAGGTGGGCAGCGGCGCGGCGGAGGTTGCGGACGTGGTGGACAAGATGGCCGCCGACTTCCCGCGCACGGCCATCTTCATCATCGTGTCCACCTACCTGGTGCTGTTCGTGCTCCTGCGTTCGGTGGTCCTGCCGGCAAAGGCGCTGGTGATGAACGCCCTCTCGATCGTGGCCAGCTTCGGGGCGCTCGTATGGATCTTCCAGGACGGCAACCTGTCGGCGCCGCTCGGGTTCGCGCCGCTGGGATTCGTGGAAACCACGCTGCCGGTGATCCTGTTCTGCGTCCTGTTCGGGCTGTCCATGGACTACGAGGTCTTCCTGCTGACGCGCATGAAGGAGGCCTGGGATCGGACGGGTGACAACCGCGTGGCGGTGGCGCGTGGCCTGGAGCGCAGCGGGCGCATCGTCACCAGCGCGGCGCTCATCGTGGTGCTGGTGGCCAGCTCCTTCTCCAGCGCCGAGATCGTGTTGATCAAGGCGCTGGGCATCGGCGTGGCCATCGCAGTGGCCCTTGACGCAACCGTGGTGCGTGCCCTGCTGGTCCCGTCCACCATGCGGCTGCTTGGCCGCTGGAACTGGTGGATGCCGAGCAGGCTGGAACGCTGGGTCGCTTCGCGACTGCCGGTCGTCAGCGGAGCACTGGCGCTGGCGCTGGTCGGCGTCCTGGTCCTGGCCGCGTGCACGCCCGGCACGGCGATCCTTGCCAACCCGACCAACCCCGTGCTGCCGATCCCGTCACCGACCGCCACTGCCAGCCACCTGCCGGATCCACAGCCCGTGGTCCTGCCGCGCGACGACGGCCCCCACGATCGACTGACCGAGTGGTGGTACGACACCGGCCACCTGCTTACCGCGGACGGGCGGCATTTCGGCTTCGAGCTGGTGATCTTCCGGGCCGAGCGCGGCAGCCTCCCGGTGAGCTGGGCATCCCACTTCGCCATCACCGACGAAGCGGGCCACCGCTTCCTCTACGACCAGCGCTCGGAGATCGGGCCGGAGGTGAACCGTGCCACGGGCGGCGACGGGTTCAACCTGGCGATCATCGGAGACATCTCGCCGGGGTTCCCGAACACGGGCGCCGAGCCGTGGACGATGATCGGCGCCGGCGGCCAGGACCATCTGCATGCCAACGGCACGTCCACGGGCACGGCATTCGGCATCGACCTGGCACTGGCCCCGGGCACGCGGCCGGTGGCATTCCACGACGGCGACGGCTACGTGGACTTCGGACCGGCCGGCGGTTCGTACTACTACTCGCGGACCAGGCTTGCGGCAAGCGGAACGCTGACGCTGGGGGGAACGCCGATGGCCGTGTCCGGTGACACCTGGTTCGACCACCAGTGGGGTGACTTCATCGCGGTCGGCGGCGGTGGTTGGGACTGGTTCGCCATGAACCTGGACGACGGCACGGACATCACGCTCTCCCTGGTCCGGGCGGCGGATGGCTCCTATCCGCTGGTCTATGGCACGGAAGTGCGGCCGGACGGCACGGTGCATCACCTGGACCAGTCCGCGTTCCAGGTGGCGGTGACGGACCACTGGACCTCGCCACACACCGCGGCCGTCTATCCGGCCGGCTGGCACGTCACGATCCCCACCGAGAGCCTGGCCATTGACCTGCGGCCAACCGTGAACGACCAGGAGCTGGACACCCGGCCATCCACCGGGGTGGTGTACTGGGAAGGCTCCCAGGTGGTCTCCGGCACGCGGAGCGGAACCGCAATCTCCGGCCAGGCATACGTGGAGCTGACGGGCTACGGCCCGAGCCACTGACGCCCCTCGCTGCGGCGATCCATCCGGCGCCTTCGCGCCTGTTAGGCTCCGGAGCGATGACAACCAGCAAACCAGCCAGCCACCCCATCTCCGATCCAGGGCACCACGCCGACTCTGATTGGTTCCTTGACGACGAAGAGCCCTATTCCCTGGTCCCGAGGGCCAACGCTCCGGGTGCCGGCGTGGCGTATGCCGACCTGCCACGCCGAGCCGTCGCGTTCGCCCTGGACCTGGCCTTGGTCCAGGTGCTCACGACCATGGCCCTCGAGCTGGGCGCGTTCGTGACGGGTTCCACACTGCTCACCTCGAACGGGGTCACGGACCGCGTCCTCGGAGCATGGCTCGGCTTCGGCGTGCCGACGTTGATCGTCGCGGTGCTGGAATCGATCGCGTTCGTGTACTTCTGGCGCGTCTACCGGGCCTCTCCCGGCCAGATCGTGCTGGGCCTGTTCACCGTGCGGAATGCGGACGGTGACCGCATCTCCAAACGCCGCGCGCTGCTCCGCTGGGTGTTCACCTTCCTGCCGGCGTTCTTGATCGCGGCAAGCTCAAACCTTGGTGTGGTCTGGGGCTACGCGATCGGCCAGCAGTCGGATCAGCAGGGCGCCACGGGATTCGCGCTGAGCCTGCCGCTGATCTGGTTCTTGGTGGTCTTCATCACCATGTTGATCAACCCGAAGGGTCGCGGGATCAACGACCGGTTTGCCGGCTCGGTGGTGGTTCGCCGCGAGGGCTAATCGCCCCGCTGGGGACTTCCGCTTGCGTCGCCCTTGATTCCGAGCCAGGCCAGGATCTCCGCCTGGTGCTGGCCGGCGAGTGGCGGCGCCGTGCGGACAATGGCAGGCGTCTCGCTCAGCTTGAAGGGCACGCCCGTCAGGGGCACCGCACCGGCCGTCGGGTGATCCACCGTGACGACCATGTTGCGCACGACCTGCGGATCGCTGAAGACCTGGGCCAGGTCCCGAACGGCACCCGACGGAACCTCGGCCGCCTCGAGAACGGCCAACCACTCGGCGGCCGTGCGTGTCGCGAAGGCGGGCACCAGCACGGCCGACAGCTCCTCGCGGTGGCGAACCCGTTCCGCGTTGGAGTCGAATCGTGGGTCCGCGGCCAGCGCCGGCATGTCCAGCGCCGCGCAGAAGCGGATCCACTGCCGTTCGGAGCCCACGGCCACGGCGATCTCCCCGTCCGAGCAGCGGAACATTTCGTACGGGGTCATGTTGGGGTGCCGGTTGCCGAGCCGCCCCGGCGTCATGCCGCCGATGAGGTGGTTGGCCGCCTGGTTGATCAACCACCCAACGGTCGAGTCGAGAAGGCTGAGGTCGATGCGCTGGCCGCGCCCTTCGTGTGAGCCTTCGGGCGTGTCGCGGGCATGCAGCGCGGCAAGCACGGACACCGCGCCGAGCATGCCGGTCGCTACGTCCGTGACGGCCACACCGACCTTGGTTGGCCGCCCGCCGTCGGCGTCCGGCGCGCCCGTGATGGACATCAACCCGGAGACCGCCTGGATGACGAAGTCGAAGCCGGGCTTGGCGGCATCGGGGCCGTCCGGGCCGTAGCCCGTGATCGCCAGGTGGACCAGGCGTGGGTTGATCTTGGCCAGGGCGGCATCGTCGAAACCCATGACCGCAAAGGCGCCCGCTCGGAAGTTCTCGACCAGCACGTCGCTCCTGGCCAAGAGCCGGCGCACGACATCGCGATCGGCGGTCGATCGCAGATCCAGCACCATGCCCCGCTTGTTGCGGTTGATGGCCAGGTAGTACGCGGACTCCCCGGGGTAGGTCGGGTCGCTGCGCGGATCGGATGGCTCGTACGTCACGCCGGGTTGCGGGGCGCCTGCATATGGCGGGCCGTAGAGGCGCGTCGGATCGCCGCTGGGTGGCTCGATCTTGATCACGTCGGCACCCAGATCGGCCAGCAACATCGTGCAATACGGCCCGGCCAGGACCGTGGACAGGTCGCAGACCACGATGCCGTCGAGGGGTCCGCGTGACTGTCGGTCCTGGGTTTCGGGCACGACCAGATGCTAGAGCCCTGTGCGCCTGGCGTGAGCCTGCAATCATCGGCAGCATGGGAGTGGGTCTCAGCACAGCGTGCCCGC
>CAZENL010000097.1:0-11551 GCA_964513505.1 uncultured Anaerolineaceae bacterium
CCGATCGTCGCGGTCGGCGTCTGGCAGCCGGGCACCGGCTTCACCCGGGTCCTCCAGGCCGTCCTGCCGCGGCTGGCGGACGCGTATGAGATCCATTTCGCGGGCGTCGGCTACACAGGACCGGTGCTGGCGGAGTCCGATTTCACCCTTCACCCGACCAACGTCAATGGGGGTGACGTGTTCGGGGCGATCCGCGCAGCCGAGCTGGTCGCCGAGGTGCACGCGCGGGTCGTACTCCTGCTCTACGACTTCTGGATGCTGCACAGCCACATGCGCACGTTGGCGCGCCTCAGCGACCGGGCTGCCATCGTGGCCTACGTGCCCATCGACGGGCACATCGTGGACGACCGTTTCCTGGAGCCACTGAGCCCGGTCGACCGCTTCGTCGCCTATACGCGATTCGGCCAGGCTGAGATCCAGGCGGCGCAGCGCCGCTTGCTCGCTCGTGGCCTGCCGTTCTCTGGCGCACCGGTCGAAGCCATCCCGCACGGCGTGGACACGGCGGCGTTCCATCCGCTGTCCGGGTCAGCTGAGGCGCAACTCGCCCCCGGCGGCCGGCGAGCCGTTCGCGAACACCTGTTTCCGCGAGAACCGGACTGGCACGACGCTTTCATCGTCCTCAACGCCAACCGCCCCACCGAGCGCAAGCGCATCGACCTCACCATCGAAGCCTTCGCCAGCTTCGCGCGGGACAAGGGCCCGGGCGTCAAGCTCTGGCTCCACCACGCGATCATGAACACCGAGGAACACGCGTTGATCCGCGCACAGATCCACCGTCTCGGCCTGGGTGGCCGGGTGCGGCTCTCGGAGCCCGGCGCGCCACCACTGGCCGACGAGGCGTTGAACCTGGTCTACAACGCCTGCGACGTGGGCATCAACACCGCCCTCGGAGAGGGCTGGGGACTGATCAGCTTCGAGCACGCGGCCACGGGAGCGGCGCAGGTCGTGCCGGACAACAGCGCGTGCGGCGAGTTGTGGGCGGGCGCGGCAGAGGTCGTTCCGACGCACGACATCGGTGTGCCGCGATTCACGGCTGTCGCGATGCGCGAGGTGAGCGTGGACGGCGCCGCGGCCGCGCTCGGGCGCCTCTACGCCGACCCTGGATATCGGCGGCAGATGTCCCTGGCGGCATTCCGAAACGCCACCCAGTTGCGTTACGGCTGGGATGCCATCGCGGCCAGGTGGCGGACGCTGCTCGCGGACGTTATCGCCGGGCACGCTGCCAGGACGCCGCACGCTGCGGTGCACGCATGAAAGTCTCGCTGCGGCCAGCCGGGCCGTCCGACGACGCGTTCCTGCTGGATGTGTACGCGAGCACCCGCACGGACGAGCTGGCCGAGGTGCCCTGGAGCGACGACCAGAAGCGCGCTTTCGTGGCCCTGCAGTTCCAAGCGCAGCAGCGCGCGTACCGCGCCTACGAGGGCGCCACCTTCGACGTCATCGTCCAGGACGGCGAGCCGGTCGGACGCCTCTACGTGGCGCGCTGGCCGGCCGAGATCCGAATCATGGACATTGCCCTGCTGCCGGCGCACCGCAACCGCGGCATCGGAAGCCAGCTCATCCGCGACCTTCAAGGGGAGGCCGCCGCGTCTGGTCACCCCCTGACGATCCACGTCGAGCGCTTCAACCCGGCGCTGCGGCTCTACGAGCGGCTGGGCTTCCAGATCGCCGCAGAACGGGACCACGTCTACCTGCTGATGCGCTGGGAAGGAGCCTGACCGCCCTCAGCCGGCCAGCGGGTCCACCCAGCGCAGACCAGGGAAGCGCGTGAAGTCGCGGTCGCTCGAAACGACCGCGGCGCCATGTTCGATCGCGAGCGCCGCCAGGTGCGCGTCCGGGACCAGGTTTCCGCCGCTGCCCAGGGGGTCAAGGAGGCCGCGCATCACCGCCAGGTGCCGTTGGGTCGGGTCGATTGTGACCACCGAAGGTTGAGCCAACCAGCCATCCACCAGATCGAACGCCTGCGCGGGCGTGAGCGGGCTCGAGAAGACCGCGGGCCGGGTGCTCAGGCGGACGAAGGCGATCAGCACGGACCACGCGAAGGCAACGGTCTCCGAACCAGAGAGTGCTCCCTCGAGCCAGGCGCGGGCTGCGCTGTGCCGCGCCGATGTCTGGTCCACCGCGTATAGCAGCACGTTGACGTCCGGCACGATCACTTCCGCACCGCGAGCTTCCGCAGTACCTCTTCGTCCTCGATGGCCGCGTCCAATTGGAGCGCGCGATCCAGGTCGATGCCGGGTCGCACACCCATCGGGTAGGTCGGCAGCACATACGCGTTCGGCGCCGAACCGCCTTCGAAGCCGGCACGCAGCGTGGAGTTGACGGCTTCCTTGAACGAGATGCCCCGTTCCCTGGTGAGCCGCTCCAGGCGCACGGCAACGTCCGGATCCAGGGTGATGGTTGTCCTCATCCGAGCATCATAGCATCAACTCTTTGATGCTCTTGCATCTGTGCGGGCGCGGATCAGCCGCGCCGCACAAAACGAAAGGGCCGCTCCCCCGTGAAGGGAAGCGGCCCAGTGCAAAGACTTGTGCCGCGGTCAGGTGCCGGCGGTCAGGGTGATGTCGGGCAGCTTGCCGTCGGCCGGGATGGTGACCGTGCCGCCGACGGCCTGGTGGTTGTCACTGGGGATGACCAGGAATGGGTACTTGCCCGGTGCGACGGCGGGGTCGGTCGAGTAGAGGCCCTGGTCGTCGGTCAGGCCGACGCTGGCCACGTCCGCCTGCGTGCCGCTGTTGAGGAACGTCTGCGGGTCCACGCCCGAGTTCAGGACATAGACGATCACGAGCGGAATGGGCTTGCCGGTGTCGGCATCCACCACGCGCCCGGTCACGTGCACACCCGCCGGGGCCGGCTCGCCGATCGCGGCCTTGGCGCCGGTGAGGAAGTGGAGATCGCCGCCTGCGAACAGGTTGTAGCCGTAGTTGCCATCCGGCAGTGCGCCGGTGTTGGCGCTCATCGTGCTGGACAGGCACGTTCCGGACGGGCCATACGTGGACTGGAACAGCGAGTAGGTGAGGATCTGCTGCTTGTCCGGATCGAACCACAGGTCCAGCAGGTCCTCGCCGTCGGTGAATCCGGAGTAGCTGAGCAGCGCGGCGACCGACTTGGTGCCGGTCGGATACGTGGTCACGGGGGTCGTGGTGTTGCAGGGCGGATCGCTGGTCCCGAAGCCCGTGACCTTGGCCTGCTCGGCGCCGCTGCCGGGCACCACGTAGGGCGACGTGTACGGCGTGCCCGCCTTGGCTGCCGCGATGACCGGTCCCATGAGCCCGGCGGTGGGTCCGTAGACGTGCTCCGGCGGCGAATCCGCAAGCCAGGAAATCAGGCCGACGAGTGCGCCGGTGGCGTCCACGATCGCGCCGCCCGGGTAGGTCACGGGAGTCGGCACGTCCGTGTTGAGCCAGTAGTTCTTGCCGGGCACATGGATGTCCGAACCAAAGCTGGTCACCTTGCCCGGGATCTCCGTGTACGTGCCGAGCCCGCTCGGGGTCGTGCCCTTCTCCGGGTACGTGGCCACCAGGATGGGCGCGCCAACGGCGGGATCTGCCGCCGCAACGGGAACCGCGGGAAGGTTCAGCGAGCCGGCCGGCACCGGCGTCAGCGCGCCAGTGGCGGTGATCGCCGAATCGAGCTTGAGAACGGCCGTGTCAACGATGCCATCCACGGTGGCGACGCTCGCCATGTAGGCCGGCTTGAAGGGCTGGCCGGCTCCCGCGCTGGTGCTGATCACGATCTGCGACACGGTGTACTCGGAGATGGGCCACTGCCAGCCGACGGCCACGCCCGGCGCCGAGGGCGCCACCACGTTGGCCGGGGCCAGGATCAGGCCGGTGGGATCCACCACGACTCCATACGCGGTCGCGGTGACGGCGCCACTTTCGCCGGCCCCGGTGACGTCCACGCGCACGATCGCGCCGGCAGGCACCACGCCGGGGGCCGCGGGCACGCCCGGCAGCCCAACGGCCGCGGCGAGCGAACTGGCGGTGACGGTCAACAGGACGGCAAAGAGAATGGTGAAAATCGGAAGCCGGGCGGACGCCCGTTGAAGGTTGCTGCGCATCGTCTTACCCCTTCACCGATGCCGCGAACGTCGCGAACGTGTCCAGGGCGTTGTCGAACGTTTTGGTCGGGCTCTCCAGCGTGACGATGAGCACGCCGCCAGTACCCTGGATGAAGACGTCGCGCCCCTGGATGACCTGTGGCACGGCGCCGATGCGGGTGGTCACGTAGACGTACGTGACGCTCGGCGCGTCTTTGCCGCCGACCGACATGCTGGCGCGGTTGAGCACCTGGAAAGAGCCGAGCAGCTGGGACTTGGCGCCGATCGTCGCGTCCGCGACGGCCGAAATGTCGGAGCCGCCCAGCGATGGCTTGGTCACCGAATAGCGCTGGCCCGGATTGCGCGGGTCGACCGCCGTGAACAGCAGGTCCTGCGCGCCGGGCTGGAAGACCCAGGACGTTGGGATGGCGGCGGTCACGCTGCCGGCGGTCACCGTCCGAGTGGACGTGGTGGCCACGACCTTGACGCCGTACCCGATGGCGAGGGCGATCAGGGCGATCAGGACGACGGCAACCAGCTGGCGCGCGTCGTCCGTCCACTCCTGGCGCCATTCGGACGACAACATGCGGCGGATCGAAGGCTGGGCGGTCATTGGACGTCCCCCGGTGCGCTCGGCGCAGCCTTCAACGCGCGGGTGAGCTCTCGTTGGACCGCGTTGGACAGGAACCAGGTCACGACCGCCGCCAGGACGATGGCCAGGCCGAGGCCGATCCAGGTGGTGGAAATCCCGCCGGAGATCCCTCCGGTCAGCGAGCTGCGCAGGTACCAGTACACGCCGTCCAGGAGTGCGGCAAGCGCGACGCCTACCGGCACGTACCAGACCGGTCGCACCTCAAGCCGGTCATGGCCGAGGAAGTAGCCGACCAGGCCACCCAGGCTGGCCAGCACGAGGGCGGTCAGTGCCACACGGATGGTGCCCAGGCCAAGGTCCGCGCCACCGGAGCCGGCGATGAAGTCGATGTTCAGCACGGTGGCGAAGCCGAGCCCGGCCGCCGTGCCGTAGAGGATGCCGTCCGTCCACTCGTCGAACTCGAGCGACTGGTAGACGGACAGGCGGACGGCGAGATAGATGAGCGTCATCTGGATCACGCCGATCACCAGGATGTTGCCGCCGAGCTGGGTCAGCAGGCTCAGGTTGAGCCAGCTGCCAACGTCGAACCATTTGTCCACGAGCGGGATTCCAATCGCCGCCGCGACCAGCCCGCCGAGCACGAACACGCCGATGACCATGCCCTTCGGCTCCGGTTCCAGGCGATCGCGCCGGTAGAAGAACAAGAGCCAGATGACCGCTGGCACGATGGCCAGGATCACGCCGAGCGCCACCAACCAGGTGCCGCTGAGCGATGGGTTGAGCGCCGAATCAAGGAGATAGACGATCACCACAAAGGCGATCAGCGACACCAGCGAGATCAGGTCGGCCCGCCACAGGCTGCCCCGCTGATTCAGGGCCCGCGCGTAATGGCGGTCGCAGAAGCGGTAGCTGCCGAGCGAGTGCGTCGCCGGCTCGCCGCAGATGCGGCAACTGTCGGACATTGCCCTCCCCCTCCTCCCTCAACGTCGCGTCCGGGCCGCGTTGGGCGCCGCCCCAGGATCGCGGCGCGAATTGTGCGGCGGCGACCCGTGCCGGGTCAAGCGAATCGCAGTGCGTTCGCATTGCTGGACTGCGTCTGGCAAGGTCCGGGCATGGACCTCGGACCGATCGGCGTCATCCTCGTGGGAGTCGTTGCGCTTTGGGCTGTATTGCTGCTGATCTTTTGGACGCTACGTCCGAAAGGCCTGCCGGCGCGCGAACTCATCGGCGTCATTCCCGACGTCTTGCGACTTCTTCGGTCGATCATCGCGGACCGGAGCGCACCGCTGGACGTGCGCGTCGTCCTGGTGGGTCTGCTGGTATGGATCGTCAGCCCAATCGACCTTATCCCCGAGTTCATTCCCGTTCTGGGGCCGCTCGACGATGTGGTCGTGGCCATCGTCTCGATGCGCTACGTCCGTCGCAGGATGGGGAGTGACGAGCTTCGCCGCCGCTGGGTTGGCACGCCGGAAGGATTCGCGTTGCTTGCTCGGGTCATGGGAACCAGCGATCCGGCGCAGTCAAGCTGATGCTCCACCCCCGCGTATGAACCGCGGAGAAATGCGCACCGCCCGGGCAACGGCAAGCGTGACCGAAACGCGACCGTAAAGGGGTTGCGCGACCGCGGCGTCCGCGGGGATCATGAATCGCGATGAACCTCTACGCCCTGCGCAGCTGCATGTGTAGCGCCTCGTGTCTCCGGCGAGTGCCGGCTGACCGGGCAGGCGTGCTCGGTTCCGTGGAGCGCAAGCCGCTCTAGGTCTTCAGCCGGCCTCGCACCCGCGTCGCGTGGGTCGGGCCGAGCCGCTGCCGCCTGGCAGCCCGGACGAGACTCCCGCGATCGTGACCCCAGTGCGAGCGTCGCTGCTCGCACCCCGCGCACCGGCGTCGCCTGCCGGCAGTCCAGGAGCCACGGTCCATGTCAGAAGCCATCGACGACGTCGCTGTCGCCGGGCCGAACGAAGTCGAGATCCTCAAGGCCGCCAGCCGCCAGCTACGCGGTTCACTCGCGGAAGAGTTCGCGTCGCCAAGCATCTTCATCAGCGATGCCGGCTACCAGCTGCTCAAGTTCCACGGCAGCTACCAGCAGGATGACCGCGACCTGCGCAACGAGCGCCGCAGGGCCGGCCAGGAGTACGCCTACAGCTTCATGATTCGTCTGCGCCTGCCCGGCGGGGACGTGCATCCCGAGCTCTACCTGGCGCTCGACCGGCTGTCGGACGAGCTGGGCAACGGGACGCTGCGCTTCACGACGCGCCAGAGCATCCAGCTGCACGGCATCCTCAAACACGACCTGCGGACCGTCATCCGCACCATCAACGACCGGCTGGCGGACACGCTTGGCGCGTGCGGTGACGTCAACCGCAACGTGATGGCCTCGCCGGCCCCGCTGGCACGCCCCGACTACGCGCTGGTGCGCCAGACGGCACGCCAGATCAGCGAGCATTTGCTCCCGAAGACGCGCGCCTATGCCGAGCTGTGGCTGGACGGCGACGAGATGGGCAAGGACGAGCTGGCACGGGTTGGCGCGAAGGCAGATGAGCCGCTGGACGTCGAGCCGATCTACGGCAAGACCTACCTGCCCCGCAAGTTCAAGACGGCCGTCGCCGTGGCGGGCGACAACAGCGTGGACCTGTTCACCCACGACCTTGGCGTGGTGTCCGTCTTCGATGGCTCTGTCCATGCCGGCTGGAACGTCTACGTCGGTGGCGGCCTCGGCCGGACGCACAAGAAGCCGGAGACGTTCCCGCGGCTCGCGGACGCGCTCGGGTTCGTGGCGCCGGAGGACCTGTTGCGCGTTGCGGAAAGCGTGGTCGTGGTCCAGCGCGACAACGGCGACCGCACCAACCGGCGCCACGCACGGCTGAAGTACCTCATCCACGATCGCGGCATCGACTGGTTCCGCGACCAGGTGGCGCGCATGAGCGGCGTGCCGATCGCGCCGCCGCGCGACATCCGCTGGGAACGCGGCGACGACCTGATGGGCTGGCACGAGCAGGGCGACGGCCGCTGGTTCCACGGCCTGCGGATCCTCAACGGCCGGGTGGCGGACGGCACAGACCCAGCCGCGCCGCAGTGGCGCTCCGCGTTGCGCGTCATCGCCGCGGAACTGGGCACGTCCATCCGCATCACGCCCAACCAGAACGCCTACCTCCTGGACGTGGAGCCGGGGCAGCGCTTCCGCATCGACGAGATCCTCCAGGACCACCACATCGTGCCCGCGAACGCCATCCGCGGACTCCGGCGCGTGGCCATGGCCTGCCCCGCGCTGCCCACCTGCGGCCTGGCCGTGACCGAGGCTGAGCGCGCTCTCCCCGGCGTGCTCGATTCGCTCCAGGCGGTGTTCGACCAGGTGGGTCTCGCCGATGCCACGCCGTCGGTTCGGATGACCGGCTGTCCAAATGGCTGCGCGCGGCCGTATGTCGCCGAGATCGGGCTGGTCGGCGACGCGGTCGACCGGTACCAGGTCTGGCTGGGTGGCGACGGCACCGGGACGCGGATCGCCACTGCGGTCGCAGACCGCGTCCACAAGGACGACCTGCCGCAGCTGCTGCGACCTCTCCTGGAGCGCTACCGCGACGAGCGCCACGAGGGCGAGGCGCTCGGCGACTTCATCGATCGCCAGAAGGGACCGGTGGTCACACCGCCGGCACCGCCCGCTCGCGCGCCGCGCCCAGAGGTCCGGGCTGCGGCGGCCGCCGGCCCAGGCTCGGCCGAGGAGGCGGCATGACCGCGGTCCTTGCACCCGTCGTGCAACTGCCGGTGAACGTCTTCCCGCTGGAATTCCGGCGCGCGCCGATCGCGGTGGACGCGGAACGCCGCGACGCGCTGGGGGTCCTGCGCCTGGCCCTGGAGGTCATCGGCTCGGAGCGAATCGCGCT
Source organism: uncultured Anaerolineaceae bacterium (assembly GCA_964513505.1). Taxonomy (GTDB): domain Bacteria; phylum Chloroflexota; class Limnocylindria; order Limnocylindrales; family CSP1-4; genus JAFMJV01. The sequence continues at coordinate 8,516 of CAZENL010000097.1, forward strand.
GTCGGCGTCGTTCGGGCCGGAGGACATCGTGCTGCTGGACCTGCTGACGGAGCTGATCCCCAGGCCGCGTGTCTTCACGCTGGACACCGGGCGCCTGCCGCAGGAGACGTACGACCTCATGGACGCGGTACGCGCGCGCTTCGGCGTGGAGGTGGAAGTCCTCTTTCCGAATGCGGCCGAGGTGGAGGCCATGACCCGTGAGCGGGGCGTGAACCTCTTCTACAACTCCATCGATGACCGCAAGCGCTGCTGCCAGGTCCGCAAGGTGGCGCCACTGCGGCGAGCGCTGCGCGGACTGGACGGCTGGATCACAGGTGTCCGGCGCGACCAGATCGGGTCGCGCGCCTCCACGCCCAAGATCGGCTTCGACCAGGAGAACGGCATGATCTGGAAGATCGCGCCGCTCGCGGACTGGACCGAGGAAGAGGTCTGGAGCCGGATCCGCCAGCGCGACCTGCCGTACAACGCGCTGCACGACGCCGGCTATCCCTCGATCGGGTGCGCACCGTGCTCACGGGCCGTGCCGGCCGGTGCCGATCCCCGGAGCGGACGCTGGTGGTGGGAACAGCCGGACGAGCGCGAGTGCGGCATCCACGTTCCGTCGGCGCCAGAAGTGGTTCCGGTCACACGGCAGGGCGCCGTCGCGACTGCGCCAGGAGCGGCCGCGTGAGCGGCAGCATGTCCGGCCGCTTCAGCTTCCCGATCTTCCTGGAGGTGCGCGACCGCGTGGTGTTCGTGGCCGGCGGCGGCCACGAGGCAGACGTCAAGGCACGCTCGCTGGACCAGCTCGGGGCCGCGGTCACGCTCTGGCGCCCCGGCGACGGACCCTTCAACGAGACCCTGCTGGACGGGGCGACCCTAACCATCGTCGGCACGGGTGATCGCGGGCTGGATCATCGGATCGCGGCCGCGTGCCGGCGGCGCGGCATCCTGGTCAACACGGTGGACGACATCCCCTGGTGCGACTGGAGCGCTCCCGCGATCCTGCGACGGGGCGACCTGACGCTGGCCATCGGCACGGCCGGCATCGCGCCCGCGCTGGCCGTGCGCCTGCGCGACCTGATCGGCGAGGAGCTCGTGGGGCCGGAGTACGCCGAATTGCTGGAACTGTTCGCGGAGGCACGCCCGAGGATCATGGGCAGCGGCCGCTCGTTCGCCGCGCGACGCGCCCTCTGGTACGAACTGGTGGACGGGCCCGCGGTCGCGTTGCTGCGCGACGGGCGCACCGACGAAGCCCGATTGGCGGTGGACCAGCAGATCCGCACCTGGGAAGAGCGGGCGGCATGAGCAAGCCGCAGGGCACGGTCGGACGGGTCTGGCTGGTCGGCGCCGGCCCCGGCGACCCAGGCCTGATCACGGTCCGAGGCCGGCAGCTTCTGGAACGGGCGGACGTGGTCCTGCACGACCGGCTGGTCTCTGCTGCCCTGCTAGACCTCATTCCCACAGGCACGTTACGGCTGGACGTTGGAAAGCTGGGCTACGCCCGTTCCGTTTCCCAGGAACGCATCAACGCGTTGCTGATCGGGTTTGCCCGCGCCGGCCACGACGTGGTGCGGCTCAAGGGCGGTGACCCGTTCGTGTTCGGCCGCGGCAGCGAGGAGGTCATTGCGCTGCGTGAAGCCGGGATCCCCGTGGAGGTGGTGCCCGGCATCACGTCCGGCGTGGCCGGACCGGCGGCTGCGGGCATTCCGGTCACCCACCGTGGAGTGGCCCGCAGTGTCGCCTTCGTGACGGCCAACACGGCACCCGCCGGCACGCCGGAGGCGGTCGACTGGCGCGGCCTCAGCGCCGCCGACACGCTGGTGGTGTTCATGGCCGGCGCCGCCGCGCGGCGGACAGCCGCGGCACTGCTCGCCGCCGGACGCGATCCGCACACGGCTGCGGCACTCATCGTGGACGCGTCGCTGCCGACGCAACTGGTGCTCCTGACAGACCTCATGCGCCTGGCCGCGGAGGCGCCGCAGCTCCCGGCCGAACGGCCCTGCCTGCTGGTGATCGGCGATGTCGTCGCCCTGGCATCCCGGTTCCAGCTCGCGCCACCGATCGGGATCTCGGAGCACGACCTCGTCATGACCGGGACACGGACCGCCGATCCGTTCCTGGCAGCCAATCAGCCGGTCAGTGCGGGCGCTCCGTCGGGATCGGGTGACCCTCGAAGCCTTCGAACTGCTCTCGGAGTCCCGCCGGAAGCCGGGTCACGCGACCGGCCTTGATGTCCCAGCGCACGTGGACCGTGGTCCCGTCCGCGACAAGACGCACTGGACCCAGCGCCGAACCGGCGGAGACCACGCGGTACTCCAGCCCGAATGCGGATCGGCTGACCCAGCCGACGCGGCACTCCACCACCAGCGGCTCGCCGTAGAACGCCTGCGTCCGATAGTGCACGGTGGCCTCGCTGACCACGGTCGTGTAGTGGTCGGCATCGGCTTCCGTACCGAACGGGATGCCGGTCAGCAGCTGGTAATAGCCGGACCGCCCCATCTCGAAGTAGCTCAGGTACACGGCGTTGTTGACGTGGCCCAGCGCATCGGTGTCACCGAAGCGCACCTCGATGGGGTGCCGGTAGCGAAATTCGCCCAAGTTCGGAGGGTTGCGGCGGTTCAATGCCAGCTACTATGCCCCGGTTCCGAGCAGCGAGGAGATTCATGCTCAGTGGGCGTAGGGGGATCGGCCTGGTCGGGGCCGTCGGAGTAGCGCTGGCGCTGGCCGGCGGGCCTGCCGGCGCAACGGCCTTGGCGGATCATCGTCCAGCGGCAGAACCCTCGGCGCAACCGCGCTCGGTGACGCCGGCCAGCAGCAACAGTTCGGATCCGTCCGAGCTGGTGGCCCATGACGGCGAAGTCTGGTTCCTGGCCTACACACCCTCGACGGGAGAGGCCATCTGGAGCTCGGACGGCAGCACCTCGGGTCTCAAGTTGCCGGTGTATGGCAACCTCCAGAACACCGGCGCGCTCATGTGGGCCGGCAATCACCTGTTCTTTGTCAGCGAGAACACGGCGGACAGCCGGCAGGAACTGTGGGTTGCCGATGGCACCG
>CAZENL010000098.1:0-11084 GCA_964513505.1 uncultured Anaerolineaceae bacterium
GGCGATTCGCGCTGTTCGTCGGTGGCACGCTGGTCGGGCTGGGCTGGCTGGGCATCCTCGGCGGCTGACGCGGACCAGCTTCGTGCCGGTGGAGCTGCCGCCGCACGCCATCATTTGGCACACGGCGGCGCTGAGCTCACGTGATGGTCAAGTTCGCCAGGCTTGTCTTGACCGAGACGTAGCGATTGACGACCCGGGTGATGGTCACTTTGTAGGTGCCTGGCGCCAGGCGCCGCGGGGCCTTGACGCTTGCGGTGCCGGTACCCGTGGTGGCCCAGGACGGCGCGTTGACCACGCTGGTGGGCGCGGACACGTACACCGGTCCCGTCGGGCAACTGCCGCAGTTGGTCTGATAGAGCCGGAAGACGACCTGCACGGCGCCTCCGCTGAAGTCGACGAACTCGTGGTCCGCGGAAGCCGAGCCCTGGCTCTGGAGGAGGTTGGCGGAGAGGATCGGGTTGACGCCCTGCGCGACGGAGGTCGGGCCGGTGTAGACGAGCCGGGTGCTCCCATCGAGGACGCCGTTTCTGTCGACGCCCTCCGGGCGGACGATCTGCATGTGCTTGGTCCGGCTGCCGTTGTAGTCACTGCCGGTGGATGGCGAGAAGCGCGCCGAGAGGCGGTACTTGCCTGCGCCCGAGGGGATGACGGCCGAGGAGAGCTGTAGCGGCGTGTAGACGGTGACCGGCGACGTGCCATCGACCGCCACGGCAATGCCCGCACTCGGGTTGCCGTTGACCCGGAAGGTGACGGTGCCCTTCACGTGGCCGCCTACGACGGCGCCGGTGACCGTCGCGCGGAGGGTGATGCTGTCGCTGAACTGAATGCCGGAGTTGGGTGACACCCTCACGGCCGAAACGCTGATCGTCGACCCCGATCGTGCGAACGAGCCGATGACCAACGTCCCCGTTGCCGGAGTGGCCTGGTAGTTGGTGTTGGAGAGCGTGGCCGAGATGGCATACGAGCCGGCCGCGCTCGGGGCGGTCGGTGAGCCGTCGTAGGTCACGGAGATCCCGCTCAGGCCGGGCGGAGTGCTGGTGACGGTGACCGACTTGGGCGTCCCGTCAAAGTTCTGGTTGAGCGTGCCCGCATCAAGGGCGAGTGTGGCGGTGGCCTTGTCTATCGAGAGCGAGGCCGTGTTGCTGCTCGGACCATTGCCGGAGTCGCCGGCGAAGGTGGCACCCACGCCCGTCGGATAACTGCCGGCGTCGATGCCGGTGAGACTGACGCCCGGCAACGTGGCGACGCCACTGCCATTGGTGGTTGCGGCGCCCACGCTGGTCCCGTTGAGGGTGAAGGCCACGGTCTTTCCGCTGAGGCCGCTGCTTGACGCGGTCAGCGTGGCCGACAGCGTGGTGGTGCCGCCATAGGTGCCCGTGGCCGGGTCCACGGCCAGCGCTGTCGACGGGAGGACATTGGCGTAGCCGATGGTCACGTCGTGGACCGCAGGCGTCACGGATGTGTCGGCGGTCCCCAGCGTCGCCCGGTACTGCAGGTAGCGCTTGCCGTTGAACTCGCTCAGCGAGTCCCCGCTGCTGAAGGTGGTGCCCGAGGTCCCGTCCGGTCCGACGAAGTTGAACGGGCCATAGATGTGGTCGCTCGCCGCGGCCTGGAAGGTCAGGCTGGTGCCGTGAGGGACGTCCGCGGTCCACGACAGCTGAGGCCACGTGGGCGTGCCTGCGGCGGCCGGGTTGGCGTCCTTCACCGAGGACGTGAAGGTTCCGGACGGGCGATAGCCGGCATTGATGTTGACGTGGAAGCCGGCGTCCGTGGTCACGCCACCGGTGGTGGGGATGGACCAGACCGTGCCGGAGGTCGCGCCGGCGACACGGGTGCCACCGGCGTAGACATCTGCCCCGGCCGTCGACGTGCCACTGCGGGTCAGGGCATAGGTACCCGGGCTGGGGTTGGCGGTCGGACGGATCACGAGCGCGTACATCGTGCCGGCGGTCACGGTCACTGGACTCGCGAACGTGACGCTGAAATACGAGGCCACGCCGCCATTCGAGAAGCCGGTAATCGTTGCGGAGGCCAGGTCTGCGCCCGTCGGAAGGCCGCCGCTCGTCGCCCGCAGCGACAGCGTCAGGTTAGGCGTGGTGCCCGTGCACGCATTACAGAAGAGGTTGATATCAGCGCTGGTCAGCAGTCCGGTAACGCTGGGCGTGAACGTCTGACCCCCAAACGTCGTGATGCTGATGCCAACGCCGGACGTGCCGAGCGTCTCGTTCTTCTGATCGACGATGGGCGCATTGGACAGCGTCACGTCGCCGGGCGTGGTGGTGAGATCGACGGTCCCGCCCGGAGCGCCGGCCTGGAAGTCGGACTTGGTCGTGTCGATGAAGTTGCCGGTCGCGGGTGCGGCCGCCAGCACGAAGTTCCTGGTCGTGGTGCCGCCGTCCGTGACCGCGATGCCCGCCGCCGAGTCGCCGCCGTGTGCCGCAGCGCTGGCGGCGATCGTGGGATAGGTGCCCGCGGGCAGCGCAGCGAACGAATACGTTCCGTCGGGCGCCGTGGTGGTGCTGCGGGACCCTAGCGCGACCGTCGCGCCGGAGAGGGGATTGCCGCTGCCGGATTCCGTCACGGTCCCTGAGATCGCGCCGCCGGCGCCGTTCGGAGTGCACTCCGGATACTTGAAGGATCCGATCTGGGTCTGGTGGTCCAGGCCGTCAACCGCGTAGTACTGGTTGGTGTACCAGAACGTGCAGCCGTCCGGATCCAGGGTCATGGCGCTGTAGTCGCCCCACCGGGCGCACGTGCCGCCACAGCTGCCGGTCTGGGTGCCGGTTCCCTGAACGAGCGTCTGCTCGGTCTCGCTGAAGGTGTTGGCCGGGTCCGTTGATAGCCTGCCGGCGTACTTGATGGCCGGCTTGGTGGTGCTGCTGGAGGTGCTGTAGCCCATGGCCATGTCGCCGATTCGGTCGACCGCGACACTTGGCATGAAGCGGTACATGACGTTGGCGCCGTCCGGATCCCACGTCGCGGCCTGGGGAGCATTGCCGGCTACGGTGCCGCCGCTGACGTCCAGCTGGTAATACCGCGGCGCTGCGAATCCGGACGTGTCGGCCCGGCGGACGGTGTGCACCGCCCAGAGAGACTCGACGCCGCCGATGTTGGTGTACTGGTTCTGCATCATGGCCCGGATCTGCAGCACGTCCAGCGCGTTGCCGCCCTGGGAGGGCGCATTGGGCACCGTGGCGTTCGGCCAGCTGGTCGCTGTGGCCTGGCTGAACGGCCCACTGAACGTGGACGTGGAGGGCCGTGTCCAATCGACGTGGAAGGCGTAGACGTTGACTGCGTTCAGGAAGTCCCACGTGGAGACGAAGTAGTCGGGCGTGCCCGCCGGCGGTGTGCCCGACTGGAGGCGCGCGTTGGATGGCACGAGGGAGAAGTCGTCGGCGGGTGCATCGAAGGTAAGGATCTGCGCGGTCGGCTCACCGGCGTACATCTGGGCCTTGTTCATGGCGTAGACGCGCGGGTTCTGGAACGGCGCTCCCGACGCGTAGCCGAACATGTTGGCCGACCAGTAGATGCCGTCCGGCCAGACGCCGAACTTGGGGTAGTCGCCCAGTCCGCCGGTCGTATTCACCGAGTAGAAGTTCCAGCCGCCGGTGACCGGGTCGCCGCTCTTTGAGACGGCCACGCACTCGAATGATCCCGGCGGGTTGACCACGTTGCCGCTCGACAGCTGGAAGGCGAAGTCGGTGATGACCCAGCGATCCTCGAAGCTGTCGTAGAGCACGACCGGGTCACCGAAGTTGTCCGTGTCGCACAGGTTGCCAAAGCTGCCCTGGCTCATGAACGAGTTGAACGTGAACGCCGTCACGCGCGTGCCCGTGGACTTGTCGTAGATGCCGATCGACGAGTTGATGGTCTGGATGTAGTACGTGGGGCCGACATCGCCGTTGGTATCCGGCGGATGGCCCGATCCCCAGTTCTGGAAGTCCAGGCCGGCGAAGCTGCTGTTGGCGGCTGGGGCCGGCGCGCTATTGGCGGGGATCTTGACCATGGCGTTCGGATCGACCGAGCTGGGCGTCACCGCATCGGGGTCGGTGGCGTCGGGATCGGGCGTCGGGGCGTCGGGATCGGTGGTGGGTGCGTCGGGATCGGTGGTGGGTGCGTCGGAGTCGGTGGCGTCCGAATCCCCCCGCGGCGGCTCGACTTCGTTGCGCTCGAGCCGGATGATCTTGCCCTTGGGCAGCTTGCGCAGGTCGAAGACGCGCGAACGAGCCGCCTTGAGAACCAGCTGATTCGGATGCCGCAGCACCACCGGCTTGGATGCGCCCGTGAACATCTTCGGTTCCGCCGCAGAGGTGTGAAGCTCGGCGCCCCCTTGGGCATCGCGGTCCTCACCGCCGCCAGTGGCCGTCTCCTCGTCCGTGCCGGCCGTGGCCGCAGCGCCTGCGCTGGGCTCCGCGGTTGACGCGGAGGCGGCCGTGGCCGGGGCCGGCGCCTGCGTTGCAGTCCCCGGCATCATCCCCGGCGCGAACTGGATCGCCAGCAGGGCCGCCACAACGACAACCAGCCCTGCCGGAATCAACCGGCGATTCCGTGTGCTCACGTAAGTTCCCCTCCGTCCCCTAAACCCAAATGCACCGTTCCGCGAGACGGTCGTCGCATTTCCGTGGGCGCGCCAAACGCGGAGTCGCACCAGGATCCGCGTTGACGGATCGTACAAGACGGCCGGGCAATTCTGACCGGCCAGATTCCTCGCGCTAGCGAATGCCCGTGTCGTACACCAGGTCCACGTGCTGGGTAGCGCCGGGGAAGGTCAGGCTGACCGCCACCGGGTCCGGGACACCCAACAGGCCGGGGACCGGGAGGCCGGTGATCACGAAGGTCCCCGTCTGGGGCACGGTCAGCTGGAACGTGCCGTCTGCCGTCGTGGTCGCGCGGCCCACTTCCTGACCGTTCGAGTCGGTGGCCACGATCACCGCGCCGTCAACCGGCCTTGGGGCACACGAAGGGTCGGGCGGGTTCCGCTCGACGGGGCAGACAGGTCCCGCTGTCACCGTGCCGGTCACGCGTGGCGGCGGCCCAGCCGGGGTCATCGGCGGACTCACGTCCGGATGCGGTGCCGTTGAGGACACGGCCGGAGGGATGAGCGGCGGGGAACCGGAGACGGACGGCGTTGCGGCTGGTGTACTGCAGGCGGCGAGCACCGCGACGGCGAGGCCGGTCAGCGTCGTCAGGAAGGTTGCTCGCAAGGTGTTCACGCGTTCAGGACTGAGGGTTTTCACGGTGGGTTCCCTCACGATACCCAGTGTCGTTCGGACGGATGATCCCCGGCGGCGCAGCATGGTCGATGACACCCCCCAAGGGCTGTCCCCGCACACGAGGATCGACATGGCCGACAACGACATCCTGCGCGAGCAGCTGCTCGCGCTCATCGACGGGCGTGGTGCCCACATGCCCCTGGACGCCGCCGTCGCGGACTTCCCGGACGACGCCATCAACCGGCTGCCGCCCAACGTGCCCTACACGCCGTGGCATCTGCTGGAGCACCTGCGCTACACGCAGCACGACATGCTCGACTACATCCAGAGCCGCTCCTACCTCGCGCCGAATTGGCCTGAGGACTACTGGCCCGCGCCCGACGAGAAGGCGACTCCCGCGCAGTTCGCGGCCACGATCGAGGGCTTCAAGAAGGACCGCAAGGCGCTCCGTGATCTGGTCGCGGACCCGGCCACGGACCTGCTGGCGACGATCCCCAACACGCCGGGCCACACCATCCTGCGGGAGATTCGCCTGGTCGGCGACCACAACGCGTACCACGTCGGCGAGTTCGCGATCCTCCGCCAGGTGATGGGGACGTGGCCGCCGGATCGCAAGGGGTAGTGGGCGGCGGCCCTTTGGCGACGCAGGTCAGGTCCGCCCTTGTGAGCAAGACGCCCGAGGTCAGGCGGGCAGGCGCTCCAGCGTGACCACGGGGATCTGGCGCTCGACCTTGCGCTGGTACTCACCGAAGACGGGAATCGCCGCCACGTGCTGATCCCAGAGGCGCTGGCGCTCAGGTCCGCTGATGACGCTCGCCCGCGCTTGAAAGGTCTCCCCGCCGGCCTCGACGGTGACGATCGGCTGGGCCCTGACGTTGGAGACCCAGGCGGAGTGGGCCGGGTAGCCGCTGTTGGAGCCGACGACCACGTAGCGGTCGCCGTCGCGGGTGAAGCCGAGCGGCGAGATGCGGGCCTCGCCGGACTTGGCCCCCGTGCTGGTCAGCAGCAGGAGATTGGCGCCGATGAACGGCGGGATGGTCACCTTGCCCGCGTTGGCGCGGAAGTTCTCGATGATCTGCTGGTTCCAGGCCTGCTCGCGAGCGTCGATGGGCATGGCGCGAATGTAGCAGGATCATTGCCAGTGCAAGCATTTCGGCGAGCAAAGCGCACCTGCCGGACGCCTTACAGCGAGCGGGGGTTGGTCTCAGGCGGCATGATTCGACGCCCGTTGGCTACCGTATGGAGCGCAGCCGTGGAGATGAGCGCCGATCCGCCCCCGATTCCGAGCCCGCCTGAAGGTCACCCGTATGCCCGCGAGATCGAGGCAGAGCGGCTGGGCTGGCGGGACATCGCGGCGCTCGTGCGCTCACTGGCGCCCGCGGAATGCCTCGTGCCCGGCTACTACCGGAAGCCGGATTGGACCGTGCGGGACGTGGTCGCGCATCTCGGAACCTGGCTCGCGGAGGCCCAGAGCCAGTTCGAGCGGATCAGCGCGGGGACCTACGAGGGTCACGACGTGGACGTGGATGCGCTCAATGCCGCGTTCCTGGAGGCCATGGCGGGGCAGCCCTGGGAGGTCGCCTGGGTGCAGGCCAACGCCGCCCGGACGCGGATGATGCAGGAGTGGTACGGGCTGAAGGATCCGACCGACGAGGCGGCGTGGTGGATCCGCAAGTCCGCCGCGGACCATTACGGGGAGCATCTCGGTCGCCTTCGGGAGTGGACGGCCGAACTGGTCGAACGGCGCGTGGCCTGAGCGCTCGAGGGAGCGCGGCGCCATAGCACCCACGCTTCAGGGCAAGGCGCCGATGAGCTTGGCCGCGATCTGCGGATCGGCCGTGGACGTGGTGAAGATCACTTCACCGTACGGGTAGCCGTAGTCGACCGAGGCAGTCGAGTCCTTGCTGTCGGTCAGCGTGCCGACCACCTTGCCGCCCACCGTGGCGTAGGTTGCGACCCAATCGCCGGGATTGTCCTTGAGCGCGAGGCCGAACGTCACGAACGCCTGCGCAAGCTTGTTTGGGTCCGCCCCCATGACGCGCACGGCGGTGATGTGGTAGCCGGAGCCGCCCAGGTTCACGGCACCGACGGCAACCGTCACGTCATCGATCGTGGCGCCAACGCTGTCGAGCATGTCCTGGAAGGCCTTCTTCTGTGCCGGAGTGGTCGCGAGGATCCCGCGCACATCCGTTGCGTGGAACGACCGCACCTTGACCTTGTTGCCATCGATCTGCTTGGGAAACAGGGATTCGAGGTTGGTGTCCGGAGTGAAGCTGAACGTTGGCACGACCACGGTTGGGGCAGGCGTCGGACCCGTCGGCGTGGGAGGCACGGTCGGCGGCGCAGGGGAAGCGCTCGGCGGTGCCGGGGTAACGGGGACGGGAGTCACGGGAGCCGGGGTCACGGGAGCGGGAGTGACCGGAGCCAGGGTTGCAGAGCCTGACGGCGGTAGGACGGGTGATGACACGCTCGGCAACGTGGTCGCAGGCGTCGCAAGGGGGCCCGACGTTGCGAGGACCGCAGTCGTCGGGGGAACCGTCGGGGCGGTCTCTGGCGCGGCCGAGGAGGTGCAAGCGGTGGCGGACAGGGCAAGGATCACGAAGGAGATCGCGGTTCGGCGGACGGTCACGCGTGACATGGAGCACCTCGAAACTTGCCGAAAAGAGCGCGGTTGATCGTCGCGGCGTCCGTCGGGCACCTCACGAGTGACCCGTCCGGCGGCACGGATCACATCGGCCACAGTTCACTGGCCGGGCAAGTATTGCCAGTCATCTGGCGGGCGCCCAGTGCCAGATGTCAGGTACGGATCGGGAACCGGGCGCGGTGACGATGGGCACCGGGCATTCGTCCTACCGGCCGAACGGCACTCGACCTACTGGAGTTACTCGGTCACCGTAGACCGGAGGTCGGCTGATTCCATCTGTCCATCCGTCATCGGGGGCTTACATGCGATCGCGCTTCCTTCTGCGGCGTGGCGTGCGGCACGCGCCCCTCCCCGGCCGCCTGGCCATGCTCGTGGGAGCGATGCTGGCCACCAGCTCGGTCTTTGTCGCGCCGTTCGCGCCAGCCGCGCATGCCGCACCGGGGGCTGTATCCGGCTACTTCGTGGATGCCTGGCCTGGCGTGAATACGGGTGCTCCTCCGTTCAACGTCGTGGCGAGCAGCGCCATCGACGTGCGCTTCCGGTCGAGCGCAGACGCCAGCGAGATCAGTGCGTCGGCATACGAGCCCGGCTGGCCCGCGAAAGGCGCGCGAGACATGGACGTCGACCTGTCCACGACAGGCAGTGACGTTCCGCTCACGCAGGGCTACGACTCTTCCGTCAGCGGCGGATCCGTAACGGGTTTCGATAGCGAGTGTGACGGACGCCCCAGCTCCTTCAAGATCCTCCAACTGGAGACCAGTGGGACCACCATCACTGCCTTCGCGGCGTCGTTCCGAATCGATTGTCCGACGTATGGCGTAGCCCATGCCGATGTCACCGGAGAGATCCGGCTGAACTCCAGCGTGGACTACTACGCCTTCTCCGTCTCGCCCCTTGGCACCTACCCGGGCACGTCTGACCTCATTTTCCCGGCGACAGCGCCGGGCGCTTCCTCGACACAGGACGAGGTCATCACCAATACCGGCACGCTCCCGCTGCGGGTCAGTGCCGGTGTGCCGAGCACGGCCTTCAGCGTCGCCGCGTGTCCAACTCCCGTGCCGGTTGCCGGCCAGTGCAGGCTCACCGTCCGATTTCAACCGCCGACAGCGGGCACCATCACGGGAACGCTGCCTCTCCTGACACCTGACCTGCCGCGCACCACGCGGACCGTGCGTCTCTCCGGCACAGGAGCTTGCCCGACAGCACCGACGCATCCATCGTCCACCCTGGCGAGCGACGGCTTTCCTCGATCCATCAACGGAGGCTGGGGCTGCGCCGACATCGGCGGGACGTACTCGCTCCAGGGCACGGCATCGGACTTCAACACGACTGGCTCCACCGGGACGCTCCGGATGGCGGCGGGCGCAAACCGAGCCGCCATGCTCGGGGATGTGACCACGCTCAACGCGGACATTCGCTTCCGTGTTGCGCTGAACAAGCTCCCTGTGGGCGGGCAGGCGTTCGTGTACGGCATCGCTCGCCACCTCGCCACGAATACCGGCGAGTTCCGCGCGAAGATTCGCATCGCACCGAATGGTGCCGTCTACATGCAGGCGACGTCCGTGAACGGCAGCGAAACGGACATCGGCGCCGAGGTCCGCGCTCCGGCCCTGACGGCGGCCGCGGGGTCCTTCATCTGGGTGCACGCCCAGATCCTGGGCTCCAGCCCGACAAGCATTCGCATGCGCGCGTGGGCGAGTGGCGCAAGCGAGCCATCTGCGTGGGCCTACGCGGCCACCAGCGCAGTCACCACGTTGCAGGGCACCGGCACGGTCGGCCTGCGGGCGTACATGGGTTCCGGCGTTACCAACGGTCCGATCACGCTCACCTTTGACGACTTCAGTGTCGGTACCGGGGGTGGCAGCAACACGCCGCCCGTGGTGGACAGCGTGAGCGTGACGCCGACCGAGCCGACGACCAACCAGACCGTTTCCGCCACGTACACGGCGCACGACGCCGACGGCAACGCTCTCACGCCGGTCTATCAATGGGTGCGCAATGGTGTCGACATCGCCGGAGCTACGCGCAGCAGCCTGGACCTTTCGACCCCGGGAAACGGCGACCACGGTGACGTGATCAGCCTGCGCATGTGGGTCAACGATGGCACCACCAACTCCGCGGCCGTGACGTCGAGTTTCGTCAACGTCATCAACAGCCGGCCGACGGCAAGCGTGGCGATCAGCCCGCGCAATCCCGGGCTGTCAACGACGCTCAGAGCGACGGCCACGACCGGCGACATCGACGCGGACCCGGTCACCGTGACCTGGAAATGGACGCTCAACGGCACCACCGTCCGGTCCGTGGCGAGTTCCACGCTGCTCACGGACAGCCTTGACTTGTCCACCTTGACCGTCCGGTCCGGCGACACCGTCAGCGTGCAGGTCACGCCGAAGGACGGCACTGCCGCTGGCGATCCCGGAACCGACGTGGTTACCTTGGCCTCCACCACACCCACCGTCATTGCCTCGGACGGATTCGGTCGAACCGTGGCCAACGGCTGGGGTGTCGCGGACATGGGCGGCACCTACACCATCCTGGGCACCGCTTCCGACTACGCCGTGGACGGTTCCAGCGGGACCATGAAAGTCGCAGCGGTGACCAATCGCTCCGCCTTGCTCGGCACGAGTGCCCTGAACACCGAGATCAGCTTCAGGTTCGCCCTGAGCGCGTTGCCAGTCGGTGGGCAGGAGTACGTCTACGGCGTCCTGCGTCACGTATCGAGTACCACCGAGTACCGCGCCAAGGTGCGCGTCGCGCCCAACGGAAATGTGTTCGTGGAAGGCACGGTGGTGGTGAACGGCGTGGAGACGGACATCGCCCCGGAGGTGCGCGTCACCGGCGTAACTGCAACCGCTGGCACCTACCTGTGGGTGCGAGCACAGACGACCGGAACCAGTCCCACCACGGTGAGGATGCGGGCCTGGCTGGACGGTGCCGCCGAGCCGCAGGTTTGGCAGTTCAGCGCAACCAATGGCGCAGCCACGCTCCAGGTGGCAGGCACACCAGGCGTTCGGGTCTACACGGGAAGCGGCACCACCAATGGTCCGGTCACCGTGCGCTTCGATGAACTGCTGGTCGTGAACCTGCCGTAGTCCCGGGCCTGGCGTGTCCTGGCTACGCAAGCGCGCAAGCGCGCAGTGCCGCGCGCCAGGTGCGATGCCCGAGGTGGTCAAAGGCGTCCCCGGCAGGATTCGAACCTGCGACCAGCGGTTTAGAAAACCGCTGCT
>CAZENL010000099.1:0-11076 GCA_964513505.1 uncultured Anaerolineaceae bacterium
TGTGGATCGGCAACCTCACCGGCGATCCGCTGGGGCCGATCCTGGCGCAGGGCGCCTGGGACTTCGGGGCCGTGCCCGGGGCCGTGGCGGAACCCTGGGTCGTGGCCGTGGCGGCGCTGATCTACGGATCGACCGCGGTCCTGGCGCTGAAGCTGCTCTGGGACCGCTGGCGCGCACGAATCGACGCGCCCGGGGTCTCGTGGGGCGCCGTGAACCTGGCCGCGCTCGTGGTTGCGCGGCGTGTAGCGTCGCTGCCGCGCTACCTGGCGCCGGTCACGCAGATCGCCGAGCAGCTGGTCGGCGGCAACTACCGGCCCCGCACCGTGCGGCTGATCCTGGCGGCTTCGGTGGCCGCCTACAGCGTGCTCGCCGTACTCCACTTCGCGCTCAAACTCGCACCCTGACGATATGATCGGCGGGGGCCACGAGACCACGATATTGGGGAACGTCATGCCGCTCTACATGGATCACCACAACCTCCCAGGGGTGAAGGCGGAAGCCGTTGCCGAGGCACACGAGGCGGACCTTCGCGTGCAGGGGCAGTACGGCGTCGACTACAAGCAGTACTGGGTCGACGAGGCGGGCGGGCAGGTCTGGTGCCTCGTCGAAGCACCGGATGAGGAAGCCGCCAATCGGGTGCATCGCGAAGCACACGGCCTGGTGGCCGAAGAGATGAGCGAGGTCAGCCAGGGCAGTTAGGCCGCCTGGCGTCTTCTGGAGGAACAGGGCCGGTGCCTCGCGAGGGTCACCGGCCCTTTCGTTCCCGGTGAGCCGGGTCGTGGCCGGCCGTCTCTAGGCGGGTCGCGGCTCTACCATCAACAGGTGATCATCGGTATCGACGTGGGCAACACGGCCATCAAGGTGGCTCGCGTCGACGCGTCACGGGTTCTGGACGTGCGGCGGTCGGCGACCGGGTCCGGCCCGGGTGCCGATTCCGTGGCGGCGCTGCTCGCCGGCCTGTCGGCAGCGGACCGCGTCGCGCTGGTGAGCGTGGTCCCGGAATGGACGACCGCGATCCGGCGCGCGGCGGCGGATCGCGGCGTTCCGCTGACCGTGGCGGAGGCAGGCGTCATCCCGATGCCCAACCGCCTGGCCGAACCGGAGCGGGTCGGCGCGGACCGCCTGGTGGCTGCGTTCGCGGCACGCGAGTTGCACGGATCGCCGGTCATCGTCGTGGATCTCGGCACGGCCACGACCGTGGACGGCGTGGATTCCGATGGCGCTTTCGCGGGCGGCGCGATCCTGCCGGGGCCCGAGTTGTCCGGCCGCGCCCTGTCGCGGGGCACGGCCCAGCTGCCCGTGATCCGGATGGACATGCCGGGCCGCGCGCTGGGGCGTGACACGGCCGAGGCCATCGCATCCGGCGTCATCCTCGGCCAGGTGGAAGCGATCTCCGGGCTCATCCGGCGCATCGCCGCCGAACTCGTTCCGGCGAGGCAGAGCGCCCGTGTCGTATTGACGGGCGGCGGCTCGATGGCTCCCTGGGCCAAGGCCATCCGCGGCGTCGATGTCGTCGACCCGGACCTGGTCCTGCGCGGCCTCGGGCTGCTCGCCGATCGCATGGCCGGGGTGGCCCTCTGATGGCCGGCGGCAGCGAGGGACAGACGCCGCTTGACCGGCCGCTGGCCGGACGCTTCGTCCTGCTCGGAGTCACCGGATCCATCGCAGCGTACAAGGCCGCGGAACTGGTCCGGCTGCTGATCGCAGCGGGCGCGGACGTCCAAGTGCTGATGACCCATTCGGCAACGCAATTCATCGGGCCGCTGACGTTGGAGACGCTGACCCGGCGCCGCGCCATGCTCGGTGCGCTGGAGTTGCTGCCGGACCGGCGGATCGGGCACATCGTGGCGGCGGACTCGGCCGACGCGATCCTGGTCGCGCCCGCCACCGCTCGCTGGATGTCCGCCATGGCTGACGGTCTTGCGGACGACGTGGTCACGGCCACGGCGCTGGCGAGCACCGCCCCGGTCGTGGTCGCGCCGGCCATGGATGGCGACATGTACGCGCATCCGGCCACGCGCGCCAACGTGGCCACGCTGCGCTCCTTCGGCTACACCATCGTCGAGCCCGGCACCGGGCCGCTGGCGTCGGGCCAGGTCGGGCCGGGTCGCCTGGCGGACCTGCCGCTCCTCGTCGATGCCGTGGCGGCCGCCGTCGCGGGCCGCCCGATCCGCCAGCCGGACCCACGCTTGCGTCCTCCGGTGGATCCCGCGTCCCTGCCGCAGGACCTGGCCGGCTGGCACGTGCTGGTCACCGCCGGCGGCACCGCCGAGCCCATCGACCCGGTGCGCTTCATCGGCAACCGCTCCACGGGGAAAATGGGTGCCGCCATCGCTGAGGCCGCGCTGTCCCGGGGTGCCAGCGTGACGCTCATCAAGGGCACCACGTCCGCGTCGCTCCCCGCCGCGGCGGCGATCGTGGAAGCGCCGACCACCGCCGAAATGCGGCGCGCGGTCCTGGACCACCTCCCAGACGCAGACGTCCTGATCATGGCCGCCGCCGTGGCGGACTTTCGCCCTCGCCAGTCGTCCGTGACCAAGCTCGATCGAGCGAGTGGGCTCACGCTGGAGCTCGAGGCCACGGAGGACATCCTCGCCGAGGCGTCGGCGCTCGCCCGGGCTCCGCGCGGCGGAGCCAACGAATCGGCCAGGCACCGGCCCGTGCTGGTCGGGTTCGCAGCGGAAACGGGTTCGCTGGAGCGGGCCTCGGCCAAGGCCGTGCGCAAGGGCGTGGACCTGCTGGTCGCCAACGACGTCTCCGAACCGGGCTCCGGCTTCGGCACCGACACCAACCGCGTCACGATCGTGGTCCCCGGGGAGCCTCCCGAGGCCTGGCCGCAATTGACCAAACTGGAAGTGGCGCACCGCATCCTTGACCGCGTGGTGGCGATCCGCGGCGGATGGGGTGCATCATCCGCGTCATGAGTGCCACCAGCCCCGAAACCCGCCTGACCGTCGTCGACATTTCCCGCCTCCACGCGGACGGCGTGCGCATCCCCATGCTCACCGCGTACGACTTCCCGACTGCCCGCATCCTGGACGCGGCAGGGATTCCCATGCTGCTGGTCGGCGATTCGCTGGGAGAGGTGGTGCTGGGCTACGAGTCGACCGTGCGCGTCTCCATGGACGAGATGCTCCACCACGCCAAGGCCGTGGTGCGCGGCGCGCAGCGGGCCATGGTCGTCGGCGACATGCCGTTCCTGAGCTACGCCACGCCGGACGAGGCGCTGAAGAACGCGGGACGATTCATGCGCGAGGCCGGCACGGGTGCCGTGAAGGTGGAGGGCGGCGTTCGCAGCGCGCGGATCATCGAGACCCTGGTCAAGGCCGGCATCCCGGTGATGGGCCACATCGGCTGGACGCCTCAGGCCAAGTACGGCATGGGCGGCAAGACGCGCGTCCAGGGCAAGGACCGCGAGCGGGCGCGGGCTCTGCTGGCGGATGCGCTGGCGGTCCAGGAAGCGGGCGCGTTCGCGATGGTGCTGGAGCTCGTGCCCGAGCAGCTCGCCACGGCGATCACGCTGCGTCTCCGGGTGCCGACGATCGGCATCGGCGCGGGCGCAGGGTGCTCAGGGCAGGTCCTGGTCGTGAACGACCTCTTGGGCCTTGGCACGTACATCCCTCGGCATGCCAAGCCATACGCGCACCTGGAGGAGACGATCCGCGAGGCGGCCGCCGCCTACGCCGCCGACGTGACGGCAGGCACGTTCCCCGGCGAGGGCAACGCCTCCAAGATGGACGAGACCGTCCTGCAGGACGTCCTGGGCGCCGGCGCGCTGGATCGCCCGGCCGGCAGCCTGACCGCCATGGACGTCACCGAGTTCGTGGCGATCCCGCTGGACGAGGACCTCTAGGCAAGCGTGGCGTCCGTCCTCCGTACGCGCGCGGAGCTCCGCGCGGCCCTGGCGGCTGCTCCGCGTCCGGTCGGGCTGGTCCCAACCATGGGCTGGCTGCACGATGGGCATCGCGCGCTGATCCGCCAGGCCCGCGCAGAGAACGCCACGACGGTCGTCACGATCTTCGTCAATCCGCGCCAGTTCAACGAGACGGCCGACTACAGCCGCTACCCGCGCAGCGAGGCGCGCGACGTGGCGCTGTGCGACGAGGAGCGCGTGGACTTCGTCTGGGCACCACCGGTGCAGGAGGTCTACGTGCCGGGCTTCGACACGGTCGTGACCGTCGGAGCGGTCGGACAACCGCTGGAGGGTGCCGCACGGCCGGGCCACTTCGCCGGTGTTGCCACCGTGGTTGCCGTGCTGCTTGGCCTGGTCGGCGCGGATCACGCGTATTTCGGCCAGAAGGACGCGCAACAGGTCATGGTCATCCGCCGGATGGCGCTGGACCTGGCGCTGCCGACGGAGATCGTGGCCTGTCCAACCGTCCGCGCCGACGATGGCCTGGCACTCTCGTCGCGCAACGTGCATCTCAGCCCCGACGAACGCGCCGCCGCGCCGGTACTGCACCGCGCACTGCTTGAAGCGCGCTCACGGTGGGAGGGCGGCGAACGCGATGCGGAAGCGCTGCGGCGAGCGATGCGCGCCGTCCTTGCCACCCAACCGCTGGCCGTCCCCGAATACGTCAGCGTCGCGGATGGCCTCACGCTCGCCGAAGTCGAGTCGATCCATCCGCCGACGCTGCTCTCGCTGGCGGTCCGCTTCGGCTCGACGCGACTGATCGACAACGAATTGCTGGGCTGAGCCGGACCGGGCCAAGTCCGCCGGCCCGCCGGACGGCGGCGATTCGATCGCAGGCGCAGGAGGCGGGCCGTACACTTGTGCAGACGCAGGTTTCCCAGGCTGGCGGCCGACAGCCCATCGGTCGTCGTTGAGGCAGCCAGCCGATTGAGGTCGCCGTGAACTCCAGACGTGAACGCGGGCTGCGCCGGGACATGCCGTGGTCGTGACGGACGGCCTGGTCCTCGGCATCGATGTCGGCGGAGGCAAGCTCCGCGCGGCCCTGGCAGACCAGGAATCGATCCTGGCCGAGCTGACCGAGCCGACCCGGCAGGGTTCTCCGCGGGAACTCATCGGCCAGATGGTCGGGATCGCCGGACGGCTCAGCGCCCAGGTCGGTCGTGGCGGCCAGCATCCGGGCTCCGTCCTGCGATCGGTCGGCATCTCCGTGCCCACGTACGTTGACCATGCGACCGAGCGGCTGGGCCTCGGGCCCGGGGTCCCGGGTCTCGCCGGCGCCGACGTGATGCCATTGCTCAGCGCGGCGTTCGGCGTGCCCGTCGCCATCGAGAACGACGCCAACCTGGCAGCCCTGGCGGAGGGCGAGCTGGGGCTGGCGATCGGAATCCAGAATTACGTGGCGGTGCTGCTGAGCGTTGGCATCGGCATGGGCATCGTCATGGACGGGCAGCTGCGCCGCGGTTGGCGAGGCCGGGCGGGCGAGATCGGGCGCCTTCCGCTGGCGCTCGACCCGTCATTGCTCGATACCACCGGGCCGACGGACTTCGAGGGCATGGTCGCAGGCCCGACGATCCGAACGAGGGTGACCCGGGCGGCATTGTCGGACCGCACCAGCACGCTCTCGAATGCGCACACGTTCGAGGACGCAGCGCGCGCGGCGCGCGCGGGCGACGCCGCGGCGGCGCACCTGGTTCGCGGTGAGGCCAGGCTGATCGCGACCGGCCTGGCGGCGGTCATCGCCGTGCTCGACCCGCAGCTGATCGTGCTATGCGGCGAGCTCGGGTCGGTGCCTTCCCTCGTGGGGCCCGTTCGCGACGAGCTCGGCGCGATCGTTGCGCAGCCGCCCGAGATCGCGGCCAGCAAACTCGGGCACCGGGGCGAGTTGATGGGCGCCCTGGTCGTGGCACGCCACGCGGCGCGCACGGCGGCCCTCGCCGGCAGGAGCTAGAGGGCAGCCCCATCTTCGTCGCGCTGGACATCGGCGGAACATCGCTGCGAGGGCTGTGCGTGGATCGAGACGGCACGGTCGTGGCCGAGCGAACCCGGCCGACGCACCACGGCACTGCCGACGAGGTCCTGGCGCAGGTGATGGCGCTTGTCGAGTGGCTGGTGCCCGGCGATGCGACGCTGACGGCGCTTGGCGTGAGCGTGGCGGCTGCGCTGGATCCGCGGAGCGGCCGGCTGAACTCCATCGCCAACATTCACGGCCTGGAGAACGTGGCCCTTGCCGATGAGCTCGGCCGCCACGTTGCCGCGCGAGGCTGGACGGGCGTCGTCGCGGTCGCCAACGATGCCGAACTGGGCGCCGTGGCAGAGGGCCGGCTCGGCGCCGCCGTTGGCCTGCGCGATTACGTCTCGATCACCATCGGCACCGGGGTCGGCATGGGCATGGTCATGGGAGGCTCGGTCCTGCGCGGCTGGCGCGGGATGGCCGGCGAGCTCGCGTACCTTCCGGTGGCCGGCCCGGGTGTGCCGCGGGACCCGGCGGGTGACTACGAGGGACTCGTCGGAGGCCGTACGCTCCAGGCCCGGTGTGTTGCCGAGCTCGCGGCTGCGCGGCAAGCCGGCGAATCGACACGGCTGGATCCGCGCACTTCCATCGCCACGGCCCTGGAACTGGCGCGTGCCGGCGATCCCGTGGCCGCGCGCCTGGTCGAGCACGAGTGCCAGGACATCGCGATCGGCATCGCCACGGTGTGCGCGATCATCGACCCGCAGCTGGTGGTCCTTTCCGGCGGAATCGGGTCCCAACCGGGACTTGTCGCGCCCGTGCGGCGCGCCGTCGCTGCCCTGATGGATGAAGCGCCGCCCATCGAGATCAGCGCGCTCGGCGAACGGGCGCAGTTGCTCGGGGCGTTGGAGATCGCCCGGGACGCCGCCAAACCACCCGGCTCCGCGTCGGCAGGGTCGGTGCCAGGTCGCGGCTGATCCGGGTCCCCAGCGGCGCGACGAGCCGGCCGGTGGCCTGGCTCAGGCGCGTTGCCTGCTGCGGAGCCGCACGCCGAAGCCGGTGATCAGCAGCAGGCTGCCGATGGCCGCCAGGCCGACCAGCAGGCCGGTATTCGGGGTGCCGGAACCCGCGGCCACGGCCGTGGCGTCGGTCGTCGGCAGTGCCGCGACGTGCACCGTGCCATGCATGTAGCTGTGGATGTTGCAGTGATACGCAAAGTCGCCGGCCGTCGTGAACGTGGCCTGGTACGTACCGGTCGGGCTGACGGAGCCGTTCAGCGGACCGGAAGCCGTATCGGAGCTGATCGTGTGCGGCGCGTCCGTGTTGTCGGTCCAGGTGACGGTGTCGCCGACGTTCACGTTGAGGCGGCCGGGCTGGAAGGCGAACTGCCCGCCCGAGTCGACGATGCTCACCGCGGAGGCGGCCAAGGCCATCGCGGCGCCCGCAAGGAGCAGCGCCACAGAAAGCGCGATGGCGACGAGCGTGGCGCGCCGCAACCGGGCACGGGAGCGAAGTCGGGACATGAGACTGGGGCCTCCTGATCTCGGGTTTGCGCCGGTGGCGCCGGGGGACTCTGACCGGGGATACGCCGAGAAGGTGGCCGCGGTTCGCCCGCGCGGGCCTGGGTCGGCTTTGCGACCCTAGCTCGCGGGAGTTCCGCCGCCCCTGGTCCCGCTCTGGCTGCCTGCCAGCTTGCGCACGCCGCGGAACAGGCGCCGCAGCGGCCCGGATGGGGTAGCCTGCCGCCGGTTGTCGGGAGGCGACGATCCGTTGCGTCGCACGGCCGGCAACCGAACCCGGGAGGCGGCCGGCGTCTCGAAGCGCTCCAGCAGCCGGTCCACGTCCAGGTTGTCTGCCACCAGGTGGCGGATCTCCTGGATCTTGGCGCTGTCCGAGAGGTGCGTCTTGACCAGCAGGTCGTGGACCTCGGACGCCGCGAGGTACGTATCTGCCTCCACCAGGTAGCCGAAGAGACCGGCCTGCTTGAGGGCCTCCAGGTCACGCGGCCGAGGTCGATAGCCGCCGGTGAAGACCATGCCCGCCAGTTCGAT
This sequence comes from uncultured Anaerolineaceae bacterium, assembly GCA_964513505.1. Classification (GTDB taxonomy): domain Bacteria; phylum Chloroflexota; class Limnocylindria; order Limnocylindrales; family CSP1-4; genus JAFMJV01. The sequence goes on from CAZENL010000099.1 coordinate 7,916, forward strand.
GCTGTGGGGATCGGTCGCCGGACGCCCGAAGCGCGAGCGATTGCGCAGTCGATCGAAGAGGGCGGGCTGTCGGTCGAGGGCTCGCTGGGTCTTGTTGGCGGCGATGGTGGCCTGGATCACGTCCTCGCGGTCGCCGGGCACGATCAGCAGGCTGCCTGGGCCGATGCGCTCCAGCAGGTGGCGCGGCTGCATGGCGCCGATGGCCACGTGCTCGATGACGCGGCCCAGGTCGTTGCCCGGGTGGAGCACTTCGCCCGGCATCTGCTCGACCAACATGCTCAGGGTGGGGTTGGAGAGGAGCGGCCGGTACGGCAAGGTGCCCAGCAGCTCGATGCCGTGGCGTGCCAGGCCCTGGCGGAGGATCCGGGGCAGGCTCGGATCGGCGTCCGCGTCCACCTTGTTGACGACCGCACCAACGACCTCCACGCCATGCCGCGCGAAGAGCGCGTGGTTGAGCACGATCTCGTCGATCGGGCGTCCGACGCCGCCCTCGCTCACGATGACCACCGGCGCCCCGAGCAGGGCCGCAACCTCGGCGTTGCTGAGGCCGATCACCGCCCCGACGCCGGCGTGCCCGGTACCTTCGATGAGGATCGCATCGCGCCCTTCCGACACCCGCGCGTGGGCCGCGCGGATGCTCGCGGGCAGGTCCTCCACCACGTCGCCGCTGATGAACTTCTTGGTGAAGCCGCGCGGGATGTGGACCGGGCTCATGGCGTCGAACGTGTCGGGAAGGTTGAAGACGCTGCGCACCAGGATGGCGTCCTCGTCCGCGGGCACGCCGTCGACGATGGCGTAGCGCTGGCCGACGGGCTTGATGAAGCCCACGTTCAGGCCGCGGTCGGCGAGCGCGGCGAACAGCCCCAGCGCGAACGTGGTCTTGCCACGGTTCATCCCGGTCGCCGCGAGGTACAGCTGGCGCATCAGCCGTCAGCGTAGCGCGGCGCATCCCGGCCGCGGCGCTCGTGACAAATGGGGCATGTGGCCCTTGGAGCGCGCATCCTCGCCGGCGTAGGGTGGCCGCATGCCGGACATCTTCGCGCTCGTGGGACTGCTGCTTCCGTTTGTCGTGATCGGGTATGGGATCTACTGGATCGTCAGGATGGGCGTCCGGGCCGAACTCGCCAATCGAGAGAAGCGACCTCCGGGCAACTGAACCGGCTGGATCGGTCGTTCAGGCTGACCGGGCCGGCCTCCACATGCCCGTCACGGCCGCTCCGTCCAGGGGCAACTCGAAGCTGACGACGGGCCGGAAGCCCACGCCCTGGTAACGCGCGTCGTTCCGGGGATTGGAGGACTCCAGATACGCGGGCATGCCCTCGGCGTCGATGCGAGCCAGGTTCTCGCGCAGGAGGGCCATGCCGACGCCGTGACCGCGATGCTCGGGGTGTGTGGCGAGCAGTGTGAGGTAGTAGTGCGGCTCGTCATGCGGGTGGGACGATTCAAAGAGCTCGAAGACCCGCAGCAGGTAGTCCCGAGCGGAGGCTCCGAAGCGCTCGAGCGCGAGATCGATCATGTCCGCGTACTGCTCTTCGGTGAGCTCGACGCCGCCCGGCGGGATCCAGACGGCCACCGCGGCAACCTCGTCAACCACCCAGACCCAGGGGTAGCGCATGGCACCCTGGACCATGATCCGCCAGAACGGACGCGCGTCCTCGACGGAACCGGTGGGCCTCACGAGCGTGGGCTGCCACACCGGATCGTCGGCAAAGGCCAGCGTGAGCGTCTCGACGATGGCTTCCACGTCCGCGGCCGTGGCCAGGCGCGGCATGATGGCTTCTTCCACGGTCTGGCTCGGTAGCGGCTCAGCCGGCGAGGTGAGGTCTGGTGGTCCGCGGCGATCTGCGGCGTCAGGCGCGTTCGCGGACCGCGGCCTTGCGCTCCAGGAGCGCGATGGCGTCCTTGAGCCGGGTCAGCATCTCCGCGTCGACCGTATCCGCGTCCGCATGCGGGCCCAGGCGGTCCAGCACGTCCGCGATGAGGCCAAAGAAGACGTTCGCATCGGCCAGGAAGAACTGCGGCTCGTTGTTGTAGCGGACCAGGGTGAGGCGGCCCTGGAGCACGCGGCGGTCGTCGACGTGGGCAACCTGCGTGGAGAAGTTGTGGCCCTGGATGCCGTCCGGGTTGTTGAGGAAGTTGAGCGCGTTGTCGATCGCAAGGCCGAAGCGCGCCCGCCAGGCGACCAGCCGCTCGTGCACTTCCGGCTGGATGTGAACCTCGGCCACCTGGTCGAAGACCTCGGGGCTGACCGTCAGCAGACCGACCAGCGTGGTCCCGGCGCGGGCACCGAGCATCACCTGGAGGCTCCGCTCGAGGGTGAAGACCTCCGAGTCGAAGCGCGGGCTGGTGATGACGTCGGTGAGCAGATCCTCGACGTTGTCCAGCGTGCCGGGCTCGGCCATGGCGTTCGAGAGGTGGAGGATCTCTTCCTTGAAAAGGAACTGTTCTTCGTGATCAAGCATGGGCACGGATCGTAGCACCGGGTTCCGCGGTGGCTGTCCGGGTTGGGTTCAGGGCGCGGCAGAGCCGTGCTGGATCCGCCGGCCGCGCTTCGTTCCAAAACGGACGATTTCGTCCGACGGGATCGGCCCTCGGATGCGCACGGGTCGTCGTCTTGGTCCAGATCGGCCGCATGCCGCACATCTGAGACAACCTGGGGCGCTCGGCCCTTCGAGTAGCCTCCGACAACCGCCCTCAACGGCCGATCCCGTCCGATTTGGTGCAACCCGGGCGTGAGATCCATCGGTGGCATCGCGGAGCGCCCGCACGGCCGAATTCGGCCATCGGGCGCGGCAATCCCCCGGGACGCGGCACTCCCGTGGGCGCGGCACTCCCGTGGGCGCGGCACTCCCGTGGGCGCGGCACTCCCGTGGGCGCGGCACTCCCCCGGGACGCGGCACTCCCCGGCGCCCGGACACGAAAGAGCCCCGACCTTGCGGCCGGGGCCCTTGGCTCCTCAGGGAAAAGGCTGGCTTACGGGTAGAGACCCCGCAGCGCGGTAGCAGAAGCGACGCGATCCACGGCCAGCAGGTAGGCGGCCATGCGCATGTGCACGGTCTCCTTCTCCGACATGGCCAGCGTCTCGTCGAACGAGCGCACCATGATTTCGCGGAGCTTGTCGTTGACGACGTCCTCGCTCCAGTGGTCGCGGTTCAGGTCCT
>CAZENL010000100.1:0-3818 GCA_964513505.1 uncultured Anaerolineaceae bacterium
TCGAGCCGGCGATCGAATTCGACGAGGCGATCTACGACTTGGAGATCGAGGAGCCAGACGAGGAAGAGGAGGAACGGCGCGCAGGCGACTTCCGGAGTCCGCGATCAGCCGCCCGCGAGCTTCGCCAGGCGGGCTTCAAGCGTGTCTCCGCCGAGGCCGAGATGCTGGAATACGCCTGGACGATCGACTCCTACCTGGAGTTCAAGGAGCGCTACGAGGAGCGCGCGCTCTTCGCGTGGCTGGACGCGGAGCGCGCCGCGCGGCTGCTGGCCCGGGCGCGCGAGCGTCTGGAAGGACTACCGCCGGAGGCGCTTACCTGGCGGGCGGAGTTGGTCTCCGCGGTCGGCGCACGGCCCGGCTGAGGAGCAGCCACCCGCCGATACCGCCGATCGCGAAGAGGGCGATCAAGGCGAGGTGTGTCGAGTCGCCGGCCGGCGACTGGACCGGAGCAAGGTCCGTCGGCGGCGGATTCCCGCCGACGTCGTGGCCGGGCGGCTCGGCGATGACGTGGAGGACATCGGCCGGATAGCGATCCACGAGGAGCGCACGGGTCGCCCGGAACTTGTCGGGGTTGATGGTCACCTCAACACGATTGGCGATGGTATCGACGCCGGCAGAGTTGATGCCGCTGGTGGCGTAGGGCCAGAGGTTGACGATCTCGGTGACCAGGTCTTCCAGGTGCGCGAAGCTGTACTTGACGCCGCGGACGCGATACGGCGTGTCTCGCAGCAGTGCGGTCACAGCCGCCAATGACGCGTCGGTGGTCTCCGGAACCGTAAGGATCACGATCTGGCGATTGGCCTCAAGGTCGATGTAGATCCCGCCGAACTGGTCGGGGTGGTGGACGACGTACTCGTTCGCGTCACTGACCCCGGGAGCCAGAGCGGCCGCAGAGCGATTGGCCCCGAGGGCGCTGCCCGGCGTGCCGAAGGAGGCCAAGGACATGAGCATGCCGATGGTGGTCAGCCGAACGAGGACACGAGCCTTCGAGGCCGTAGGGCACCTCCCGGGCTGAGACGCGCGGCGGGCCGCGCTCGTGACACCAGCCACGGTTACGCGGCGAACGGCGACGCTTCCAGGGGCCGGCAGACTTTGCAGGCGCGATAGCCGGAGGCGCGCGCGTCCTCGCCGGAGCGGAACTTCATGAGGTGCTGCGGCGTGGTCCGGCGTGCGTGCCGGCACGAGGGGTAGCAGAAGATCCGCGTGGTGTCACTGCCGAAGTAGCGGATGCCGGCGCTGGCCAGACGCTCCAGCTGATCCGCGTCCACGCCTTCCACCGCGAGCACCGCGCGCTTTGCGGCCGGGCCGCCCGCGCCGTATTCGCCGATGTGGCCGTCCGTGCGCACCACGCGGTGGCACGGGATCACGAACGGGATGGGGTTGTTGGCCAGCGCCGAACCGACCGCTCGAACCGCCCGCGGCCGGCCGATCTCGTTGGCCACCCAGGCATACGGCCGCACCTCGCCGCGCGGGATCTCCATGGTCTTGCGCAGCACCGCCTGCTCGAACTCGGTCAGGTGGCTCAGGTCGACCTGCGGGCCTTCAGACTTCTCGCCCTCCAGCCGGCTGTCCACCTGGCGCCGCAGGCGCTCGGGCATGGCGTCGACGCGGGTCAGCGGGCGCCCGAACTGGAGCGAGTAGCTGAGCTCGAAGCCCATCTCGTCGCCGGCTCGCTCGATCGAAGTGATTCCGGTGGGACCCCAGGCCACCAGCAGCGGGCCAATGGGACCGGGGATCTGTGCGTAGCTGTCGCCGATGCCGATCTCCGCAAGCACCCGGGCGGAGAGGGAGGGGGGAGCGGGCTCGGAGAGTCCGCGCAGTGCCGTGACCATGGTGCGTGCCTCCTTGAGGGTTCGATCCGTGCTCATCGATTCACCTCCAGAACACGCTGCCGAGAGGATTGGTTGCGGGCTTCTTCGTCACGTTCGTACGCGGCGCGCAGCAGGGCCACGCCACGGTGCACGTCCGACTTGACGGTGTTGAGGGGCCGGTCCAGGGCCGTGGCCAGCTCCGGGTACGAGAGCCCGTCCACGTGGCGCAGCGCCACCGCGGCGCGATAGCGTTCCGGTACAGCGGTCAGCAACCGCGCCCAGCGTTGCACGGATTCACGTCGCACGGCCTCGGGCTCCGGCTCCGTCCGCTCCGTGTCGCGAATTTCGACGGCGTCGTCCAGCGATGCCGCTCCTGCCGTGCTCCCGGTGGCGGCTTTCGCAGCCCGGGCGCGGTTGCGTGCCAGGTTGAGGCAGATCTGCGCCAGCCAGCCGCGCAGGTGGAGTTCGTGGATGCGTTCGGCGTCGTAGCCGCGGAGCGCGCGGTGAGCCCGCACGAACGTGTCCTGCGCAAGATCCTCGGCGTCGGCCACGTTGACGCTCATGCGCCGGGACATGCCGAAGACCAGGTCCTGGTGATGCTCGACCAGCATGGCGAACGAGCCGTCCAGATCGCGCGCCAGCGCGGCCGGACACTTGGTGCACACGCCTAGGAGAACCCGCCAGGCCGGCGATTGGTTGCGCTCACAGAGCGAGCCGGCCGGTCAGCGGAGCAGGAAGCCGTTGGCCAGTGGATCCCGATCGTCCACCACAAAGGTGTGGTAGCCGGTGACGTAGGCGCTTCCTTCGACGCTGGTCAGGACGGCGCGATATTCGGCAAGCGCGGTCTCCGCCTCCACCCGGCCGCGGAACGCCTCACCGGTGATGCCCGCGTTGACGATGTCCCGGCCAATCGCCAGCTGGCCGAGCGCGTGCATCTGCGCGAGCAACGCGCTGGTGCCGGAACCGCACGGCGACCGATCGACCTCGCCCTCGGCAAAGATCGTGACGTTGCGGAGGTCCGCGCCAACCGCGCGCCCGTCGGGCGACGAACGCGGGTCGTGGTCCACGATGATCGTGCCGTAGACGAAGCCCAGATCGTGATCCGTTGGATGGGCCGGGGTGTGGTCGCGGCGGAGGACATCCGTGATCGCGGCGCCCGCACGCGTCAGGGCGTCGGTCTGCTCCGGCACCACCCGCAGGCCGAGGTCGGCCGCGTCCACGATGCCGTAATAGGCGCCACCGAAGGCCAGATCCACCTTGAGTGCCCCGTCAGCCGCGGCGTTGCCGCGCAGCGTCACGCCGTCCGGGATGACGCGCAGGCCGTCCGCGTGCAGATACGAGGGAACGTTGCGGAAGCGGACCGAGCTCACCTCGTTGCGGCCGTCGCTCGTGCGGACCACGCTGGCGGTGGCGGTCACGACCCCTGCCGGCGTCTCGAAACGAATGACCGTCTCCGGCGGCGCGGCCGGGTAGAGCCCTTCCTCGATCAGGCCGGTCGCGATCGCGATGATCCCATGCCCGCACATGGTGCTGTAGCCCTCGTTGTGCATGAACAGCACCGCGATGTCGGCGTCGTCGCGATATGGCGGCAGGAGGATGGCGCCGTACATGTCGGCGTGCCCGCGGGGCTCCCACATCAGCACGCGACGGGCATAGTCGGCGTTCTGCTTGAGCCAGCGACGGCGCTCCAGGATGGGCAGCGAGGGCACGGACGGGAAGCCGGACCGGATCAGCCGCAGTGGCTCGCCGGCCGTGTGCAGGTCGATCGCCTGCACGACCGCCCGGGCATGGGCGCGGACGGATGGCCGGGCCGATGGTGCGGCCGGCACGGAGTGTGCGTAGGCGGGAACCGCCGCGGGACTGGAAACGGGGAGAGCGGCCACTTGCGGCTGGGCCTCGGCGGCAGCCTCGGCCTCCGGCTCGGCGGCAGCCTCGGCCTCCGGCTCGGCGGCAGCCTCGGCCTCCGGCTCGGCGGCAGCCTCGCCCTCCGGCTCGGCGGCAGCCTCG
>CAZENL010000100.1:3918-11069 GCA_964513505.1 uncultured Anaerolineaceae bacterium
AGCCTCGGCCTCCGGCTCGGCGGCAGCCTCGCCCTCCGGCTCGGCGGCAGCCTCGGGCTCGGCGGCAGCCTCGGCCTCCGGCTCGGCGGCAGCCTCGGTTTCTGGTGCCAGGGCCGCTCCGAGGTCCGCCCAGGGGTCGGCGGGTGCGGCCTCCGCGGTCTCGGCGGTGATCTCTGGCTCCGCCTGGTCTGCGGGTTCCGCGACGCCGCTCAGTCCTTCCGGATCCTGGCCGGCCTCCGCGTATGCCTGGCGCTCGGCGGCGCCATACGACTCCGGAACGGCCGGCGCCGCCCAGATCGCGTGGTCCGGCGGTGCTGCGGCCGGCGGCGCGGCGCCGCCGACAGCCATGGAATGGGCCGCCGGGTCTGCTCCGCGGAACTCGAAGACCACCGCCAGCTCTTCGCCCTGCCAGGACGTCACCCAGCGATGCGCGACCGGATACCAGTCGGCACGCTGCGCCTGGGCGGCGTCGAGGCGGTAGGCCTCTTCTGCCAGGCGACGCTCGCGACCGCGATAGGTCCGGATGACAGGCTGCTGCGGCTGCACGTGTACAAGCTACCGCGTCGCCGGGCGCTCTGCGGCCGACGTATGCCCGAACGACGACGTCCGCGCGCTTGCGCGGACGAGCGTCAGGCCAGGCGCCGCGAGCGCCGGAAGAGCAGCCCTGCGCTGACCACGAACACCAGCACCATGCCGGCAAGGGCGGCAACTGCGGGCGTCTGGTCGGCCGGAGCCAGCGGATCGGTCGTGGACGTCGACGGCAGCCCCACACGAATCTGTGACGACGCCTGGCAGCCGCTGCCACCGGCGGATGCGGTCACCTTCCAGCGCCCCGTGTCCGTGTTGCCCGCCACGAACGCATAGGTCCACGGATCGGCGCCGTTCAGGTTGACCGTGAGGATTCGTGTGGCCTTGTCCTTCTGGGCCAGGCTGAACTGCACGGGCGTGAAGCCGCTGCCGGTGAACGTGAACAGGGTGCCAGGAGGGCCGGAAGCCGGAGCCACGGTCATGGTGCACGTGCTCCCGGCGGCCATCGCCGCACCGCTCGCGGGCCAGATGAGCATGGCTGCGAGGGCGACGCCACCGACCAATCGGCGCAGTCGGGAATCGAACATCCGGATCTCCCGTGTTTGCAGCATCCGTCTGCCGTATGCCTGGGTTGGGACGTTAGTCATGGAACCCGAACGCGATCATCGCACGATGGTCCTAGGACTTGGCCCTTTTCCAGGCACGTTCTGAACGCAGGTGGTGCGCCCGGTCAGCAGACTTTCGCCGAGCCGCGACCGTCACGGCAGCCGGTCCGCCACCGCGCGCGCACCCCGCCGCGACTGCGCAGCACCTCTGGCGGCGGTAGCCTGCCCCCGTGAGCTCGTCCCCACCGCGCGCAAATCCCCAGGTCCGTGCGGAGCCGCGTGGCATCGGCACGGCCGGCGCACGCGACCCGCTGGCACGTGAGGTCAAGCTTCTTGGCGCATTGCTCGGCCAGGTGGTCACGGAACAGTCCGGCGCGGAGCTGCTGGACCTCGTGGAGCGCGTGCGCCGCAGTTCCATCGAGCTGCGACGATCCGGCGCGGCGGGCAATGGTGCCGCGGACCCGGCGCATGCGGAGCGTCGCGCCGCGCTTTCTCGGGAGCTCGACGCGCTGGAGCCGGCGGCCGCCGAGGGTCTGATCCAGGCCTTTGCGCTGTACTTCCAGCTGGCCAACCTGGCCGAGGAGAAGCAGCGGGTCCGCCGCCTGCGCCTGCGCGGTCGCGCTGCTCCACACGGAGTGCTGGAAGACTCGATCGCCGCGGCCGTGGAGACCCTGCGCGCCAGCAGCCTGCGCACCGCAGATGCCTGGGCGCTCTTCGACCGGCTCTTCGTGGGGCTGGTGCTGACGGCCCATCCGACCGAGGCACGCCGCCGCACCCTGCTGGTCGCACTGCGCCGCGCGTACCGCCTGCTCGACGAATTGGACGATCCCCGCCTCACGCCCACGGAGGACCAGGACCTGCGTCGACGGCTGCGCGAGGAGATCAGCCTCCTCTGGCACACGGCCGCCGTGCGCGCCCAATCGCCGACACCGCTGGATGAAGTGCGCTCGGCCATGGTCTTCTTCGACGAGTCGCTGTTCGTGGTCACGCCGCGCGTCTATCGCGCCCTGGACCGGGCGCTGGATCGCACCGTCGATGGGCCGCGTGGCGCGGCGGCGCGCGACAGCGGCCAGACCGGCACGCGACCGCCGCGCGGCAGTGCCTTCCTTCACTGGGGCTCGTGGATCGGCGGCGATCGCGACGGCAATCCCAACGTCACGGCCCAGATCACGCGCCAGACGATTCGCATCCAGGCCGACCACGTGCTCCGCGGATACGAGCGTGTCGCAGCCCGCCTGATGCAGACCGTGGCCTCCGCGGTGGCTCCCGATCACGTGGATGCCGCACTCGCCGCGCGCCTCGCGCTGGACGCGCACGACTTTCCGGAGGCAGCAGCGTGGGCGCTGCGCGAGCGCTTCCCCGGTGAGCCGTACCGCCAGCGCTTTGCCTTCATCGGCGAGCGGTTGCGCCGGACCAGGGCACGGCTGGTGACGGGTGCTTCCGGGGCGGCCGCTGTCGGCGGCTACGCGACGCCGAGCCACCTGCTTGCCGAACTCGACGAACTGGCCGGCGCTCTGGTCGCGGACCGGCTCGAGCGCGTTGCCTACGGCGAAGTCCAGGACCTGCGCTGGCAGGTCGAGACGTTCGGCTTTCATGCGCTCTCGCTGGAGGTGCGACAGCACAGCGCCGTTCATGCGGCAGCGCTCGAGATTCTGCGGAGACGCGGAACCGGCGACCCGGGCAGCCTCCGGCTGGACGCCACACCCGGCGTCTCGGTAGGGGAGGTCGTGGCCACGTTTCGCACCATCGCCGACATCCAGGCGGACTTTGGCGAAGCGGCCCTGCACGGGTACGTGATCAGCTTCACGCGCTCGGAGTCGGACGTGCTGGATGTGCTGGAGCTCGCGGAACGTGCGGGGCTCGGCGACGCGCCCACCATCGACGTGGTCCCGCTGTTCGAGTCCGCCGACGCCCTGGTGGACAGCGGCGGGCTGCTCGACCGGCTGCTCTCCGACCCGCGCTACCGCCGGCACCTGGAGAGCCGCGACGACCGCCAGGAGGTGATGCTGGGCTACTCCGACTCCACCAAGGAATCCGGGCCGCTCTCCGCCGGCTGGATGCTCTACGGCGCACAGGGACGGCTGTCCGAGATCAGCCGGAAGCGCGGGGTGAAGCTGACCCTCTTCCACGGCCGGGGAGGCGCGATCGGCCGCGGCGGAGGACCCATGAACCGGGCGATCCTCGCCCAGGCGCCGGGCTCGGTGGACGGCCGCCTGAAGATCACCGAGCAGGGCGAGGTGATCGCCGATCGCTACGCCAACCCGCACATCGCGCTGCGCCACCTGGAGCAGGTGACCAACGCGGTGCTGATCTCCTCGTCGCCAGGCCACGAAGAACGCGCGCGTGACGCCGAGCGCAGCGGCACCGCCGTCATGGACGAGCTTGCCGCCACATCCCGCCGTGCGTACCGCGCGCTGGTCTGGGATGACCAGGAGTTCGACGCGTACTTCCGGGCGGCGACCCCGATCGAGGCGCTGTCCGGTCTGGCGATCGGGTCCCGGCCGATGGCGCGGGCGCGCGCGGCAAACGACGCCGGAGGCCCGTCGCCGTTCGAATCGCTGCGCGCCATCCCGTGGGTCTTCGCGTGGTCCCAGTCGCGCGCCAACCTACCGGGTTGGTTCGGCATCGGCACCGCGCTGGCCGCGTACGAGGAACGTCACGGGCAGGCGGGACTTCAGCGGCTGCGCGACCTCTATGCCGCGTGGCCGTTCTTCGCCACGCTGCTGGACACCGCGGAGATGAGCCTGGCCAAGGCCGACATCCACGTGGCGTCGCGCTATGCCCAGCTTGCCGTCAGCCCGGGCTCGCAACGAATCTGGGAGTGCATCCGCAGTGAGTTCCAGCGGACGGAGGCCGAGATCCTGCGCGTCGCCGATCGGAACCGGCTGCTGGACGCGACACCCGTCCTCCAACGCTCGATCGAGCTGCGCAACCCCTACGTCGATTCCCTCTCGGAGCTCCAGGTCCGGCTGCTGGCCCGGCTTCGGACCATGGCGCCGGATTCAGCGGAACGTGCCGCGGTCCTGCGGCTGGTGCACCTGACGGTTAGCGGCGTGGCAGCCGGGGTCCAGAACACCGGCTAGGCGCACACAGGGCGGGAGGGGTCGCAGCCGCGCGACCCGTCCCGAGGAGCGGTCGCGCATGCCGGCCCCCACGACCCGGATGACGCGGAGTTACCGCGGACCGAGCGCCACCACCCGGCTGAGCGCGGTGGCCACCGGTGGGCCCGCCAGCCGCGATTGAGCCCGTGGCCGCACGCCGCCGCACGTCCCCGGGCCGTTCATGCACGGCGCAAACATGGGAGCGGTCTTACAGGGCGATTGCCGCTGCAACCAATTCGCTACCGCACAGAGAGGGGCTTGACACGCGATGTACGGTGCGCACAGCGGCAGGGATGTAAGAGCGCTCTTACACCGATCCCGTTTCGACACCGTCATGCAGAAGGGTCGGATCGTGGCCAAGGCACCGATCGTTGGGAGCACGCTCGAGGAAGTCGCCGCGGCGGCCGGCGTTTCGCGTGCAACGGTGTCCCGGGTGGTCAACGGTCTGGACCGCGTGAGCCCTGCCACCCGCCAGTCCGTCCAGCGCGCGGTCGAGCGGCTCGGATACACCCCCAATCGGGTCGCCCGCAGCCTCGCCACCCGGCGCACGGACTCGGTCGCACTGGTCATCCCGGAACCGGCCACCAAGCTCTTCGGGGATCCGTTCTTCCCGCGGCTGGTCACGGGCATCAGCGAGGTCCTCTCGGCGGCCGACAAGCAGCTCGTGCTGCTTGCCCCACAGACCCAGGATGACGAAGCCCGCCTGGAGCGCTACCTGGCGGCTGCCCAGGCGGACGGCGTCCTGCTCGTGTCGCTGCACGGCGACGACCCACTGCCCGGCGACCTTCTGAGGCGCGGCATTCCGGTGGTCATCGGCGGACGGCCGCCGATCGAAGGCGTCAACCACGTGGATGTCGACAACGTGCAGGGCGCCATGAGTGCGGTGCGGCACCTGATCGGGCTCGGACGTCGCCGCGTGGCCACCATCACCGGCCCGCTGGACATGGCCGTGGCCTCCGACCGCCTCGAGGGCTACCGGCGTGCGCTCCGAGAGGCAGGCTTGCCGCGCGATTCCGCGCTGGAGGCCACCGGCGCCTTCGAACAGGAAGTCGCGCGCCGGGCGATGAGCGAACTGCTCGATCGGGCGCCGGACATCGATGCCGTCTTCGCAGCCTCGGACCTGATGGCCGCGGGCGTGCTCCAGGCACTCCGCCGGGCCGGGCGTCATGTGCCGCAGGACGTGGCCGTGGTCGGCTACGACGACTCCCTCATTGCAAGTTCCACCGAACCGCCGCTTTCCAGCGTGCGGCAGCCCACCGAGGACATGGGTCGTGAGATGGCGCGGTTGTTGCTCGCCGTCATCTCGACCCCCTCGCCGGTGGCTCGCCGCGTGATCCTGGACACGCAGCTCGTGATCCGCCAATCGAGCGGAGGTGAGGCCGCTGACTGACCCATGGAGCGTGCCTGCATCAGCAGGCCTGGGGATCCAGAACCAGGGTTAGAGGAGAGGTATTCATGCACCAGATCACAAGCCGCTGGCGCGTCTTGACAACTGGTTTCGCAGGCGTCCTGTTTTTCGTGGCGTGCAATGGGAGCACCCCGACGCCCGTCGTGATCACCGCACCACCCGTCGTCCAGCCGACGCCGCAGACCGTCGTGATCACCGCACCACCCGTCGTCCAGCCGACGCCGCAGACCGTCGTGATCACTGCGCCGCCCGTCGTCCAGCCGACGCCCCAGGTCATCACCCCCGTGCCGATCGTGACCTCCCCGCCGATCGCGGCAGGCCCGGGCCCCAACGGTGGGGTCGTGGTGCGCTGGTTCATCGGCCTCGGAGCGGGCACCCAGCCCGCACAGATCGGACCTGAGCAGGCGTTCATCTCCGCGTACAACGCCTCGCAGAAGGATGTCTACATCCAGTACGAGATCGTCGACAACACGCAGGCCGCCAACATTCTCAAGACCGAGATTGCGGCCGGCAATGCGCCTGACATCATCGGCCCGGTCGGCGTGGAAGGCCTGAACATCTTCCGCGACCAGCTGCTCGACCTCGCCCCGATCATCGCGAAGAACAACTACACGTTCAACGGTGTTGACCCCAAGCTCGTCGACTTCTTCAAGCTGGGGAACAACGGCGCAACGGTGGGCGTTCCCTTCGCCGTCTACCCGTCCTTCATCTACTACAACGCGGACCTCTTCAAGGAGGCCGGCCTGCCGCTTCCGCCGACCAAGGTCGGCGACCTGTACCAGGGCAAGCCGTGGGACGTTGATGCCCTTCGCACGCTGGGCATGAAGCTCACCGTGGACAAGAACGGCAACGACGCGACCAGCGCCGACTTCGATCCGAACAACATCGTCCAGTGGGGCTTCGACTCCCAGTACCAGGACAACAGTGCCCGCGCAGAAGACGCGTTCTTCGGTGCCGGCTCCTTCCTGGCCGACGACGGCAAGACCGCCCAGATCCCGGACTACGTCAAGGCCGGAGAGGCGTGGTTCAACGCCGGCGTCTGGACCGATCACTTCATTCCGACCCAGAACCAGATCGCCAGTGCCCTCCTGGGCGCGGGCGGCGAGTTCGGCTCGGGCAACCTGGCCATGGACGAAGGTCACACCTGGTTCACCTGCTGTGTGGCACCTCCGGCACCGGCCAAGCAGTTCAACTTCGGCTTCGCCATCAACCCGCTGGCGAACGGCGCGATCACCTCGCCGCTGCACGCCGACACCTTCAGCATCCTTCAGTCCACCAAGGTTCCTGATGCCGCCTGGACCGCCCTGACGGCCATGGTCGCTTCGGCCGATCTGCTCACGACCTACGGAGCAATGCCGGCCGATCAGACCAAGCAGGACGCCTGGTTCAAGTCCATCGACGCCGGCTTCCCCGGCATCAAGCTGGACTGGTCCGTGCCGCAGTCGATGCTTGCGTACCCGGACGTCCCCAACCATCAGTCATGGATGCCGAACTACGCCAAGGCCAAGG
>CAZENL010000101.1:0-10978 GCA_964513505.1 uncultured Anaerolineaceae bacterium
CCGCCGCCAGCCCCGCAGGACGTCGAGGCGCCGGGCGCGCAGGTTGCGGACGGCAGCATCCCGTCCGAGGCAGATCCAGAGAATGCGTTCCAGATGGCGGCCGTGGAGCAGGCCGTTTCCGACCTGGCAGTCGGCGTGCTCCAGGCACGCGGCGAGCCGGCCCGCTTCGAGCGTCTGCTGGGAGAGGTGCTGATCGGGCTCGATCGGATGGGCCACCTGCGACGCCTGGTGGGCACGCGCACGTTCACCGAGACGGAAGAACGGGCGGACGCGAGCGCCGAGGAGGCGGGCATGATGGGCCACGCCGCGGTCGCTGAGCCCGCTGTCACGGCCGCCGACGTCGCCACGGCCGACGCCTCGGCGGTGCCCGCCGCCAACCTGTCGGACGTGTCCGGCAATGGGCACGGTCCGCTGGTCGCGGCACGAAGCTGGCGCGATCCGGCGCGTCCAATCCGAGCCGCGAGCCACGAACTGGCCGCGCTCGAGGAGCCGGCGGGGAGCGGCGGAGAGGCATCCCTGGCGGTGGAAGCGGCGCCGTCGCCCGAACCGGAGAAGGATGCCGAGGCACCCGCGCCGGGGTCGACGCCGCGACCGGCCGCACCGCCCGATCTCCTGTCAGAGGCCATTCCCACCTGGCGTGGCTCGGCGTCCGGCTCCGACCCGGTGAGCCTCCTGCTCGAGATCGTCATGGACGAGCTGCGCCGGCCGGACCATCCGCGCCTGACGGAGCTGGAGCCCGGCCGCTGGTGGCTGCGTGAGCCAGCCGATGCCGCGGCAGCCCGTTCGCCGCTGTCGGATCGCCTGGAGTGGGCGGTGTTCAGCTTGCTGTCGACCAGTGGCGGGCTCACGGAGTCCGCCTTCTTCGACCGTATCGCGACCATGTTCCGCGGCCACGACACGCCGGACGAGGAGTTGGTGCGCGCCTGTCTGGAGTCGTACCGCAGCCGGGAACCCAGTGCGGACGGCCTGCTGCGAACCGACGAGACCCTCCAGGGAAGGACGGTGGAGCACGGCACCGTGGTGGGCATGCTCGCCGAGTACGGACACCGCATGGGCCTGCGCTGCTGGATCTCGCCGCGGGAACAGCGGCGCAGCTACCGGGGCCAGCCGCTGCGGGAGCTGCTCTCGGAGATCGAGCAGCGCGTCTACCTGCCGCTGGTCAGCCAGGGTTCGGCGGAGGCGCTGGAGGCCGTCGACTGCATCTGGTACCTGCGCGGCAAGGCCACCTTCTGCTTCGAGGTGGAGTGGACCGCCATGCTGGACGAGACGCTGCTCCGGCGAGGACCGCAGATCGCATCGGGCGAGAACCTGGTGCGGTTCCTGGTCGTCCCGCCGGAACGAACCGATCTCGTGCGGCTCAAACTGTCCCGCTCGCCACTGCTGCGCGAGCGAATGCACGAGGACAACTGGCATATCCTGAAGTCCGACCATGTGCGCCAGCTCTGGGCGCACGACGTGGCCAGCCTCGAGAGCCTTGAACCGATGCTCGGGCTGGATCCGGAAATCGAGCGCCAGGGCGAGCAGCTCGCGTTCTTCGGTTGACCAGGAGGAAATCATGACCACGGCCGCCGTCGCCCAGAGCCCCGTCGATGCGCTCGCCGATCGGTTCTGGGAAGCCTTCCTGGAGTTGCAGCCGCTGTGGGCCACGATCCTCGGCGACGAGCGCTGGAACGACCGCTGGGACGACCCCAGTGCGGCCGGGCGCGAGAAGGAGATCGCGGTCATCCACGATCTGATGGCACAGGCGGATGGCATCAACCCCGCGGACCTGTCGGTCGACGACGGCATCACGCTGGACATGCTGCGGGTGGTCTGGAAGCTGCGGCTCTCCTATCACGAGCACCGCTTCTGGGAGATGGACGCGGTGGACCAGCTGGGCGGACCGCAGACGCTCCCCGGGGAGCTGGCACGCTTCCAGCGCATCGACACACCGGAACGGCTGGCTGCGTTGCTGGCACGCCTGACTGCCTATCCCGCCTACCTGCAGCAGCACACGGTGAACATCCAGGAGGGCATCAAGAGCGGCCGGACCGCGGCCCGGCCGGTGGTGGAGCGCACCATCACCCAGGTCCAGCGCTCGGTCGACACGCCGACCGAGCAGCACCCTCTCCTGCTGGCGCACGCGGACGCGGATCCCGCCACGCGCGCCGCGATCGCACAGGCCATAGACACGGACGTGAAGCCGGCCGTGGCCGCATTCCTGGTCACGCTCCAGGACTACGCGCAGCACGCCCGCGCTGCCGACGGGATCGGTTCGCTGCCGGACGGCGCCGCGCTCTACCAGTACCTGATCCTGGCCTCGACGACGCTGGACGCGGACGCCCAGGAGTTGCACGACTACGGCCTGGCCCAGATCGAGGCCATCGACCGGGAGCGCCTGGCGATCGCGCAGCAGCTCGGCTTCGCCGACGTCGCCGCGTTTCGCGCCCACCTGGAGTCCGACCCGACCAACTTCGCAGCGCAGCCGGGGGACCTGGTCGAGCTGGCCAAGCGCCAGGTGGCCAAGGCGGAGGCGCTGGCTCCGCAGTACTTCGGGCGCCTGCCAAAGGCCGCCTGCGAGGTGCGCGCCGTGGAGCCGCACCAGGAGCGCGAGGCACCGCCGGCGTTCTACTTCCCGCCGGCCGCCGATGGGTCGCGGCCGGGCATCTACTTCATCAACACCTTCGATCCGTCGCAGCGGCCGCTGCATCGGCTGGCCACCACCACGTACCACGAGGCGGTTCCCGGCCACCACTTCCAGATCGCCATCGAGGCGGAGCTGGACGGACTCAACGCGTTCCGCCGGCTCGGCTCGCGCCTGACCGGTGCCGCGTACCCGGAGGGCTGGGGCCTCTACAGCGAGCGCCTGGCCGACGAGATGGGCCTGTTCGAGGATCCCAAGGAGCGCTTCGGCATGCTCGATGCGCAGGCGTGGCGGGCGGCCCGGCTGGTGGTCGATACCGGCATGCACGCCTTCGGATGGAATCGCCAGCAGTCGATCGACTTCCTGCGCAACCGGGCGGGCCTCAGCCCGCTGGAGGCGGAGACGGAGACGGACCGCTACATCTGCTGGCCGGGCCAGGCCCTGGCCTACATGACGGGCCAGCGTGAGATCCAGGCCCTGCGCAAGCAGCTGGAAGCGCGCGACGGCGACCGCTTCGACCTCCAGAGCTTCCACGATTCGGTGCTCGGCCACGGCTCGCTGCCGCTGGCCACGCTGACCCACCACCTCCCGGAGTGGGTCAAGCCAAAGGACGTGTAGGCAGAGGTGGACGGGATGCGCCCGGAATCATCGGTGCGGCAGTTGCAGGCCCGCATTCGGGCCGATCAGCGGAGGATCGCCAGCGGCGAGCGCCCGGTCTACCACGCAAGCTGGAAGGCGACCCTGGACGGCGCGTCAGACGTGACGATCGTGGAGCTTCCGATCATCCACCTGTTCGTGCCCGATCGGGTTCGCCTGGCGGATGGGGCACGGGGGTTGATCGCGCGGACGCTGGCCGTCGACGCGGCCGCGTTCGACGTCATGCTGGAGGAGCCGGCCGGCTCCCGCTGACCGCCGGGGAAGAAACGCGCCTGCTCAGGCGGCGCCGACCAGCTCTGTCAGCGCCTCGGTGAGCCGGTCGATCTCGGCCGGCGTGTTGTAGTGCACCAGGCCCACGCGCACCATGCCGCCTGACTCGGCGAGGCCCAGGGCGCGGATCAGCTCGTACGCGTAGTAGTCGCCATCCCAGACGGAAATGGCGCGGTCACCCAGGAACGCGGCCACGTCCCGCGGATGGTGGCCATCCACGGTGAACGCGATGGTCGGAGCGCGTTCCGCGACGCGGGCGGCGTCCGTGATGCCGCGGATGTGCACGCCGGGAATGGCGTCCACGTTCGCGATGAGCTTCAGCACCAGGTCGCGCTCCCAGGCCCGGGACGCACCGATGGCCGCCGTGAGCTTCTCGCGTCGCGGCGCCCCGGCGTCCGCGCCACCGAACGTGCTCCCCAGCCACTCCAGGTAGCCGAACGTGCCGGTCAGCCCAGCGAGCAGTTCGTGCGCCAGCGTGCCCGTCTCGAAGCGATGCGGCAGCGCGTCATCCGCTGGCCGGACCTTGTAGGCCGGCAGCTGCTCCAACAGTTCGCGTCGGCCCCACAGGATGCCCAGGTGCGGGCCGTAGAACTTGTAGGCGGAGCAGACCAGGTAGTCGATGTCCAGCTGCTGCACGTCGATGGGGAGGTGCGGACCCGCGTGGACCGCATCGACCCAGATGCGGGCGCCGGCCGCGTGGGCCATCTCGGCGATCCGTGCGATCGGGTTGATGGTCCCCACCGCGTTCGAGGCCAGCCCCACCGCGACCAGCCGCGTTCGCGGCCCGAGCGAGTCCGCCAGGACGTCCAGGTCCAGCGTGCAGTCCTCGTCGCGGATCGGGATCCAGCGGATCACCGCGCCGCGGTCCTGCGCCATCGCCAGCCACGGCGCCACGTTGGCGTCGTGGTCCAGGCGCGTCACCACGATCTCGTCGCCCGCGCTGATCGTCCGCCCGATGGCCCGGCTGACCGCGAACGTCAAAGTCGTCATGTTCTGCCCGAAGGCGATCTCGTCCGGGTCCGCTGCACCCAGGAAGTCGGCCGCCGCGGCGTGCACCTCGGACATCATCTGGTCCGTCTCGCGGCTGGCCGTGAAGGCTCCGTGCGTGTTGGCGTTGCTGGCCCGGAAGTAGGCGCTGACCGCGTCGAGGCACTCTTCCGGCACCTGCGTGCCCGCCGGCCCGTCCAGGTACGCGACGGTTCGGCCGTTCACCTGGCGCGCCAGGGCAGGGAAGTGCCCGCGCACCGCCTCAACATCGAACCGGGGGAGGTCGCGGCTGGCCACGGGAGCGGCGGCAGGATGGATGGTCTGGGTCATGCGCCCGAGTGTACGCGGCCGGGGCCGCGGGTCGCCCCGTGCCAGTGGGCCTACGTGTCCCTTACAATGGCGGCGTCACAGCGGAGAGATTCGCAGCGGACGGGCCTTCCAGCCACGAATTTCGCAGAAGGGAGCCGATCATGGCCTCGCTTGGCGGCGGCAACGGATTGACTCGAACGCGCCAACTGGAGCTCTATCACCGAGCGATCAAGACCCTGCCCGGTGGCACGGACTCCAACTTCCGCGCCTGGGGCGAGGACACCATCTACGTCGATCGGGGCAAGGGCGGCCTGGTCTGGGACCTGGACGGCAACGAGTTTGTGGACCTGCGCATGGGGTACGGCCCCGTGATCCTGGGCCACGGCGATCCCCGCGTGGACGACCACGTCAACGAGCGCATGCGCCGCGGCGTCAGCTTCAGCCTCACCAGCGAGGACGAGGTCACGGCCGCCGAGCTGGTCTGCGAGCTGACCTTCTGCGACATGGCGCGCCTGGCCACCTCCGGCACGGACGCGACCATGCACGCCATCCGGGTGGCGCGCGCGTTCACGGGCCGCGACAAGATCGTGAAGTTCGAAGGCCAGTACCACGGCATGCACGATTACGCGCTGATCAGCGTGCTGCCCAATGACGTGACCGAGTTCGGCGACCGCGACAATCCCGTCCGGCTGGCGTGGGGCCGTGGCATCCCCAAGGCCGTCACCGAGACCGTCATCCCGATTCCCTACAACGACCTGGACACGCTGCGGCGTTTCTTCGAGCGCGAGGGCGATCAGATCGCCGCCGTGCTGATCGAGCCGCTGTTGGGCAATGCCCAGGGCATCCTGCCGCGTGAGGGCTTCCTGGCGGGCGTGCGCGCCATGACCAAGGAGTTCGGCGCGCTGCTCATCTTCGACGAGGTCAAGACGGGCTTCCGACTGGCCCGCGGCGGCGCGGCGGAGGCGTTCGGCATCACGCCGGACCTGGCCACGTACGCCAAGGCCATGGGCAACGGCTATCCGGTGGCCGCGTTCGGCGGCCGCGCCGAGATCATGAACCTGATGCCGCTCCACGTGAGCCACGGCGGCACGTATGCCGGCAACCGTGTGGCCGCCTCGGCCGCGACCAAGGTGCTCACCATCCTGCGCGACACGGACGCGCTGGAAACGGTGCGCAAGACCGGTCTCCGGGTCCAGGCCGGCCTCGCGCAGGTGATCGATCGTGCGGGACTGCCGTACGTGTTCACCGGCGTTCCCGCCATGTTCGGGGTGATGTTCGCGGAGAAGCTCCCGGACGATTACCGCGGCTGGGCCAGCACGGACCACGAGCTGTATGACGCTGTCGCGGTCGGCATGTTCGCCCGCGGCGCCATGCCCGAGCCTGACTCCCGCGAGCCGTGGTTCATCTGCGAGGCTCACGCCAAGGCCGACCTGGTCGATCGGGTGGTCTCAGCATTCGAGGGTTCTCTGGCGG
Organism: uncultured Anaerolineaceae bacterium; assembly: GCA_964513505.1. Lineage (GTDB taxonomy): Bacteria > Chloroflexota > Limnocylindria > Limnocylindrales > CSP1-4 > JAFMJV01. The sequence goes on from CAZENL010000101.1 coordinate 6,320, forward strand.
ACGCGCTCGAGGCGCGCGCAAGCCACGAGGTCGCACACGTCGGAGCCGCGGCAGGCACGCCCCGCTGATCGTCGGGCCGCCGCGCGCCGCAGCGTCCGGCGCTGATACGCTGCCCCGGCGATGGATCTGAACAGCCTCTTCTCCGGCGTCGACCAGCGCGAGTTGCTGCGCGTGGTGCTCTCGATGCTGGTCGTGGTCGCCGTGACGTGGCTGCTCCTCCGGCTGGCGCAGGGCCTGGTTCATCGACTGATCGAGGGCGTGATGCGCCCGCGCGAGGCGGAGGACACGCGCGCCCAGTTGACGCTCGCCGAAGCCCTGAAACGCCGCCGCACGCTGGAGGCACTCGGCGGGAACCTGGCGCGCTTCGGGATCCTGGTCCTGGCCGGGGTGGCGATCCTGGGCATCCTCAACGTGGATCTCGGGCCCGTCATCGCCGGGCTCGGGTTGCTCGGCCTTGGCGTTGGGCTGGGCCTGCAGAACCTGGTGCGCGACATCGTGGCCGGCGCCTTCATCCTGATCGAGAACCAGTACGCGACCGGTGACGTGGTGCACATCGCGGACGTGACCGGCAAGGTGGAGGAGCTGGGCCTCCGGCGGACCGTGTTGCGGGACGCGGACGGCACGGTCCACGTGGTCCCCAACGGCCTGATCCAGGTGGCCAGCAACCAGACCCGCGCGTGGGGCCGCATCCTGGTGGATGTGCCCATCAAGAACCCCGCCGACTTGGAGCGGGCACAGGCTGCGGCCCTGGCCGCCGCGCAGGCGATGGTCGCGGAGGACGCGTGGCGGCCGCGCTTCCTGGATGCGCCGGCCGTGTCCGGCGTTCAGTCCATGGCTGGGAGCGGGGTCCTGCTCCAGGCATCGGCCCTGGTGGTGGCCGCGGACCGGCGTGCGGCCGCGGCCGAGCTCCGTGAGCGCATCGTGACCGCGTTCGCGGCCGAGAAGATCCCCTTTGGCGAGTTGCCACCGGGCTGGGTCGTGACGCGGTAAGGACCCCCTGTCAGGGCCAACTCGGGTGCCGAACCGCGTCCCAGCCGCGCAGGATTGCAGATGATCTCAACACTCCGCCGGCGATACGCGGGCTGACGACCCATTCCGGAGCGCACCTCGCGTGCACCGGCCGGTTTGTTTTCCAAGAACGGCTAACGGCGGCGCTCAGTCGGGGATTACCGCGGGGCGACCGCTAGGCGCAAGCGGCGGCCGAAAGGCCAGCGCGTCTTCGAGGCGCACCGCCTGGGCGAGACATGTTGAGATGATGTGCAATCGTGCGGGGCGGACGGTCACGCCAGTCCGGCGACGGGAGTTGCGACACCATCGGACCCGCCGTCCTGCGCCTTCAGGCTTGGTAGCATCGCCGGACGACACCGCCACGGGTCAGGCGGCTGGCGCACGGCAGCGCGCACAATCGGCAACAGACGATTCGGCAGCAGGGCATGGAGGCGACGGTGGGCCAGGCGAGGCAGTCGAGCGACGATCACAAGCGGTCCCAGGGGGCAGGCACCGCGGCCACGGACGACGCGCAGATCCGGGGCCCCGAGATCGAGAACCTCATGCCAGAGGGCCGCAGCTTCCCGCCGGATCCCGCGTTCGCCGCGCAGGCCAACGCGAAGGCCGTCCTGTACGCGGAAGCGGACCAGGACTTCGAGTCGTTCTGGGCACGGCTGGCGCTATCGCGCATCAGCTGGAACAAGCCCTTCGAGAAGACGCTCGAATGGGACCTGCCCTTCGCCAAGTGGTTCGTCGGCGGAACGCTCAACGTCAGCGAGAACTGCCTGGACCGGCACGTCCGCAACGGCCTCGGCGACCGCGTCGCCTACCACTGGATCGGCGAGCCGGGCGACACCCGCACGATCACGTACGCCGACCTCCTGGAGGAAGTCCAGAAGGCCGCCAATGCCCTCCTGGAGCTCGGCGTCCGCACGGGCGACCGCGTCGCCATCTACATGCCCATGATCCCGGAGCTGCCCATCGCCATGCTGGCCTGCGCCCGGATCGGTGCCCCGCATACGGTCGTCTTCGGCGGCTTCAGCGCGGAGGCGCTGTCCGGCCGCATCGCGGACGCCCAGGCCAAGCTGCTCATCACCGCGGACGGCGGCTGGCGGCGTGGCAAGCCCGCGGACCTCAAGGCGGCGGCGGACGAGGCGGTTGCCAACAGCCCGACGATCCAGAAGGTACTGGTGGCTCGGCGCCTCGGAGACGCTCAGCAGACACCCATGACCGAGGGGCGGGACGTCTGGTGGGACGAGATCGTGGATCGCCAGGAGGCGGACTGCCCTCCGGTACCGGTGGACAGCGAGCACATGCTGTACCTGCTCTACACCTCGGGCACCACCGCCAAGCCCAAGGGGATCATCCACACCACGGCCGGCTACCTGCTCGGAGCGTCGTACACGCACGAGATGGTCTTCGACATCAAGCCGAACGACGTCTACTGGTGCGCCGCCGATATCGGCTGGGTGACCGGGCACTCCTACATCGTCTACGGGCCGCTGGCCAACGCGACCACGGGCGTCATGTACGAAGGCACGCCGGACACCCCGGCCTGGGATCGCTGGTGGCAGATCATCGAGGAGTACAAGGTCTCGATCTTGTACTGCGCGCCGACGGCCATCCGCGCCTTCATGAAGCAGGGCGAGGAGTGGCCGCAGAAGCACGACCTCTCGTCGCTGCGCCTGCTCGGCTCGGTGGGGGAGCCCATCAACCCGGAGGCATGGCTCTGGTACCAGGAGAACATCGGCGGTGGCACGTGTCCCATCGTGGACACCTGGTGGCAGACGGAGACCGGCATGATCCTGATCACGCCGCTCCCCGGGGTCACCACCACCAAACCGGGGAGTGCCACGTTCCCGTTCCCGGGCATCCTCGCCGACGTCGTGGATGCGAGCGGCAAGAGCGTGCCGCTCGGCGGCGGTGGTTACCTGGTCCTGAAGCGACCCTGGCCGGCCATGCTGCGCGGCATCTACGGCGACCCGGATCGTTATCGCGCCACCTACTGGGGCCGCTTCCCGGGCATGTATTTCGCCGGCGACGGTGCCAAGCGCGACGACGAGGGCTACCTCTGGCTGCTCGGCCGTGTTGACGACGTGATGAACGTCAGCGGCCACCGCATCTCGACCATCGAGGTCGAAAGCGCGCTGGTGGATCACCCCGCCGTGGCTGAGGCTGCCGTGGTGGGCAAGAACGACCCGATCACGGGCCAGGCGATCTTCGCCTACGTGACCATCCGCAAGGACATCGAGACCAGCGACGCCCTGGCGGCCGAGCTGCGTGAGCACGTTGCCAAGGTGATCGGGCCCATCGCCAAGCCCAAGTACCTGATGTTCACGCCGGACCTGCCCAAGACGCGATCGGGCAAGATCATGCGGCGCCTGCTCCGTGACGTCGCGGAGGGACGAGCGCTCGGTGACACCACCACGCTTGCCGACGCCGGCGTGGTCGACTCGATCCGCGGTCGGGCAGGCTCCACGGACGAGGATTGACGAGCAGCCAACGGGGAGGGCGACGGCTCGACCACACGGACAGCAGGGAGGTTCGCATGGACAGAGGCAAGGGCCTGGTCATGGGCTATGCCCTTTTGATCGGGATCGTGCTGGGTGCCCTCGGCTTGCTCGGGTTCTTCAGCAACCCCATCATCGGAGATGCTGCCGGCAAGCCCATCTTCGTGACGGGCACCGTCCACGACCTCTTGCTCCTGATCGCAGGTTCGCTGGCCCTGTACGTGGCGTTCAGCCTGCGCGGCGACCAGCAGGCCGTCGGAGTCATGGCCATCGGCGTCCTCTTCCTGGCCCTCTTCCTGCTGGCGCTGAACAGCGCGGACCTCTCCGGCTTGCTGAGCAACCCGGTCAACTCCGCAGACCGAGGGCTGCACCTGGTGGTCGGGGTCGCCAGCCTTGCCGTCGGCTGGTACGGCCACAGCTCGTTCCGGCGGCTAGTGCCCGCACGCTGAGGCCGTTCAGGCGCGCGCCACGACGGACTGGCCCTGGTCGTCGCCGGGAGCCCGGACGTACCATGGCTTGATGTCGCAGCTCTTCAACCCCACGCGACGGCAACTGTCAGGCGACGGCAATCCGGCAGCTACCGAACCGGTGGCCGGGCACCCGCTCGATCGCTTCGGCCGGCCGCTCCGCGACCTGCGCATCTCGGTCACCGACCGCTGCAACTTCCGCTGCACCTATTGCATGCCCCGTGAGGTCTTCGGGTCGGACTTCCGGTTCCTGCCGCGCAAAGAACTGCTGACGTTCGAGGAGATCACGCGGCTGGCCGGCCTGTTCCTGGATGCCGGCGTCGAGAAGCTCCGGCTCACGGGCGGCGAGCCGCTGGTGCGCCGCGACCTGGAGCAGCTGGTCGGCATGCTGGCGCGACTGCCCGGGCTGCGCGATCTGACGCTGACCACCAACGGCTCACTCCTGGCGCGCAAGGCGGACGCCCTCGCGGCGGCCGGTCTCGAGCGCATCACGGTCAGCCTTGACTCGCTGGACGACGAGGTGTTCGCCCGCCTCAACGACGTGGACTTCCCGGTGGCGCGCGTGCTCGAGGGCATCGACGCGGCCGAGCGCGCAGGCCTCTCGCCGATCAAGATCAACATGGTCGTACGCCGGGGCGTCAACGAGGGCAGCGTGGTGCCGATGGCGCGTTTCGTGCGCGAGCGAGGCCACATCC
>CAZENL010000102.1:0-10889 GCA_964513505.1 uncultured Anaerolineaceae bacterium
CGTCGATGCCGCGCCGGAACCAGAAGCGCAACACATCGCTCATGGCGGCGCGCACCGCCGGATTGGCCCACTCCAGCTCCGGCTGCTCCTTCAGGAACGTGTGGAAGTAGAACTGGCGTGTCCGCGCGTCCCATTCCCAGGCACTGCCGCCGAACGCGGCCACGTACCCGTTCGGCGGAGAGCCGTCGGCGCGCGCGTCGCGCCAGATGTACCAGTCGCGCTTTGGCGATTGCCGTGACGAGCGCGAATCCAGGAACCAGGGGTGCTGGTCGGAGGTGTGGTTGGGGACGAAGTCCAGCATCAGCTTCATGCCGCGCGCATGCAGCGACGCGATCAGCCGGTCCAGGTCGGCGAGGCTGCCGAAGAGCGGGTGCACGTCGGTGTAGTCGGAGATGTCGTAGCCGAAGTCCGCCATGGGTGACGGGAAGATCGGCGACAGCCAGATGGCGTCCACGCCGAGCCACTCCAGGTAGTCCAGGCGGTCGAGGATGCCGGGCAGGTCGCCGACGCCGTCGCCGTCGCGGTCCTGGAAGGAACGCGGGTAGACCTGGTAGACAACGCCGCGCTGCCACCATCGATGGGTGTCGTTCACGCGCTGGATGGTCGCAGATGACGCCACGGCGCGGCGCGGCGCGACCGCGCTTCAGCCGAAACGACGAAGCGGCCCTGGTGAAGGGCCGCTTCGGGTCGAGGAAGAACGTTGGGTCTAGGGATGCAGTCGCAGCACCGTGCCGGACGCTGAGGCGCTCTCGTTGGCGATGTACACGTTGCCCTGGCTGTCCGCGGCGACACCGCCAGGGAACTTCAGGGTGCCTTCGCCGTAGGTGGTCCACGCGGACGCGTCACTCGCCGTGCCCCATGGCACCTTGACCAGCGCGCCGCCCGTCGGGCCATTGGCATCGGCGCCCGTGGCGAACTCGCTCACCCAGAGGTTGCCGGCGCCATCGAAGTTGCAGCCGGTGATCGGCCAGAAGCCGCTCGCCCAGACCTGCGCCACGCTCTGGACGCTGGTCTCCGAACGGGGATTCAGCTGCGACGGATCCACGCGCCAGACGCTGGCCGCGGGGTGCGGTGGCCCCGCGAACAGCGAGTCCACCAGCGATAGCGTCCCGATGTAGAGCGCCCCGTCCGGGCCCTCGGTGATGCACGTTGGTGTCGCGTCGGCGGCCGCTCCGGGCGGGAAGAAGGCCACGATCTGGACACTCCCGTCGGACTTGACGCGGTCCAGCGTGTTGGATGCCGCGTCGACAACGTATTTGCGGCCGTGCGTGACCAGAACGCCGTAGGGGTCCGAGTCGGGGAAGTCGTTCGCCCAGGTCGTGTGGTGCTGCGTCCACTTGAAGTCGCGGTCGCCGACGTTGGCGATTGCGGACCACGCTCCCGTGCCACTGACGCGCAGCAGCTGCCCGATCTGCGGATTCTGGACGCCCTGCTGCAGCGCCGAGCCAGTGATGATGGTAAAGATGCGGCCGCTCTCGTCGATCGAGATGCCGTCCGGACCTACCGTGTCCCCGCCGTTGGCGTCACCGAACGACAGCAGGCCCGACTGCACGCTCCAGATCCGGGGATGCGCCGCCCGCGGGTACTGGATCTTGATGATCTCGCCCGTCGGCCCGACGTCCGGCGTGCTCGTGCCGGCGCCCACGCCCGCCTCGACCACGTACACGTTTCCGTCCGGACCGACGTCAACGCCTCGCGGGTTGTGCAGCCCGCTCGCAATGCGGGTCCAGGTCGGGTTTGCAGCCGTGGCCGGGGCTGCGGTCAGCGCGGCCGTCACGGCAACGGCAAAGAGAGCAGCGCTCGTGCGCCTCATGCACCCATCCTCCGAATCGGACTGCGAGCCATGCGCTCGGAGGCGCGATGGTAGCCGATCAGAGTTGCCGCGCAAGCCCCGACAAGCCGTTTCTCGCCGAAGGTCCGGTGTCGCTCCAGTACCTCGGCCACGATGCGGAGGGGTGGGCAAAGGGGTAGAAATGGCGCAGTCACCCAACCGCTGGAAGGCCTCCCAATTTGTCGACCCGGATTCGCGGATCCGCGGGTCCCGGGCGCAGCGTGAAATCCGCGGCCGACCGACCCGAGCGGATTGGACGACGGGCAGTGACTCGGACCTCTGCCTCGTTTCACGCAGTTCCCGCTTCGGCGCGGATCTGGTCGCTCACGCTGCTCCTCGTTGCCACGGCGGCGGCCATCTACTTCGTCGCGCTCCGGAACCAGGGCGCGCCACACGTGGAGTTCAAGATTCCGTGGCCGCTGCTCGCGATCGCCGTGGCCGTGGCGGAACTTCGGGTGATCGAGGTCCACTTCCGGCGCGAGTCGCACGCCTTCTCGCTGAGCGAGGTCCCGGCCGTGGTCGGGATGTTCTTCCTCGGCGCGAACGACTACCTCCTGGCGGTGCTGATCGGGTCCGCGGCCGCCCTGTTCCTCGGCGCGCGCCAACCCCTGGTGAAGGCGACCTTCAACACCGCCAACTGCATGCTCATGGCGGTCGTCTCGCTGACCGTCCTGCACGCGATAGCCAACCTGGACGGCGCGCCGCACCTGCGCGACTGGATCGGCGCCTTTGCGGCCACGCAGCTGGCGGCGGTCCTGACGGCGGTCACGATCGCCACGGTGATCGTGTTCTCCGGCGGCGCCCCTCAGCTGGAGAAGCTGCCGGAGATGATCCGCTTCGGCACCATCGTGGCCTTCGCGAACACCAGCCTGGCGCTCCTGGCGGTCTCCATCCTGTGGCTTGACCCGAGCCTGCTGTGGCTGCTGGCGCTCCCGGTCGTGATCATCTTCATCGCCTATCGCGCCTATGTCTCCGAGCGCGAGAAACACGAGCGGCTGGAGCTGCTGTACCAGTCGTCACGCATCCTCCAGCACTCCCCGGAGCTGGACGTGGCCCTGGTGGCACTGCTCGGCCATGCCCGGGCCATGTTCCGAGCCGAGCTCGCCGAGATCGTGCTCTACCCGCGGCACTCCGGCGACGAGGCCCTCCGCACCCGCTCGTGGCATGACGGCGAGGAGGAACTCATGACGCCGGTGCCCGGTCTGGGCGAGGATCCGCTCCACGTCCGGGTTCGCGGCGCAACGGCGCCGTTCTTCTACACGCCGGTGCCGGGACGCGGGTCACGCATACGCCAGGCCATGGTCAGCCCGCTGCGCGGCGAGTCGGACCTGCTCGGCGCCTTGATCATCGCCAACCGGCTGACCGAGGGCACGGCGTTCAGCGAGGATGATCTGCGCCTGTTCGAGACGCTTGCCAACCAGGCTGCATCCGCCCTGGAGAACGGCCACCTGGAGCAGTCGCTGGCCGAGCTCTCCCGGCTCAAGGAGCAGCTCCGCTACCAGGCCTACCACGATCCGCTGACGCACCTGCCCAACCGGAGCCTCTTCGTCGAACGCGTCACCGAGCGCCTGGCCGAGACCGTCAGCGGCCGCAACCTGGTGGTCCTGTTCCTGGACCTGGACGACTTCAAGATCGTCAACGACACCCTGGGTCACGCCGCAGGCGACCGACTCCTGGCCGACGTGGGCGACCGGCTGCGCAACGCGTTGCGAGCCGAGGACGTGGCGGCCCGGCTGGGCGGCGACGAGTTCGCCGTGCTGCTTGACGACGAGCCGGACCTCAAGCGCTCCATGCAGGTGGCCAACCGGATCATCGACTCGCTGCGCGTCAGTTTCCAGATCGAGGGCGAGGAGATGAAGGTCGCCGCGAGCATCGGCATCGCCGTGGCGCACATGGGCACCGAAACGGCCGACGAGCTGCTGCGCAACGCCGACGTGGCCATGTACACGGCCAAGGCAGCCGGCAAGAACCGCGTGGCCATCTTCGAGTCGACCATGCACACGGCGATCGTGGCGCGCCATGCCTTGAGCGCCGAGCTGTCGACCAGCCTCGCCCGCGGTGAACTGGCCGTCTTCTATCAGCCCATCGTGGACCTGGACACGGGCGTCGCCACCGGCGTCGAGGCGCTGGTCCGATGGCACCACCCGACACGCGGCCTGGTTGGACCGGACGAGTTCATCCCCCTTGCGGAAGAAACCGGCGTGATCCTGCCCATCGGGGCCTGGGTGCTCCAGGAGGCGTGTGCCCAGGTCAGCAAATGGGCCACGTACGGCCGGTTCGGCACGGGCGTCAGCGTGACCGTGAACCTCTCCGCACAACAGCTGGCAGAAGCGTCGTTCGTGGACGACCTGCGGCGGATCCTGGCCGGCACGGGGCTGCCCCCGGAACGCCTCATCCTGGAGATGACCGAGACGGTCATGTTCCACGACACCTCCACGACCCTGGCGCGCCTGGCGGCCATCCGCGACCTGGGTGTCCGGATCGCGATCGACGACTTCGGGACCGGCTACTCCTCGCTGGGCTACCTGCGTCGCTTCCGGGTCGACATCCTGAAGATCGCCAGGGAGTTCGTCGGATCGGCGGAGAACCAGGAAGAGTGGGCGTTCGCCGGGGCGATCGTGGCCCTGGGCCGCACGCTCGGGCTGGCCATCATCGCCGAAGGGATCGAGGAACAGGGCCAGCTGGACCGCCTGCGGACGCTGGGCTGCGAGTACGGCCAGGGTTTCCTGTTCGCCCGACCGGCGGATGCCGACGCCATCGAGCGCTTCCTGGCCGGCCACAGCGGCCGGCGGGCGGGCGACGGGCACGTGCCTTCGGCCGAGCTGCCGTTCGACACACCGGTCCTCATTGCGCGCCGAGCCCATGTCGCCGTCTGATCGACCGATCAGCCTGGATCCCGGAGGACGCTGATGTTCATCCTCTATGCCGTCCTGATCGGCCTGCTGGTCGGCTCGCTGCTGGGCGGCCGCCCGAGCGGCCTTGGCGAGCTGACCTTCCGTTGGCCATGGGCCATGGTCGGGGGTCTGCTGGTCCAGATCGTGCTCTTCTCGGACCAGGTCACGGCCTGGGTCGGCAGTGCCGGGCCGCCGATCTACGTGGCGTCCACGGCGGTCGTTTTCTTGGCCGTCCTCGCCAATCGGAAGCTGCTTGGGATGCCCATCGTGGCCTATGGCGCGGCGTGCAACCTGGCCGCGATCGCTGCCAACGGCGGCTACATGCCCGCGGCGCCCGGGGCCTTGGCGGCGCTGCACAAGGTGGCACCCAGCGTGTACTCCAACAGTTCCGTGGTGGCCAATCCCGCGCTCGCGTCCCTGACCGACATCTTCGCGTTGCCGACGTGGATGCCGTTCGCCAATGTCTTCAGCATCGGTGACGTGGCCATCGCGACCGGCGTGGTCTTCGTGATCGCGGCCGCCATGCGACGCTCCGCCAAAGGTTCCGCGACGGGCCGTCCCGTGGCCGCCTGACGCGAACCATCTGGGTGGTGCGCGCAAGCACTGACCCGAAGGAGTGGCCCGTACAGCCGCATGGGTGATTGGGTTCGTACGGCGGGGGACGTACTTTCTGGCTCGACAGGTCATCCGACCTTCCGCTCCACCGATTGTCCAGGGCAAACCCGCCGCAAGACGGGGACGCAAAGCCAGGGATCTCTCCGAGACCGCCCGGCTACCGATCGAGGGGCGTACCACGACCTGAGAAGGAGACACCTGTGAAGGCGAACCTGGCGCGCTTCACCTGGGCGCTGATGCTGCTGGCAGCCATGGCGCTCACCATCGGCGCAGGAATGCGCTGGGCGTAGCTGTGAAGACGGTCTTCACGGCACAGACGCTTCGCGTGTTCCTCGCGCTGACGTCGCTCGCAAGCTCGGCTCTCGTCATCGAGGCGGGGCATCGCTGGCACTGAGCCAAGCGCGATAGGAGCGATACCGCAGAGCCGCCGGCACAACCGGCGGCTTTGTCGTATCCGGCACCCGGCGACCACAGAAGAGGCGGGGCCGCGGATACTGGCCGCATGACACATCAGTCGGCGGCCGGCCGCGGCCGAAGACGACTCTTGCTAGCCATGTCCGTGAGCTTCACGGTGCTGCTGATCGAGCTTGCGGCCGGGATTGCCGGCAACTCCCTGGCCTTGATGGCGGATGCCGGCCACGTCTTTGCCGACGTCTCCGGCATGGCACTGTCGCTCGGGGCCATCTGGCTTGCCGACCGGCCGGCGGGAGGCACCCGCACGTTCGGCCTCTATCGCCTGGAGATCCTGGCGGCGGCACTCAACGCGGTCCTGCTGTTCGGCGTCTCGCTTTTTGTCCTGTGGCAAGGCGTCCTGCGGCTGGCCGCGCCTCCGAGCGTGGAATCGGGCCTGGTGATCGCCGTCGCGAGCGTGGCACTGGCCGCGAACCTGGTCTCTGTGTCGGCCCTCGCCCGCGGCCGCAAGGAGAGCCTGACCATGCGCGGCGCCTACCTGGAGGTGCTCGGAGACCTCCTCGGAGCCGTGGCGGTGCTGGTGGCCGGGGTGGCCATCGCCGTGACGGGTTTCCTGGCCGCGGACGCGATCGCCTCCATCCTGATCGGGATCCTGATCCTGCCGCGCACGTGGAGGCTGCTTCGGGAGAGCGTCGACATCCTCCTGGAGGCCAGCCCTGAGGGGGTGGACCTCTCCGACGTTCGCCGGCACATCCTGGAGGCGCCCGGGGTCCGCGCGGTCCACGACCTGCACGCATGGACGATCACGAGCGGCATGAACGTGGTGTCCGCTCACGTGGTGGTGTCCGAGGACGCCAATCCGGGCGCGATCCTGGACCACCTTGGCCTGTGCCTGTCGGACGACTTCGACATCGACCACTCCACATTCCAGCTGGAGACCGCGGAGCACGTCCTGTGGGAAGGCCGCGCGGAGCAGGTCCGCCACTGAGCCTGTTGGCACGGCCCGTATGATCGGCGGGCGGCGCGCCAGGACGCGCCCGGTAGGCGGGGTTGTGATGTCGATTCGCGGGCGGTTGCTTGCCGGTCTTGTTGGTGCGGCCCTGGTCGCCGTGGGTGTGCCCGGCAGCGCGAGCGCGGCGCCAGCTCGTGTCTCGGTCGGCTACTTCATGAGCTCGGACATGTACGACGGGTATTACCCGAAGGACATCCCGACGGCCGACTACACGCACATCAACTACGCCTTCGCCAAGCCGACTTCGTCCGGCAAGTGCGCGCTGTGGGACCCCAACGCGGACTACCTGGCGGCGGTCAGCGGCGCGAACAGCGTCACCGGGATCGGCGACACGAACGGCCAGAAACTGCGCGGCAACCTCAACCAGCTGAGGGAGCTCAAGGCGGCCCATCCCGGGCTGAAGGTGAGCATCACCATCGGCGGCTGGACGCTGTCGCGGTTCTTCTCCGACATCGCCTCCACCGCGGCCAAGCGCACGGCCTTCGTCAGCTCGTGCGTTTCGATGTTCATCAAGGGCAACCTGCCCATCTCCGGCAGCCAGGGCGGCGCGGGTGTGGCCAAGGGCATCTTCGACGGCATCGACATCGACTGGGAGTTCCCGGTCGGCGGCGGCTTGGACAGCAACCACCACCGGGCCGCGGATCGAGTGAACGCCACCGCGCTGTTCAAGGAGTTCCGCAAGCAGCTGGCGGCCTACGGCAAGACAACCGGCAAGCACTACCTGCTGACCGCCGCCATGCCCGCCGGCAACGTGGGCGACACGCACTACGAGCTGGCCAAGGTCGGCGCCACGCTCGACTGGCTGAACGTGATGCTCTACGACATCCACGGCCCGTGGGACGCCACGACCGACTTCGATTCGCCGTTCAAGTTCGACTCCGCGGATCCCGCAGGCTCTTCCGCCTACACGGTGCAAGGCACGGTCGCGTACATGCTGAGCAAGGGTGTTCCGGCCAGCAAGATCGTGCTCGGGGTGCCGTACTACGGATACCAGTACACCAGCGTCCAAGAGAGCGGCTCCGGGAACGGCCAGTTGGGGCTGTACCGTCCGTTCGACGCGCACAACGTGACCAACCCGTCCTACCGACGGATCCTCTCCGGGACGCAGACGGGCTACTCCACGAACTGGTCCAACGCCGCGGAGGAGCCGTGGCTGTGGAGCGCCACCGACCACGGCGGCACGTTCATCACCTATGAGGACGCGGCCTCGATCGGCGAGCGCGTGAGCTATGTCAAGAGCAACGGCCTGCGCGGCCTCATGGTCTGGGAGATCAGCCAGGACGACGTCGGCCACACCCTCGGGGACGCCCTGGGGCAAGTGGCGCCCTGACCGTGCGCCAGCTGCGGCGTCGTTGGGAGGGCGACGCCCGGGAGGCGGGCGCAGGGGGTGGCGGAACAGGCAGGCCGCTCACCGCGGACCTGCGACAGATGCTGGACGAGATGGACGGCGACGGCTGGCTGACGGAGCTGCCGCTGGTTCACCTCATGCCGGCGATCGCAGCGAGGCTCGCCCGGAACCAGGGTCACTGGCGCTTGCTGGACGCCGCGGCGGATGGCGACGTGGTGCGCGTGCACGTGGAGTGGACCGCCCCATCGGGGAACCTCCGGGACCTGCGCGCGGAGGTGTTCGCGCTGCTCGGGTCCATTGCGGAGGGGGCGACCTACGTGGAGCAGCGAATGGACGGCGATGCGGTCATTTACGACGTGGCCACTGGCCAGCACGAGGACGAGATGCGGGCACACGGCCACGTGGTGTCGTTGCGCGTGACGGGGCCTGCCGTGGCGGCCGCGGCGCTAGGGGCGCGACGACCCGCCCCCTGAACCTGGGCTTCTATCGAACTCCGCGCGACGGCGCGTCAAGGGCCGCTTGCCGCTGAGCAGGAGGGCGGCGCCGAACACGGATGCCAGCGCCAGACCTCCAGCGTCACCCATCGGCACCGCATCGGTCGCGGGCAGCCCAGTCGTTGCCCGGACGAGTGCCTCGATCGTGGACCGGCCGGGAACGCCGGCCACCCACGCCGAGTCGCGCACCAGGTTGATCCGGTCGCCACCGAGCGTCCGGTACCAGGCCGAGTTGTAGTTGTCCGCACCGTATCCCGGGTCCGTGCCCCTCGGAACGTGGAGGTCCACCCCGCGACTGACCACGACGATCAATCGATCCCCCAGGGACAGGTTCATGGTGTCGCACCCGGCCGCGCGATCCACCTCGAACGTGGTCGGAACGTCGCGTCCGCGGAGGGTGCGGGTGACCGTCATCTGGTAGCCCGTCGGATTGCGGTCGAGCAGGTCGGCGTCGGCCGCATCTACGCGGCTGACCAGCACCTCCAGGATCGCCTGCGCGTGCCATCGCTGAGGCCCGGAGTGGCCGAGTTGATCGACGACGTACGTCTCGCAGGCAAACGCCGGCGACGCTGAGAGCAGGAGCAACGCTGCCACGCCAAGTCCGCCTGCGAGCCATCGAGCGCGCCTGAGCATCGCGATCGCGTCCATTGTTCGACCTCGGTGGCCTCCCCTGCTCACCAGTCTGTGGGATTAATCGTAGGACGGCCGCCCCGTGGCTCGTGTGGCGGTGGCTTGCCATCGCTCAGGGAAGCGGCGGCCGAGCTGGTCCTGGCCCGTCTCCCGACCGTCGTCAGGCGCGGGGGACGATCGCGGTCTCGATCTCGTCGGGTGACAGCTGCTGCCCGCAGTCCGGACACACGGGCTTCACCTGAACCTGGCTGGCGCAGCCCTTGTGCCGCTGGACGGTCCGAGGCCCACCGGGCTGGACGTTGCGATCGCCCCACTCCTTCAGGAGGAGGATCAGGGGGACCAGCTCCGCACCCCGCGGCGTGAGGACGTACTCGAAACGCGGCGGCCGGTCTTCGTACTGGATGCGCGCAAGGATCCCCGCGCTGACGAGACGCGCGAGCCGCAACGTGAGGATGTTGGTGGCGATTCCCAACTCCGAACGGAAGTCGCCGAAGCGGCGGTAACCGAAGGCGGCGCAGCGGAGCACACCGAGCGACCAGTAGTCGCCGAACGTGTCAAGCGAGCGGAGTACAGAGCAGCGCTCGGCTTCGGCCGGGTCCGAGTCCCCGGTGGACAGGGTGCTCTGCGTGGTCACCGCGCCATTCTTGCACAAGTCACTTGCGATTCGCCACTGACTCTGGCACGCTGCGTCCTCATTCGAGGCGATCGCGAGTGGGAGGGCTGAGCCAGGTCATGAGCGCGCAGGATCCGACGGCCGGATTGACCGACCAGGAGCGGGCCGACTTCTGGTTCAATCGAAAGCACAAGAAGATCCCCTACCTGGGGCATCGGTTGGCCTTCCGCCTCACGGGCGGCCGGCTCGGCGGCTCGCGGCGCGGCGTGACGTGCGGGCTGCTGACGACCACCGGCCGCCGTTCGGGACGCGCGCGAACCGTGCCGATCATGTACCTGGCAGATGGCGATCGATTCCTGGTCGTGGCCGCCAACAGCGGCTTCGATCCGGCTCCCGCCTGGTACCTCAACCTGCTGGCGGACCCGTCAGCGACCCTTCGGACCGCCAGGGCCACGTTCGACGTGGTCGCGCGGGAACTGACCCCCGACGAGCGAGACGCGAGCTGGGAGAAGGTCGTGCGTTTCAACCCGCTCTACGGAGCGTTCCAAGCCTGCACGGATCGCACGATTGCCGTCCTGTCGCTCACGCGGAGGGTGCCATGACCGGATGGCTGCTGGTCGTCGGCTCACTCTCCTTCATCGTTGGTGCGTTCAATCCAGCGGTGTGGCAGGTCTGGAGCGCGCCCCTGGACGCGCAGCTCCGCCTGATCCACGACGCGCCGCTGGCCTGGAGCATCACCAACGCCCTGTTCTTCATCGCCACCGTCCTGACCGCGGCGGGACTGTGGTTCGTGCCCGAGCGCGTCGGAGAGAAACGGCGGATGGCAGCTCAGGCGGCGGCCGTCGGCTACCTCCTGGCCGCCTCGGCCTGGCTTGCCTCACTCACCTTTCGCCTGGCGGTGACTCCGGATGCCGCGGCGACCTTCGTCAGCGCGGGCTCGCTGGATCCGACCTACATCCTCATGAACCACTGGGCGCTGGGATTGTTCGGAGCGTTCACGTACGTTGCCGGTGGCTCGCTGGTCGCGCTCGGCGTCGCGGT
>CAZENL010000103.1:0-7687 GCA_964513505.1 uncultured Anaerolineaceae bacterium
ACCACGTCCTGGCCATTCTTGCGGACGGTCACCGTGCTGACGGGGCCGCTCTTGGTGATCGCCGACGACGGGACGCTGAGGACGTTGTCGCGGGTCGCGGTCGTGATGCTGACCGATGAGGTCTGGCCCAGCCGGACGCCCGACGGCGCGGAGTCGAGGAGGACCGTAACCCCATACTCGACGACGTTGTTGGTGACGGTCTGGGTGAGGTCGATGGCGGTCACGCTGCCGGTCGCGCTGGTCCCCAGTGCGGAGAACGAGACCGTGGCCTTCTGGCCCGTTTGAACCTTCGCGGCGTCCGCCTCGGCGACCATCGTGGTCACCTGGAGCTGGTCCATCGACGCGATGGTCAGGAAGGACGTGGACGCGGCAGTCGAGGACGCACCCACCTGGCCGGAGATCGAGACCACCGTTCCGCTGACCGGGGCCTTCAGCACCGTCTCATCGAGGGTCAGCTGCGCCTGGTCGACCTGGACCTGCGCGGAGGCGATCTGCGCCTCGGACGCCGCGACGGACCCCGATCGTGCGGGCTGCTGGTCAACCGCAACCGATGCCTTCTGGGCGGCCAGCGAGGCCTGCGCCGAGGTGACCTGCCCCTGCGCCGTTTGGATCGACTGCGTATCGCGGAGCACCGTGCTCGCCCGCGTCGCAATGGCCTGCTTGAGGGCGTTCTTCAGGCTCGCCCGGGTGGCATCCGTCGCAGAGTCGTACGCCTTCCGCGCCTGCTTGACGAGCAGGTCCTGAGTCGCCCGGTCGCGCGCGGCCGTGGCACTCGCCTGGCGAACGGAGAGCTGCGCGTTCTGCAGACTGACCTGGGCCTGCTGCACCTGCTTGGCGCTTTGGGCCTTCTGGCTGCTCGTCGGCTTCTGCGTCGTGGTGGAGAGGCCCGCCTGTGCCTGTTGCAGGCTCGCCTGGGCGGATTCGAGCGAGAGCTTCGCGCTGGTGTCGTCCACCGTCGCGAGTGTCTGTCCCGCAGTGACGACGTCACCGACTTTGACCATGATCTCGGTCACCGTGCCGCCCGAGCCGGTGAAGTTGACGCCGACCGACGTCTTGGCTGACAGGTTCCCGCTCGCCGACACGGTGGCCGTCAGCGTGCCGCGACTCGCCTTGACGGTCGGGGTGGTGGTGGTCGTCGCGGTGGAGGTCGCGTCGCCGACCGCGAGTGCTGCGGCCGCGACGACACCGGCGAGAGCGACGGCGAGACCGAGATTGAGGATGACGAAGGTCTTTCTCATGAGCGCTGCGCACCCTCAGGCGGGAGCGCTACCGACACGAGGGAAAGAGCGGCAAGGGCGCTTGGAACCTCGGTTGCGGTCGCGATCGTGATTTCGTGCGCCGGCTCAGGGCGCGGAGCAATCGGTGCGAACGGTGAAGGTGAAGGTTCGAACCGGAGAGGCGGCCTGGCTCCGTCGCCGGTACTGCCGAAGGGATCCGACGCGTGGAGATTGGGAGCGTCCATGGGCAACCTCTGCTCACGCAACTTCTGTGCGTGTCCGGCCCGGGTGTCGGCCTCGCCTGCGCCCCGGCCAATTGGCACGCTCCACAAGACGGGGGCGTGCTGGGTCATTTCGAGCAGTCTTGCCGCGGCGTCCTTTCGGTTGGGTTACAACGTGCGAATCGTCTCGCCCCGACCAGTTTCGCTGCTGGGTAGCCGCCCTCGGACACGCGTTCCGAGGGCGTTGTTGTTCTCACATTCCGGGCGACTCGTGGCCTGTTAGCATCCCGTGCCGTGAGGCGGGCCCCGCGCCGTGGCGTCCGCCTGTCCGGCTGCCGTCATTCACCGTCACTACACCTTTGGAGGGCTCCTTCGGTGCATTTGCGCCTCGCTGCCATCGTCCTTGCCGCGCTCGCCCTGGTGGGCTGCTCCGCCTCGATCTCCATCGGCGGCGTCGAGGGCGCCGGCACGGTCACGTTCGGCACGTCGCTGTCCGGGACGGACCTGTCCGGCCAGACCAGCACCTTCACGGTCGGCTCGACGCTGTCCTGGCGCGCCGTGCTCAATGACCAGGCCAAGACCAGCTCGCTGACGCTCGTCTTCTCGTCCAAGGACGCCAGCGGCAACCTCACCCAGATCGGAACCCAGCCCATCCCGGTCTCGGACCAGACCTCCAACCTGTTCACCGGCACGCTGGACCTGTCAGTCACCAATGTCGGCCCCGGCACCTACCAGCTCTCGTTGAATCGCGATACCACGATCCTGTCGTCCGGGACCTTCACAGTCCAGTAGGCCTGACTGGGTCCGCGACCGGGGCCTCATCTCCGATGAGAAAGTAGCGAGCCCCGGCGTGACCAGACATCGGTTGCGGAGCGGCTACAACCACTTCATCTCCGAGCACGACATCGCCTGGGAGCTGGTCATGGCCGCTCTCGCCACGGCGTTCGTGGTGGTCGGCTTCGCGTCCGATGACGCGCCGGCCGGCTGGTCGGGAACGCTCGACGCCGCTGAGATCGGCCTGACCGTCATCTTCGTGGCCGAGTTCGTCTCGCGTTTCGCGGCTTCCTACCATCGACGTCACTACCTGAAGGGCCACTGGATCGATCTGCTCGCGTTGATCCCCACGGTGCGAGGGCTGAGGCTCCTGCGACTGCTTCGCCTGTTGCGGTTGGTGCGGACGTTCGCCGGTGTCTACCGAGCCCTGACGGATTTCGAGCGGTTGGCGCGCCACCGGAACCTGGTCTGGCTGTTCCTCGCCTGGCTCGGCGTGGCGCTCATCTCATCGGCAGCGCTGTTCCTCGCGGAGAGCGGCACGAACCCCAACATCCACGACCCGATGGATGCCGTCTGGTGGGGCCTGGTCACGCTCACGACCGTCGGCTACGGAGACATCACTCCCGTGACCCCGGAGGGACGCCTGGCCGCCGGCGCGCTGATGATCCTTGGCGTGACGCTGTTCGCGGCCATCACCGGCACGATCACCAGCTACATCGTGACCAGCGAGACGAGGGGACCCACGCTCAACGTCCCCGAACAGATACGCCAGCTCGCCACGCTGCGCGATGACGGCGTGCTCAGCGACGCAGAGTTCGAATCGAAGAAGGCCGAACTGCTCTCCCGGATGTAGTGAAGAAGCTGTCGCCACTGCCCGAATCGGACAGAATGGCCCCATGACCTACCTCCCGGACCCGACCCGCTACGACACCATGCTGTACCGCCGCTCTGGCCGGAGCGGCCTCAGGCTGCCCGCGATCTCCGTTGGGCTGTGGCAGAACTTTGGCCACGACCGCCCGATCGACACGCAGCGGGCCGTCATCCACCGCGCGTTCGACCTGGGCGTCACGCACTTCGATCTGGCCAACAACTACGGTCCGCCTGCCGGCTCTGCCGAGGAGAACTTCGGGCGCATCCTGGCCTCGGACCTGGGCGGCTATCGCGATGAGCTGATCATCTCGTCCAAGGCCGGCTACGGCATGTGGCCGGGTCCGTACGGCGATGAGGGTTCGCGGAAATACCTGATCGCCAGCTTGGACCAGAGCCTCCAGCGGATGGGGCTCGATTACGTGGACATCTTCTACTCGCACCGATTCGACCCCCAGACACCGCTGGAGGAGACCCTCGGCGCGCTGGACTCCGCGGTGCGCCAGGGCAAGGCGCTCTATGTCGGCGTGTCGTCCTATTCACCGGAGAACACCCGGAAGGCGGTGGCCATCCTGCGCAAGCTCGGGACGCCGCTGGTCATCACGCAGCCGTCCTACTCCATGCTGAATCGCTGGATCGAAGGTGGGCTGCTGGACGTCATCGGCGAGGAAGGCGTGGGCTGCATCTGCTTCTCGCCCTTGGCGCAAGGCCTACTGACGGGCAAGTACCTCAGTGGCATCCCCGCCGGGTCACGTGCGGCGGCCGGCGGTTCGCTCCAACCGGAGCAGCTCGATGACCAGACCCTGGCCAAGGTTCGGGCGCTGGCGGAGATCGCCAAACGGCGCGGTCAGAGCCTGGCGCAGATGGCACTGGCCTGGATCCTCCGCGATCCGCGCGTCACCTCCGCGCTCGTCGGGGCCGGCAGCGTGGCGCAACTCGAGGAGAACCTGGCGGCGCTGAAGAACCTGGAGTTCTCAGGGGCCGAGCTGACCGAGATCGACCGCTACGCAACGGACAGCGGGATCAACATCTGGCAGGCCTCGAGCGACGCCTGACGTCGAGAGGTTGCCTGCCGGGCGTCCTACAGGTGAATGCCGACGGTCGAGAGGATCGTGCTGATCTTGGTGCCCAGGAAGACGAGTGCCGCGATGGCGATGACGGCGATGAGGGCCAGGATCAGGGCGTATTCGGCCAGTCCCTGACCGTCCTCGCTCGCAGGCAGGACACTCCAAAAACGGGCAATCAGGTAGTTCACGCGCTTTCCCCCACTCAGGCCGGGCTCGACGTGGCCAGGGATTGGTGGCCGGGTATTCCCGGCAGTGCACAAAGCTTCCTATCGAACGGTCGTGGGAGCCATGGCCCGAAGGTCCTGCGACTCCGATTCTGCGCGGCGCCGGCTTCGGCCGAGCCGGGAAGACGCCCCGGGAATCGAAACGGCGGCCACCGCTTCTGGTGACCGCCGCTGACCGGCTGGGACGCGGGCCGGACGCGGCCCGCTGCCTCTGCCGGGTGATCAGGCCTTGGTGGCGTCGTCGTGGTGGCCGAACTTCTGCTTGACGTCGCCGACGAGCTCTTCGATCTCGCCCTTGACCTTGTCCAGCGTGCCCTCATGCTCCAACGAACTGTCGCCGGTCACCTTGCCGACGTCCTCCTTGACCTCGCCCTTGGCCTGATCCACCTTGCCCTGCACCTGGTCGTCGGTCATGTGATCCTCCACCAATGTCGTGTGCCGGAACCGCAGACTTGCCGCCCCCGCGCCATGGACCGGCATCGTACCCGGAAGCGCGGAACCGCCCATGTTCCTGACCGGAACGCTCCTCAACGTCCTGACGGTGCTGGCTGGAACCACCGTCGGCATCCTGGCGGGCGGACGCCTGTCGCAGAGTCTTCGGTCGAGCCTCACCGATGGCATCGGCATTTTCACGCTGGTGATCGGCGCGAACCTGGCGCTGCGCCTGTTCAACGATCCGCTCTTCAAACCGGGTGACGACCTGGCGGTGCTCGGCGCGCTGCTGACGGGGGTCCTGGTGGGGCAGGTCCTGCGCATCTCCGAACGGCTCGATTCGCTGGGCAACTGGTTCCAGCGGCGGCTCTCCACGCGGGACGGCTCCAGCCGGGTGGCGGAAGGGTTCGTGACCGCCAGCCTGGTCTTCTGCGTCGGTCCGCTCACGATTCTCGGCTCGATCCAGAACGGGCTGACGGGGGATGTGCAGCTGCTGGCCGTGAAGAGCCTCCTGGACGGCGTCACCAGCATGGCCTTCGCGGCCGCCCTCGGGTTCGGCGTCTACCTCTCGGCACTGACCATCCTGATCGTCCAGGGCGGCATCGCGACCGCGGCCTGGTTGATCGGCCGGGGGCTGGACCCGATCTCGGTGGCCGCGGTGAGCTGCGTCGGCGGCCTGATCCTGATGGGCGTTGGCTTCCGGCTGCTGGAGATCAAACTGATCCGCGTGGCCGACTTCCTGCCCGGGCTGCTGCTGGCCCCCCTGTTCGTGGCCGCCGCTGGCGTGATCCGGTCCGCCCTGCCCGGTTGATGGGCACGCCGCGAAGGTCAGGCCAAGTCAGCCAGGTCAGCCCACGTCAGGCTCGCGTCACGGCCGCAGTGGTGGGACCATGGCCGCTGCAAAACAGGCATCGATGCCCGGCCCGTCGGGCGGGCAGACAAGGAGGCTTCCCATGGCGATGATTCGAGAGGCACATTCCACCTGGAGCGGTGACCTTCCGACCGGCCACGGCACGGTGGGCGTGGCGAGTGGCGTGTTCGACGGGCTGGAAACCACGTGGCGGGCACGCACGGAGGCCGCCGAGGGCAAGACCAGCCCGGAGGAGTTGCTGGCCGCCGCGCACGCGTCGTGCTTCGCGATGGCGTCGTCCAACAACCTGGCCAAGGCCGGCTTCCCGGTGGATCGCGCGGAGGTCACGGTCAAGGTGACAGGCGATCGGCGCGAGGCCGGCTGGACCGTGATCAGCAGCGAGATCACGCTGCGGGCGTGGGTCCCCAACATCGACGAGGAGACCTTCCGCACGGCCGCCGAAGGCGCGAAGGAAGGCTGCCCGATCTCCCGGGCACTGGCCGGCAACGTGGAGATCAGCCTGGAGGCCACGCTCGAGTCCTGACCGGGTTTGGCGAGGCAGACGGTTTCACACGACAAACGGCGTAACGAGTGCGAATATCGAACGATCAGGCGGCACTGACGACGAAATTCGATAAGGAGCGCGGGTGATGGCGATCGCAACGGTGACCGAGCTGAAGATGCTGATCGGCGGCGAGTGGGTCGACTCGGTGAGCGGCGAGTGGGTCGACGTGCGCAGCCCCGCGACGGGACAGCTGGTCGGCCGCGTACCCAAGGGGACGGCGGCGGACGTGGATCGGGCGGTGCGCGCGGCACGCGAGGCGTTCCGCGACGGCCGCTGGCGGAGTCTCTGGGTTCCGCAACGTGTCGCCATCCTCAACAAGCTGGCCGACCTGATCGACGAGCACACGCCGGAACTGGCAGAGCTGGAATCGGCCCAGACGGGCACGGCCATCAAGCTGCGGCGCGACTCGGACATCCCGTTCGCAGCGGACAACCTGCGCTTCTTTGCGACCGCCATCCGCCACCTGGAGGGCAAGGCGGCCTCCGAGTACAGCACCGACCACACCAGCATGGTTCGGCGCGAGCCCATCGGCGTGGTCGGCCAGATCGCGCCGTGGAACTACCCGCTGATGATGGCCATCTGGAAGATCGGCCCGGCGCTCGCGGCCGGCAACTCGGTGGTGTTGAAGCCGGCGACGATCACGCCACTCACGACCCTCAAGCTCGGCGAGCTGGCCATCGAGGCCGGGCTTCCGGCCGGGGTGCTGAACATCGTGACGGGACCCGGCGAAGAGGTGGGCGCCGCCATCGCGGGGCACATGGACATCGACCTGGTCAGCATCACCGGCGACTCGGCCACCGGCAAGAAGATCCAGGAGCTGGCGTCGCGCAACCTCAAGCGCGTCCACCTGGAGCTGGGCGGCAAGGCGCCGTTCATCGTCTACGAGGACGCGGACCTGGATGCCGCGGCGCGCGGAGCCGTGGCCGGCGGGTTCGTCAACGCGGGCCAGGACTGCACCGCGGCCACGCGCATCTACGTGCAGCGGCCCGTCTATGAGACGTTCCTGGCCAAGCTCAAGGGCTACGTGGAGACGGTGCGCGTCGGCGACCCTGCCGACCCGAGCACCGACATGGGCTCACTCATCAGCCAGGGCCAGGTGGAGCGGGTGGAGGGCTTCGTGAATCGGGCGCGGGAGGCCGGGGCGCGCATCGTCAGCGGTGGTGCGCGGGCGTCCGTGCCCGGCTTCGGTGGCGGCGCCTTCTTCCAGCCGACGGTCATCGCCGACGTGGACCAGGGTTCCGAATGCGTCCAGATGGAGATCTTCGGACCCGTGCTGACGGTGCTGCCGTTCGACACGGAGGACGAGGTCCTGGAGAAGGCCAACGACACCAAGTACGGACTGGCGAGCTCCGTCTGGACCAAGGACGTCTTCAAGGCCATGCGTGCCGCCAAGACGCTCAACTTCGGGGCCGTCTGGGTCAACGACCACCTGCCGATCTCCAGCGAGATGCCGCACGGCGGCTTCAAGCA
>CAZENL010000103.1:7787-10642 GCA_964513505.1 uncultured Anaerolineaceae bacterium
CAAGCCGCCGCGCTCGGCCGGTATGATCGCGGCCATGCCGCCGATCGAGATGTTGCAACGCGTTCCGCCGCTGCCGCTGGAGCGGCTCCAGCGGCAGGGCATCTTCACCACGGGCCTGCTGCTGGAAGTGTCTGAGACCCGCACCCGACGCCAGACGCTGGCCGACCAGATCAAGGTGGACACCACGGACGTCAACGAGTGGCGCGACGAGGCGCTGCTTCTCAATCTGGCCAGCTTCGGGGCCAACGAGCAGGCGCTTTTCACGCAGTCGGGGATCGTCGGGCTGGCGGACCTGCTGGCGGTGGAGGTGGATGAGCTGCGTCGCAGGCTCGCGATCGCCGCTCGCTACCTCCAGCTCCCGATGCCGGACGACATCCTGATCGAAGGCTGGTGGCTCCAGGCTCACACGCTGGAAGAGGAGTAGGCCGAAGCCCGATCGGGTCGGCCGCCGATCGCGTGCCACAATGGCCCGCATGGCGGCCACACGCACCGTCCGGGCGCCGGCCACCGACGCGGCGCATACCGGAACCTCCACCCTGAACGCGTTGACCAGCGTTGCGACCGCGATCGCGATCCTCGGCGTGGCGCTTTTGCCCCTGCTGACGCCGCTGGTGCTCCACCCGCTGCTGGATGCGTCGACGAGCGCGGCCTGGCTCCAGCTCGGCCCCTCGCTGGTCCACGACCTCTCTGATCGAACGGTGAACGAACTGGTCTTCGGCCCCGGCAGCTTCGCGTTCGCGGGGCCGGACGGCGCGGCGTTCTACCAGGCCTCGGAGATCGCCCACCTGCGCGACGCGCGAACGCTGCTCATCCTTTTCGAGGGCCTCACGGTCGTGTGCCTGGTCTTCGCCGCCTGGTCCGCGGCGCGGCGGCGCGCCTGGTCGCAGATCCGGCGTGGCGCGGCCGGCCTGGCGATCGGGATCGTAGTGGTCGGCGTGGTCGGCTTTTTTGCCTTCGAGCCGGCGTTCGAGCTGTTCCACGAGATCTTCTTCCCGGGCGGCAACTGGGCCTTTGACCCGCGCACCAGCCACATGGTCCAGCTCTACCCGTACGACTTCTGGCAGCTGACCGCGGGGACGCTGGGAGTGATCGGACTCGTGGGTGCGGCAATCGTCTGGGCGGTCGCGCGGCGGCGCGCCGGAGCTCCCCGCGCATGACCGGCCGCGGCGGCTTCAAGCTCTTCTCGGTGTCCGGGATCAAGATCATGGTGCACCCGAGCTGGATCGTGATCTTCGCGCTGGTGATCGCCACGCTGGCCAGCGTCGGCGGCGCGGATGCCGGCGGAAGGCTGTCACTGGCACCGCGCTGGATCGTCGCCTTCCTGGTGGCCAGCCTCTTCTTCGGCTCGGTGCTGGTCCACGAGCTGTCGCACGCGTTCGTGGCTCGGCGGTATGGCGTCAAGGTGTCGCAGATCTCGCTGTTCATCTTCGGCGGGGTCGCGTCCCTGGACGAAGAGGCGCCCAGCGCCAGGGCCGAGGGCCTGATCTCTGTGGCCGGGCCCTTGGCCAGCGGGCTCCTTGCGGCGGGCTTCTTCGGGATCGCGTCCATCGCCAGCCGCCTGGATGGCGACCTGCCGGACGTGGTCTTCTGGACCTGTAGCTGGCTCGCCCTGTCCAACCTCTTGCTGGCCGGCTTCAACCTGATCCCGGGCTTCCCCATGGACGGCGGTCGCATCCTGCGCGCCATCCTCTGGGGCATCACCCGGGACTTCATGCGGGCCACGCGCATCGCATCCGTGCTCGGCCGCATCGTCGGGCAGTTGGTGATCATGGGCGGCCTGTTCTGGTCGCTCGAGGGTGACGTGCCGGATGGCATCTGGCTGGTGCTGATCGGCTGGTTCCTGAGCCGCGCGGCAACCATGAGCTACAAGCAGGCCGCCCTGGAGCGGCTGGTGGAGGGAATCCACGTCGGCGACGTGATGGAAGAGAACGTGCCGGTGGTGAACCCCAACCTGACGCTGGACACGCTGGCCGACCAGCACCTCATGACGGGCCAATCCGGCTTCTACGCGGTCACGGCGGGCGACCAGTTGATCGGGACCATCGACGTCAACCAGATCCGTCGCGTGCCGCGGAACCAATGGACCACGACGCGTGTCGGCGAGGTGATGCGCCAGGGAGACGCGATCGTGACCCTGACGCAGCCGCAGCCGATCATGGACGCCGTGAGCCGCTTCGAGCAGAGCGGCGCGGCCGCCTTCCCGGTCGTCGCCGTGGACGATGCACGACGGCTGCTTGGCATGGTCACCCGGGAGGCGCTGCTGCTGGCGCTCCAGAAACGCGCCAAGCTCCAGGCGCAGTCCACTCCTCCGTGAGCGGGCACCGCCACCCGGAGGATTCGGAGCCGCTTCTCCGCCTGGAGGAGGCCCGCGCATACATGCTGGACGGGGTCGAGCCACTGCCGGTCGAGTCCGTTGCGCTCGCGGACGCGCTGGGCCGGGTGCTCGGGGAAACTGTGGTCGCCAAGCTGACGCTGCCACCCTGGGACAACTCGGCCATGGACGGTTTTGCCGTGCAATCGGCGGACGTGGCCGGCGCCTCCAACGAGACGCCGGTGCATCTGCAGGTGCTTGGAGAGGTGGCCGCGGGGCACGTGCCGGCCGGGCGCGTGGAGCCGGGTACCGCCATCCGCATCCTGACCGGGGGCATCCTCCCGGACGGCGCGGATGCGGTCGTGCCGGTCGAGGAGACCGACGCTCCCCAGGGAGTGGCCGCGCTCCCCGAGTGGGTGGCCATTCGCCATTTCGCGGAGGCCGGTGCCCATGTCCGGCGAGCCGGCAGCGATCTCCGGATTGGTGATGTCCTCGTGGAGGCGGGCGCGTCCCTCACGCCGCAGGCCCTGGCCGTGATCGCGGC
>CAZENL010000104.1:0-10567 GCA_964513505.1 uncultured Anaerolineaceae bacterium
CGGGGGCGCGGTGGGCCGAAATCACCCGGATCTCGTGGGGCACCTGGAGCTCGTCCAGGACCTTGCCGCCGTCCTCGAGCGTTGGCAGGTCAGATCGGCTGCCGCAGATCATGGCGACGAACGGCGTACTCACGCCCCGATCCTACCCGAGCCGATGGGTTATGGGCTGGCCGGAGCGGTGTGCGCGCTAGGATCGCGGCGTGAGCGACCGCATTCCCACCGTCATCGACGTCGATACCGGCATCGACGACAGCCTGGCCTTGCTCTACGCGGCGGCGTCGCCGGAGATCGACCTGATCGCGGTGACCTGCGTGAGCGGGAACGTGGAGGCGCGGCAGGTCGCGGAGAACACCCGTGCGCTGCTGGAGCTGGCCGGCCGCAGTGATGTTGAGGTGGCGCTGGGCCGCGAGGTACCGCTGGTCCGCGAGCTGATGACCACGCCGGAGACGCACGGACCGAAGGGCGTCGGGTACGCGGTGTTGCCCGCGGCGGTCAAGCCGCTCTCCGGCCGGCACGCGTCCGACCTGATCATCCAGGAGGCGCGCCAGCGCCCCGGGGAGCTGCTGCTGATCACGCTCGCACCGCTGACCAACGTTGCCGTGGCGGTCCTGCGCGAACCGCAGCTCCCCAGCCTCCTGCGCGGGCTGGTGATGATGGCCGGGTCGTACCGCTCCCCCGGGAACACGGCACCCACGAGCGAATGGAACGTGGCCGTGGATCCGGAAGCCATGCAGGTGGTGCTGCGCGCCTTCGGCGGCACGGGGCTGCCGCTCCCCCGCGCACTGGGCCTCGACATTACTGAGCGGGCGAAGTTCGAGCCACGCCACCTGGAGGCCCTGATCGCGCGCGGCGGTGGACCCGACAACGCGGTGATGCGTTTCGTCGCCGACGCGCTGCGCTTCTACATGGAGTTCCACAGCAAATACGACGGCTTTTACGGCGCGCACATCCACGACGCGCTGGCGGTCGCGGCCGCGCTGGATCCCTCGCTGGTCCGCTACGAGGCTCTCCCCGTGGACGTGGAGCTCGCGGGCACCCTGACGACCGGCGAGACCGTCACCGACTGGCGCCGCCGATGGGGCAAGCCTCCGAACCTGGAGGTCGCGGTGGATGCGGACATCCCGCGTTTCTTCGATCGCTTCATCGAGCGGGTCGGATCGCTCGCCGCGAGCCGCCCGGGCGTGGCACCCTAGCAACTCACAGCAGGGCGGGCAGAGGAGGGAGTCGGATGGGCTGGGTTTCGCGCCAATTCACGACGCGGGTGATTGTTCTGATCCCGGTGGCGATCGCAATCAACATCGTGATCGGCTACCTGACGCAGACGGTGCTGAAGCTCCCCATCTACCTGGACTCGATCGGCACCATCCTCGTCGGCGTGCTGGCCGGACCCCTGGCCGGCGCCTTTACCGGGGCGGCGTCCAACCTCATCTGGCAATACGCTCCCGTCATCGGCGGCGGCACCATCGGACCGTTCGCGATCACCGCGGCCGTCATCGGGTTCCTGGCCGGCATCTGGGGTTACCTGGGGATCTACCGTCCTCGGCCCGCCAGCGGAACCCAGCTGCTGCTCGCAGCGATCATTGCCGGGGCGGTAATCGTCCTCGTCGTCATCCCGATCTTCAACAACCCCGCCTACACCGATCCCAACATCGGCGGGTACCCCAGTTGGGTGTATACGGCCGCCGCCGTGATCGCCGTGATCGTGGCAGTGATCGTGGCCGCCTTCATCTACATTCGCCGTGACCTGGCCGGGCTCTTCGTGGCCCTGGCCGGCATCGCCACCGGCGTGGTGGCGGCGATCGTCTCGGCACCGATCGCGGCGATTGCTTTCAACGGCGTCACGGGCAGCGGCACGGATCTGATCGTCGCGGCACTGCGCCAGGGTGGCTCGGACGTCCTCAACGCTTCGCTCGGCCAGGGCCTGTTCAGCGACCCGATCGACAAGACCATCACCAGCTTCGTCGTGTACATCGTCCTGCTGGGGCTCTCGCGGCGGTTCCTGGCCCGCTTCCCGCTGGGCAACCGGCTGTTCGGCGACCACGATGGCGCCGCCGAAGCTTGGGGATCGAGCACTCCTGCCTGATCGAGCGCCAGCGCCGCAATCGCTGCCTGATTTCGTCGGCAGACCTGCTCAGGGCCGCTATCGGGGCCTGAACCCGACGACCAAGTTGGTCATCGCGTTCTCCACGGCGCTGATCGCGTTCGGGGTTCGCGGATGGACCGGCGCGCTCGTGGCGCTGGCCGTGGTGGTCGCCTCGGCGACGTACGGGCGAATCGGCCGCGCGATGTTGCCATACGCCCTGGCAACGATCCCACTCGTGATCTCGATCCTGCTGGTCAACACCTTTCTGTATCCGGGTGCGAGCGATCCCATCGCCCACGTCGGTCCCCTGTCGCCGAGCTGGAGTGGATTGACCGCCGCCGTCCAGGGAACGCTGCGCGTTGTCGCGTTCGCCATGTCGGTGGCGCTCTTCGCGCTCACGACGACTACCAACGATCTCGTGTCCGACCTGGAGCGCCGTGGCCTCGGGCGACGCCCAAGCTTCGTGCTCAGCGCCGCGATCGGCACCGTGCCCCGAATGATCGATCGGGCAAAGGAGATCACCGAGGCGCAGCGGGCGCGCGGCCTGGACACCGAGGGACGTGTGTGGCGCCGCATCCGCGGCCTCGTGCCGCTGGCGGGGCCGCTCGTCATCGGGGCACTCACCGAGGTCGAGGAGAAGACCATGGCGCTTGAAGCACGCGGCTTCACGGCGCCGGGACGCCGCACCGTGCTCCGGGCCATGCCCGATTCCCCGACGCAACGGGCGCTTCGATGGTTGCTGACCGTCGGAACACTGCTCGTGCTGGCGGCCTCGATCAGTGGCGCCCTGGGGTGGTTGCCATGACCGGAGACGGCGCGAAGACGGGTCTCCGGCTGAGCGGCGTGCGCTATGGCTATGCGGGTGGCCAGGGACCCGTGCTCGACGGCATCGACCTCGAGATCCAGCCCGGCCAGGTGGTCGGCGTCGTGGGCGCCAACGAAAGCGGCAAGTCAACGCTCTGCCTGGTGGCCGCCGGCATCGCCCCAGGCACGATCGGTGGCCGGCTGGAGGGCACGGTCCGGATTGACGACATCAACTCGTCACACGCGAAGCCCTATGAGCTGTCGCAACGCTGCGGCATCCTGTTCCAGAACCCGACCACGCAGCTGTCGGGGATTGCGCCGAATGTGTGGGAGGAGGTCGCCTTCGGCCCTCGCAACCTGTCGCTGCCGCTGGGCGAGGTGATCGAGCGCGTCGAAGAGGCACTCGACGCGTTGGGGATTGGCGCATTGCGGGAACGCGATCCACAGCGACTTTCGGGCGGCCAGTCGCAGCTGGTGGCGCTGGCCGCGGTGATCGCGCTCCGCCCGCGGTACCTGGTCCTCGACGAACCGACCAGCCAGCTCGACCCGGAGGGCACGCGCCTGGTCGGCGATGCGCTCGTGCGAACGGCACAGCGCACGGGTTCCGGGATCCTCGTCGTGGAGCACAAGACGGATCTGCTGGCGCGGCTGACGACCGAGGTGCTGGTCCTCGACCATGGACGGATCGCGCTGCGCGGCCCGAGCCACGACGTGCTCGCCGATGAGAGCCTCGAGCGCCACGGCGTTTCGCCGCCATCGGATGTCCGATTGCGGCGCGCGTTGACCGCGGCCGGTGTGCCGATCCCAGATCTCGCGGTATGAGCGCCGGAACTCCGATGTCACCCACCGAACGCGTCGACGCCCTGGATATCGACGTGGAGAACGTCTCCTTTGCCTATCCGGACGGCACACGCGCCCTGGATAACGCCAGCCTCCGCATCGAGCCGGGACAACGGGTAGCGATCGTCGGCCAGAACGGCTCGGGCAAGTCCACCCTGGTGCGGCACTTCAATGGTCTGCTGCGGCCGAAGGCGGGCATCGTTCGCCTTGGCGGCGAGGCGATCGGATTGCGTCACGTGGCAGAGCTCGCTCGATTGGTCGGGATCGCCTTCCAGAACCCGGATCGGCAGATCTTCGGCCGCTCGGTTGGGGCCGAAGTACGGTTCGGCGCCAGGAACATCGGCCTCAGTGGAGCCGAGCTGGACCGGCGGGCGGCTTCTGCCCTCGATCAGGTCGGTCTCACCGGATCCGAGGCCGTGAACCCGTACGACCTGGGTTTCTCGCGCCGCAAACTGCTCGGCATCGCCTCGATCCTGGCCATGCAGACGCCGGTCGTGGTGCTGGATGAGCCGACCACCGGCCAGGATGCGGCCGGGGTCGAGCGGGTCGCCGCGATCATCGCCAACCTTTCGGCGGCCGGAAGGACGGTCATCGCCATCAGCCACGACATGCGCTTCGTCGCCGAGCATTTCGAGCGTGTCGTGGTCATGCGTGCCGGCACGATCGCCATGGACGGGACTCCGGCGCAGGTGTTTGCGGAGAGTGCCTGGCCGACGCTCGAGTCCACGTTCCTGGAGCCACCCTATCCGGCGCGCGTCGGCGCGAAGCTCGGCCTGGGCTCGACGCCGACGGATGCCGCGCTCGTGGAGGCGTTGCGGTCCAGGACTTGAGCGCGCGGCGGCGCACGCAATCGAACGTTACGGCTTCGGCGCCTGGAGATCGATCGCGTCGAATTGCGCCAGTGCGTGGAGCAGCGGCTGCTGGCTGACCGGCACGGGCCCCGTGAACGGCTGGTTGAGGCTGAAGATGAGCAGCAGCACCAGCGCCAGCATGGCTCCGAGCAGCCCGGTCATGACGGCCTGGAGACGCAGGTTGGTCTGGTGGAAGAGGTAGGAGAACAGGATCACGATCACGCTGCCCAGCACCAGGACCGGCCAGAACACCGATGGGAGGGTCTGTTCGCCGGAGAGGTGGCGGAGATGCCGCTGGAGCTCCAGCTGGGCCAGACGCTCGTTGGCGGCCGCCAGCTGCGTGTCTGTGAGCGCAGTTGTCGGCTCGAGTTGGCGGTAGAGGTCGTAGACGGGATTGAGCAGGTCCGGTGTGCTGTGGACGACCAGGTTGCCGTGCGACGACCATTCCGTCGCCATCACCTGGCCGGCGTAGGTGCGCAGCGAGGCCTGGATCTCGGGTCGCAGCGGATCGGGGAAGATCTGCGTGTCGCGGTAGACGGCCACCAGGTCAGCGCCCTCGGCCACCACGGATTGCTCCGCCCGGGAGTAGCTCTCCCAGGTGGCGAACACCACGAACGCCAGCAGCGCGCCGTAGAGCACCCCGACCGCGCCGAACAGCAGCCCCGCGACGTCGTTCTCACCAAGGTGCCGCTGGAGCCGCGACTTGCGGACGATCAGCAGGCCCGCCACGGCGAGCAGCGACGACAGGACGACGCCAGCCGCGGTCACTGCGAGCCAGTTCAAGCGGACAGGGTAACCGCGGGACAACCGCACTGCTGGTCGCGGTTTCGCCGATTCGGCCCGGCCTACGTTGGGTTGAGCACGACCTCGCTGACGTGGCCGTCGACGATCGACCAGGCACGCACGACCGGCGGATCGGTGGCCAGGGAGCAGATCAGGTAGAGCGCGTCCCGGTACGCGGCCAGCCCCACGTCTGTCGCCGAGGGTTCGGGCTTGGACGCCACGTGCGAATGGACGATGCCCCAGACCACCTGGTCGCGGTCGTCGATCTCCAGGATCGCGGCAAGCAGCTCCTGCGAGTCGATCTCGTAGCGATACGGGGACGCGGCGGCGTTGCGCATGGGCAGAAACCGGCTCGGCATGCCGCCGTCCTCGGCGATCCGATCGGCCGCCAGCAGGCCGCAGGCCTCGTTGGGGAACCCGTGGCGCGCCGACTCGACGATCTGGGCGATCAGCTCGTTGGAGATGGTCGCGCTGGCCGGGGACCACGACGGCAGCTTTGGCGCCACCGCGCGCCTGGCCGTGCCGGTGTCGGCGGCCCCTCGCCATGCATCCGCCTCGGGACCGGGCTTCAGGCCGGCCGGGGCCGGCCGCGCATCCGGGTCGGTCACCGCATCCTCACCACAGGTTGAGCGACGCGATCTCGTCGTGGTCCGCGTCCAGGTTGCGCTTCCAGATGTCCTCGGAGAGGTACTTCCAGCCGCCATCGGGCAGCAGCGCCACGATCGTGCCGTGATCCATGGTTTCGGCCACGCGGGCGGCCGCCACCAGGACGCCGCCGGATGAGACGCCCGCGAAGATCCCCTCGCGTTCGGTCAGGTCGCGCAGCGCCTCGATCGACTCGGCATTGGAGACCAGGAACTTCCCGTCGATGGCGCCCGGGTCGAAGATCTCCGGGATGAAGCCCTCGTCCAGGGATCGGAGGCCCTGCACCGCGTCTCCGGGGAGCGGCTCGGCGGCGTAGATCTTCACATTCGGGTTGTGGCGGCGCAGCGCCCGGCTCACGCCAACGAGCGTGCCGCCCGTGCCCAGCCCTCCGACGAACGCGTCCACCTCCGGGCAGTCCGCGATGATCTCCACGGCCGTGGTCTCTTCGTGGGCGCGCGGGTTGGCCGGGTTGCCGTACTGGTAGGGCATCACGAAACGCGGATCGGCCGCCGCCAGCTCCTTGGCCAGTGCCACCGCCCCGTTGGATCCCAGCTCGGCAGGGGAATCGATGATCAACGCCCCGAACAGCTCCAGCAGCTGGCGGCGCTCGTGGGTCACGTTGGCGGGCATCACCACCACCACCTGGTAGCCCTTGCGGCGGGCGATCATCGCCAGTGCGATGCCGGTGTTGCCGCTGGTCGGCTCCAGGATCACCGAGTCGGGGCCCAACCTTCCACTGCGCTCCAGGTCCTCGATGAGGTACTTGGCGACCCGGTCCTTGACCGAACCGGTCGGGTTCATGAACTCCAGCTTGGCGTAGAGCCGCACCCGGTCGTTGGGGCACATCCGCGGGATCTCGACCAGCGGCGTGTGCCCGATGGCGTCGACGATCGAGGCGTAGCGGTGCGACGGGGCGGCCGCATTCCGCTGCGGCGCCCCGGGCAGCTCAGAGACAGCCATGACGGGTCGTTCGCGCGAGTGGTTCGGCGCGGGAGTCAGCCGCCGGCCATGGCCGGGAGCAGGATCAGGGTGTCCGCATCCGCCACCGGCGTGGCCAGCTCCTGCTCGTAGCGCACATCGCGGCCATTGATGTAGACGTTGACGAAGCGGTTGAGCCCGCCGTCGGCGGTCATGAGCTGCTCGCGCAGTCCGGGGTACTGGCTCACCAGGCTGATGAGCACCTCTCCGACGGTCGCTCCGGTGACGTCCACCTGCTTGTTGTTGCCCGCCTGCACGCGCAGCACCGGCGGAATGCGAATCGTGGTCATGCCGGCACCCCGATGGGCTGCTGCGCGTGGTGCCCGGCGGCGCCGGCAGCTGCGACCGCTCGCTCCCCGCAGGCAGGGCACGCCGGATCGCGACGCAGTTTCAACTCCTGGAACGTGGAGTCCAGGGCGTCGTAGATCAGCAACCGGCCCACCAGCGGCTCCCCGATCCCCAGCAGCAGCTTGAGCGCCTCCGTCGCCTGGAGGATGCCCATCGTGCCCGGCACCACCCCGAGCACTCCGGCAACGGAGCAGCCCGGTGCCAGCTCCGGCGGCGGCGGCGTGGGATACAGGCAGCGGTAGCACGGCCCTTCGTACGGCTTGAAGACCGTCAGCTGGCCCTCGAAGCGGAAGACCGACGCATGCACCACGGGGATGCGGGCGCGCACCGCGGCGTCGTTGAGCGTGTAGCGCGTCTCGAACGTGTCCGTACCGTCAAGGATCACGTCGTAGCCGTCGATCAGCCGGTCAACGTTGGAATCCGTGAGCATCTCGTCGTGGGGGATCACCACGGTCTCGGGGTTCAGGGCGTGGATGGTTGCGGATGCCGATTCGACCTTCTTCTGGCCGACCCGATCGTTGGTGTGGACCACCTGGCGCTGGAGGTTGGAGATGTCGACGATGTCGAAGTCCACGATGCCGATCGTCCCGACCCCCGCTGCGGCCAGGTAGAGCATGGCCGGTGCGCCAAGGCCACCGGCGCCGATCAAGAGGACCTTGGAGTCAATCAGCTTGGCCTGGCCTTCTGCACCGACTTCCGGCATCAGCAGGTGCCGGCTGTAGCGCTGCTTCTGAGCCTGCGTCAGGACCACCGGCTTGCGCCACTCACGGCCCTCCGACTTCCACTGCTGGAAGCCTCCGCTCATGGACGCGACGTCCGCATAGCCCATTCCGGCGAGCGTCTGGGCCGCGAACAGGGAACGCACGCCACTCGCGCAGTAGAGGATCACCGGGGCGCTGCGGTCCGCGACCTGGCCCTCGATCTGCTGCTCCAGGTAGCTCTTGGCGATCAGCGCCGAACCCGGGATGTAGCCCTCGTCCCACTCGTTGGCCTCACGCACGTCGACGAAGCGCGCGCCGTGCTCCCGGGCGATTTCGGCTTCGCCCGGCGAGATCTGTCTGACAGATGCGCGTGCGTCGCGCATCAACTCGGCGAATGTCTTGCTCATCGGTGGTTTCGGCTCCAGGGTCGGGTGATGGGGAGTGCCGGACGTCGAGGGAGTTGGTCCGGCCGGAGTGGACGGCGGAGAGGAGTTCGCCAGCCCTCAGCAGGCCGGCCAGGGACACACGCATCCACCGCCTGGTGTGGTCGCGGAGCGAACGGCCGTAGCGCGCGTCATGCGCCGGCCTGTGCGGTGGCGGCATGCGCGGCATGCTCGGCCAGGGCCTTGCGCAGCGTGTCGACGGACAGCAGCGCGCACTTGAGGCGGGCGGGGCTGATGTCGATGCCCAGGTTGTCCAGGACGTCCTGGTTAGTGACGCTGCTGACCTTGGCGACCGGCTTGCCCTTGATCTCGTCCGTGAGCATGGATGCCGAGGCCTGGCTGATGGCGCAGCCACGACCGGTGAAGGCCACTTCCTGGACCGTGCCGCCTGCGTCGTCGAAGCGCAGGCTCAGCGTGATCCGGTCGCCACACAGCGGGTTGGAGCCCTCATAGGTCGCGTCCGCATCCGGCAGCGTGCCGAAATTGTGCGGGTTGCGGTAGTGCTCCAGGATCTCGTCGCGGTACAGGTCGTCCATCAGCGTGACAGGGTAGCCCAAGCGTCCTAGATGCCGGGTGCCGCGGCCACGCGGCTGCCGCCGGCGAAGATGCGCTGCACGTTGCGGAGCGCGACCGCCAGCCGGTCGATGTGGTCCGTGCCGGTGTAGACACTGAAGCTGGCACGCGCGGAGGCGGGCTCGCCGAGGCGCTCGTGGAGTGGCTGCGTGCAGTGCTGCCCGGCCCGGACCGCGATGGCCTCCCGGTCCAGCAGCGACGCCACGTCATGCGGGTGCACGCCCGGCAGGTTGAAGGTGACGATACCGGCACGTTCGTCTGCGGAAAGGGGACCGTGGATTTTGATGCCCGGCACCTCGCGCGGCAGCATTTCCAGCGCGTACGCGGTCAGCGCCCGTTCGTGCGCGCGGACCGTGTCCATGCCGATGCCGGTCAGGTAATCCAGCGCCGTTCCGAGCCCGATGGCCGCCGCGATGTCCGGTGTGCCGGCTTCGAACTTCCAGGGCACGTCATTGAACGTGGCGCGGCGCAGGTGCACCTCGCGGATCATCTCGCCGCCACCCATGAAGGGCGGCATCTCCTCCAGCAGTTCGCGCCGCGCCCACAGGGCGCCGGAGCCGGTCGGGCCGAGCGTCTTGTGGCCGGAGAAGACGAAGAAGTCGGCGTCCAGATCCTGCACGTTGACCGGCGCATGGGGGGCGGCCTGCGCCCCGTCAATGAGCACCAGGGCTCCCGCCTCGTGAGCCTTGGCAATCATCTCCCTGGCCGGGTTGATGGTGCCGATTCCGTTGGACACGGCGTTGAACGCAACCAGCCGCGGTCTGGTGCGGAGCAGCACGTCGTAGCTCTGCTGGTTGAGGCGCCCCTGATCGTCGATGGCCACGAACTCCAGGTCCGCGTCCTTCTCCTGGGCAAGCAGTTGCCACGGGACCAGGTTGGAGTGGTGCTCCAGTTCCGTCAGCACGATCGTGTCCGCCTGACGGATGTTCCGCCGGCCCCACGTATAGGCGACCAGGTTGATGGCCTCGGTGGCGTTGCGGACCATGACGATCTCGCGGGCATCCTTTGCGCCGATGAAGCGTGCGATGGTCGCCCGAGCCGCCTCGTAGGCCGCGGTGGCCTCCTCACCGGTGGTGTAGATGCCCCGATGGATGTTGGCCGTGTAGCGCGTGTAGTAGTCGCTGACCGCGTCCACCACGGATTGCGGCTTGAGCGCAGAGGCGGCCGAATCGAGGTAGGCCAGGTGGCGCCCACCGAAGTCGCGGCGGAACATGGGGAAGTCGGCGCGGATGCGCTCGACGTCCAACGGCAGCACGGGCACGGGCGTCGCCTCGGCGGATTCGCTCGCGATCGTCGGCGCCAGGGTGGTGGTCATTCGACGGCCTCCGCCGGTTCGGGCGCCTCGTCCTGGAAGTCGATCTCCAGGCCGGCCTCGCGCAGCACCGGCGCGTAGCCCTCCTCTTCAAGCTGGAGTGCCAGCTCCCGGCCACCGGACTTGATCATGCGGCCCTTGGCGAGCACGTGGACCACGTCCGGGGTGATGTAGTTGAGCAGGCGCTGGTAGTGGGTGATCAGCAG
>CAZENL010000105.1:0-10502 GCA_964513505.1 uncultured Anaerolineaceae bacterium
TCGAACCAGCGCACCTGGCTGTCGCCTTCGAAGGCCAGGATGTGGGTCGCGATGCGGTCCAGGAACCAGCGGTCGTGGCTGATCACGACCACGCAGCCGGGGAACGACTCGAGGCCGGCCTCCAGCGCCCGCAGCGTGTCCACGTCCAGGTCGTTGGTCGGCTCATCCAGCAGCAGCACGTTGCCGCCCGACTGGAGCAGCTTGGCCAGGTGGACGCGATTCCTCTCCCCTCCCGACAGCGTCCCCACCAGCTTCTGCTGGTCCGTGCCGCGGAAGTTGAAGCTGGACACGTAGGCGCGCGCAGGCAGCTCGCGTGAACCGACCTTGATGATCTCGGCGCCCTGGGTGATCTCCTGGAAGACGGTCTTGCCGGCGTCCAGGTCGTCGCGGCTCTGGTCCACGTAGCTCAGCTGGACGGTGTCGCCCACCTGGATGCTGCCGCGATCGGGCGCCTCCTGGCCGACCAGCATGCGGAACAGCGTGGTCTTGCCGGCACCGTTGGGCCCGATGATGCCCACGATCCCGGAGCGCGGCAGGGAGAACGTCAGGTCCTCGATCAACAGCCGGTCGCCGTAGCCCTTGCGCAGGCCCTTGACCTCGATCACCTGATCGCCCAGTCGCGGGCCGGGCGGAATCGCGATCTCCAGCTCCCTGGCAGGGCCCTTGACGTCCTGCGCCTCGGCCATCAACTGCTCGTAGGCGCTGAGGCGTGCCTTGCCCTTGGCCTGCCGCGCTCGAGGTGACAGGCGCACCCATTCAAGCTCGCGGGCCAGCGTGCGCTGACGAGCGTCCGCCACCTTCGATTCGCGCGCCATGCGCTCGAGCTTCTGTTCCAGCCAGCTGGAATAGTTGCCGGAGAACGGGATGCCGCGGCCGCGATCCAGCTCCAGGATCCACTTGGCCACGTTGTCCAGGAAGTAGCGGTCGTGGGTGATGGCGACCACGGTGCCTGCGTATTCCTGCAGGAACCGTTCCAGCCACTCCACGGATTCTGCGTCCAGGTGGTTGGTCGGCTCGTCGAGCAGCAGCAGGTCCGGGTGCCGGAGCAGCAGCCGGCAGAGGGCCACGCGGCGCTTTTCGCCGCCGGATAGGACGCTCACGTCCGCGTCGTCCGGCGGGCAGCGGAGCGCATCCATGGCGATGTCCACGTTGCGCTCCAGGTTCCACGCGTCGGCGGCGGCGATGTGGTCCTCAAGCGTGGCCTGTTCCGCGCCGATTGCCTCGTAGTCGGCGTCCGGGTCCGACCAGCGGGCCATGACCGCGTTGTACTGGTCGATCAGCGCCTGGACCTCGTGCACACCATCCATGACGTTGCCCTTGACGTCCTTGGTCGGGTCCAGCTGCGGCTCCTGGCTGAGGTACCCGACCGTGAACCCCGGCGTCAGCCGCGCCTCGCCGCTGAAGCCGTCGTCCAGGCCCGCCATGATCTTGAGGAGACTGGTCTTGCCGGCGCCGTTAGGCCCGATGACGCCGATCTTGGCGCCCGGATAGAACGAGATGGAGATGTCCTCCAGCACCGTTCGGTCGGGCGGGTAATGGCGGGCGAGCTTGTAGGCGGTGTAGATGAACTCGGCGGGCATGTGCCCGCAAGCCTACCCGGTGACACGGACCGGCCGCCCCCGGCCCTCCGCTTCAGGGGTTCGGCCTCAGCAGATCCGCGTGATCAGCAGATCCTTGGACACATACGGGCCGTAGTCCACGTAACCGACGGCATAGACCTGATTCGACCCAGGCACGCTGGTCATGGCCTCAAGGATCTCGCCGGCGTTCTTGTTGATCGGCATGGTGAGCTGGGACCACTTGGAGCCATTCCACCGATAAACGGCCGGATACCTCGGCTGGATGAACTGATGCGGCGAGGTTTCGCCGATGGCCCAGATGCTCTTGGCGGAGACCACGGCCACATCAAGCAGTTGCGTGTAGTCGTATTTCGTGGGTGGAACGACCTGGCTCACCCAGCTTGGGGACGGGCCTGCGAGTGCCACCTGCTGTCGTTTGTTGTCCGCATTGCCGACTGCCACCACGTTGCCTGACTTGGTGATATCCATCCGGTTGAGGATGCCAAGATCGTCGTTCAGCCCGTATGCCGTCTGCCAGGCGCTTCCGTCCCAGTGCAGGATGCTCTGGTTCGGCAGGTCTCCACCGATCGCCCATACGCCGTGTGCGGCCGAGCCCGTGACGTCCGAGAGGTAACCCACGCCGTCCGGCAGGGTCGTGTTGGACCACGCTATCCCGTTCCAGTGGTACGCGAAGGGTGGTTGTCCGGGACTCTCTCCGACGACCCAGGCGTCCCTGGCCGAAATCGCGACGGCTCCGTTGACGTCCAGCTCATAGGTATCGTCGGCGCCGGGGATCACGAAACTGCTGCTGAAGGTCCAATGGTGGCCGTTCCAGTGCTCGATCAGCAGCTGCATGTGCGTGTTGCTGGTGTCGACCTCCACGCCGAATGCCCAAACGTCATTCGTGGCACGCGCCGCGACCGCGTTGAGAACCGCATACGGCCAGCCGGGCTGGGCAGGCGCGAGGGAAGAACGTTTCCATTTGTGGCCGTTGTAGTGGTACGCAAGCGGCACGCCGCTGTCGCCGTCCTGTTCGCCAACCGCCCAGATGTCGTTCGTGGCGAGCGCATCGATGTCGTGCATCATGTGATCGCCCGTGAAATTGCTGCTGGGATCGAACGGCACGATCTGGCAGGTGATCGCGGCGGCGGGTTGTGCGCCGACAGCGACGGCACCTGGGACGCCGACCGACAGCGCCGCCAGGGCAAACGCGACCGAGAGACGGAGGATCGCCCGCACCGTCAGGCCGTCGGGAGGTCGAGGATGGCCGCGTCCTGGAACGCGACCTGCGTGTCAGGTCGGATCGAGAACCCCTGGACGGCGATGAACCGCATCACGATCTCCTTTTGGCGACCGAGGACCCGCGCACGATGGGAGATCGGTCAACGCGTGTCAATGCGTCGCCACGGGTCGGAGCACACGATCCGAGCCAATCCGGCTCTGCCCTGGCGGCACGTTCAGTCGATTCGGCACTTCCCTGCCACGCGCCGTGACGCAGACCATCGCCGTCGAAGGGGGCATGCCATGCGCAGCTTCGTCGCGATCCCGCCGCTTGAGTGGCGCGGAACGCGGCCGCGGGTAGAGCCAGAGTCATCTGGCGTCGCGACCCGCGGCAGTTGGAACGAGGCGCTCGCATGCCACGTCGGAGGAGAACCGCTGTGAATCGTCGCCTGTTGTTGATGCCGGCCGCGGTCCTATCGGGAGCGGTCCTGTTGGTCTCGTGCGGCGGCAACTCCGCCACCACGGCGCCGATCGGCGCCACGTCCGTCCCGGCGGGGGCGACACCGGTCGCCACCACCCCCGCACCCACGACTCCGGCGGCGGTCACTCCGGCGGTGACCACAGCCGACGTGGCGACGCCCATCCCGGGCACATCGCTTGCGCCGCCGAGCCTGACCCCGGACCCTGTCCTTGCGTCCAAATTCCCGGCCACGATCGACGGCCAGCCGGTCACCGGCGTCCAAACGGGGCTGTACTCGGACATCATTCGGCAATTCGGCGGCACGGACGCTGAGTTCCAGAAGGCGGTCGCGATGTTCGCCTCGATCGGCATCGACTTCAACCGGATGAGCTTTGGCACCGCGAGCGGGACCGTCGACGGGGAGGCCGTCCAACTGGAGGCACTGCGGACGCCCGACACCGACGCCAACAAGATCGTGCAGAACTACGCGATGATGGTCGGTGGCCTCGATGCCTCGCCGCCACCACCGCCGACCATGAGCCAGTCCACCATCAGTGGCAAGAACGTCGCGGTGGCCGTGAGCAGCGAAGGTGATACCGCCGTGCTCTACGCCACGGGCGACACGCTCTTCCTCCTGCAGGGCACCACCGACTCGCAGACGGCGAAGATCCTTCAGGCACTTCCATAGCTACCGGGCGCGGCCGGTCTCCGGTCGCGCCACGCCACCGCCGGACGGCGCCCGTCAGCCGGCGGGCGCCGTGAGTTGGTGCCTCAAAAAGGTGACGGTGCGGTCGAAGGCGAGCTCGGCAGCCTCTGCCCGGTAGGCGTCCTTCGAGGGCTCGGCGAACCAGTGTCCGGTGCCCGGGTAGCGGTAGATCGTGGCCTCGCGACCGGCAGCTCGCAGGCCCTTCTCGAAGGCGTCCACCGTTTCGGCCGTCTCGTAGGGATCGTTTTCCGCGAAGTGCCCCAGCACCGGAACGTGGCTGGCGGCCAAAAGTTTGTCGTCCACCCAGGTGCCGTAATAGACCACGCTGGCCGCAATCCGGTCGCGTTTGTTGGGAGTCCAGATCGCCCACGCGGCGCCGAACGAGAAGCCCAGGGCGGCAAGTTTGGGGCCCGGCCCCAGCCGTTCCGCCAGCAGATCGACGGCCGCAAGCACGATGGAGCCCGTGGCGGCGTCGTTGGACGCACTGGACAGGCGATCGGCATCCTCGACCGTCGAGGCAACCTGGCCGTTGAACAGGTCCGGCGCCAGGACCGCGAAACCGGCCGTCGCCAGGCGCTCGGCATAGGCCACAACATCGTCGTTGAGACCCCACCACGCATGGAGCAGCACCACACCGGGCGCTCCGTGGGAAACGCTCCCCGCCTCGTACAGGCGCACGGGTTTGCCGCCAACCGTCACCGTCTCGAAGCCGGCCATCGGGCCTCCATCTGCTGCTGTTTTCGCGGGAATCCTACGGCGGGCGGCGGTCTGGCGCCGTATTCGCCGGCTCGAGCCACACATCGGAGCGGACCGTCGCGACCCAGGGTCGTCGGCGGTCCGCTCCAGAAACAGGGATGGCGGCGATGGCCGGCCTATGGCGCCGGCGAGGCCTCCGTCCCGGGTCCGACCATGATCGGCCCGACCACGTTCGCGGGGGCATCCGGCAGGAGCTTCGAGCAGGCCTCGAGGGCCGCCTGGAGCTTTGCGGCGTCGGCCCCGCCCACGGCCGCGCCGTCGATGCCGACCGTCAGCCCGGCTGCGGGCACCGCCGCCGAACTCGGATCGTTTGGATCCACCGAACCGTCGGCCGTCACCTGGACAAAGGTCGATGCATCGGAGCCGGTGACCTTGGTCGGGTCCGGCAGATCGATGCCCTGCTTGGTCATACACGCGTTGAAGGCGGCGACGTCCTCGGTTGACGCGATCGTGACCGAGGTGCCGGACGAGACATCCGGGGCCGGCAGAAGGTCACGGCAGGCCTCGTCGGCGGCCTGGAAGTCCTTGCCGTCAAACGTCGCGCCGTCGGCGACGGCACCGACCGTGACGCTGAGCGTGCCCGCGCCCGCCGGGGTTCCCTGGTCAGTCCCGGCTGTCCCGGTGAACACGTGCAGGACAGGGGCTCCGCCCGGCGCGGGAGCCGTTCCCGTCACGACGGCCGGATCGGGCAGGTCGATGCCGTGGTCCTTCATGCAGGCGGCGTACGCCTTGAACGCCGCCGACGGATCGGTCGCTGGCGCGCCGCTCGCCTGGGGTACCGAGGTGTCGCCCCCCGGCGCCGAAGGAGACGGCGAGCTTGCGTTCACCGTTGCCGAGGTGAGCGCGAGCAAGGCCACGGCCATCAAGAGATGCCGGACCGGTCGACGACCGGTGACTCTGAGACGATCGCTTTCCAAATCGGATTCCTCCGGAGCGCGGCCGCCGAACCGGTTGCTCCAA
This sequence comes from uncultured Anaerolineaceae bacterium, assembly GCA_964513505.1. Lineage (GTDB taxonomy): Bacteria > Chloroflexota > Limnocylindria > Limnocylindrales > CSP1-4 > JAFMJV01. Next base: position 5,663 of record CAZENL010000105.1, read on the forward strand.
CGACAGTTGCCGTGGTGATCGGCTGCACGGCGGGCCGGCCACGCCACCGTTATGGGCGGCGCACATCGAAGGCGCATCAAAGTGAAACGGAATTCTGGGCAGGTTGGGGTGCCGCCGGTGCGCTCGGGGCCTGCCGGGTGCTTTGATCGTTCTTTGAGAATTCGGTGCTACAAGTTGCCGTGCAGGTCGGCTCACCCGCGCGGGCGCGCCCCAACGCCGCGGCTCCGAGGAACGCCATGCATGTACTGCTGATCGAAGACGACGCACACCTTGCCGAGCTGACCGCCCGGCTGCTGAGAGACGATCGCCACATCGTCGAGCAGGCAAGCCACGGCAGGCAGGCGCTGCTCCTGGCCGAGCAACCCGGTTTGGACGCGGTGATCCTGGACATCGGCCTGCCCGACATCTCCGGGTTGGAGGTGGCTCGTGAATTGCGCCGGCGCGGCGATCGCGTGCCGATCCTCATGCTCACGGCCCGCGACGCCGTATCCGACCGCGTCCTGGGCCTGGACGCCGGCGCGGATGACTACTTGGTCAAGCCATTCGCCTACGAGGAGCTGGCCGCCCGACTGCGCGCGCTGGGCCGGCGCGCCGCTGAGGCGAACAGCACCGGCGGTTCCCTCAGCTGTGGGCCGATCCTCCTGGACGAGGTGGCTCGATCCGTGCGCGTGTCCGGACAGGAGGTGGTGCTCAGCCCGCGCGAGTTCTCCATGCTCGAATGCCTGCTGCGCCATCCCGACCAGGCGCTCAGCCGCGATCAGCTGCTGGACCACGCCTGGCCACACGGCGTGGAAGTGATGCTCAGCAGCGTGGATGCCTATGTCTACTTCCTGCGCCGCAAGTTGGGCCCAGAGGCAGGTGCCCTGATCGAAACCGTGCGTGGCGTCGGGTACCGCCTCGCACGGCCGGCCGGACTCACAGGGGTTGCGCCCCCGCTCCGGGCCGCGGCCGCACCGGAAACCTCGAGATGAAGAACGCCGACCAGCCCATGCTGCGCCGCGTCCGCCGGAGACTGATGCTCCTGAGTGGCGGCTCGACGCTCCTGACGCTGCTCTGCCTCGGCCTGGCCGTCTACTGGGCCGTGGCTACCAGCCTGCGGTCTGATTCGATCGACCAGCTGCAGGCGCGTGCCGGTGCGGTCGACATGCCTTCGGCAGCCCAGGTCACCGGTTCGGAACTGACGGTCACCGCAGTGACGGGAGACCCGAGCGCACCCGGTCTGCTGTTCGGCGGTCCCGCATCGGGCACCGTCGCGATCGCCGTGCCCGTCAACGTGGCTGCGCTCGGCGCGGTGGTGCCGCCCGACAGTGGCAATCCGGCTCCCTCCGCGTTCGTCACCGGCGGCACGGCGCCAGCACCGGGCGGATTGCCGGAGGCGGTGGCGCTGGGTGTCGCCGACCCCGTCGCCCTGATGGCGGCCGCCAACGGCCAGACCACGATCACCGAGACCGTCGTGGCCGGGACTCCCGTGCGCGTGCTCACCGAACAGACTGACCTGGTCGCGGGCCCTGTCGTGGTGCAGGTCTACGCCGATCGGACGGCGGAGTTGCGCACGCTCCAGACGGTGGTGCTGGTGCTCGTTGTTGGCGGTTTCCTGGTGCTCGGGGCGGCGATCGTGTTCGGATATGTCTACGCCGGGCGGGCGCTCGTGCCAATCCGCGATTCGCTCCGCCGACAACGCGAGTTCACCGCTGACGCCAGCCACGAACTGCGGACGCCCCTGGCCATCGTGCAGGCAGGCGTCGACACGCTGCGCCGGCACACGGACGAACCGTCCGCGGTGGCGCGTGCCGCCGACGACATCCAGACCGGCGCCACGCGTGCGGCTGCGCTGATGGCGGACCTGCTCACGCTGGCGCGCTCGGACGCCGGCTCCGTGGAACTGGAGCTGGTGCGAACCGACCTGGGCGAACTGGCCACCGACGCGACGGAGAACCTGGCCCCCCAGGCAGTGGCGCGGGGCGTGACCCTGCATCTGGACGTCCAACCGGCTCCGGTGACCGGCGACATCGCGCGACTCCGCCAGCTTGTTGCGATCCTGGTGGACAACGCCATCCGGCACTCATCGGCCGGCGGTGTGGTCGCGGTGCGGGTCCGTCCGGGCGCCACCCTGGAGGTGAGCGACACGGGTCCAGGCATCCGCCCGGAGGACCTCCCCCGCGTCTTCGATCGCTTCTGGCGCGCGGAGGACGCCCCTGTCGGAGGAACCGGGCTGGGACTGGCCATCGGGGCCTGGATCGCGGAGCGTCACGGTGGCGTGCTGCGCGCGGCCAATCAACCCCAGGGTGGTGCGATCTTCACGTTCACGATGGCCGGACTGCCCGCGTAACCCGGGCAGCCTCTCTACGTCCGTCGGTCAATACGGAGTTGGCGTCGGGACGCGGTCCCACGTGCAGGGTCCGGAATCGAGGTTCAGCCCGCCGAAGGAGGCCGCGAACGACACCTGCTCCAGAGCGCTGACGTGGATGTTCCGGCTGCAGGCGCTGGCCGGTGGGTTGCTCGGCGGGGCGTGGCCGGCCCACGCCAGGATGCGGTAGTCGCCAGCCTCGAGTACGACGGGTGCCTGCGCTCCGTTGGAGGTGCTTCCGGTCAGGATGATGGTCCCGTCGGTCAGCTCGACGTCATAGGTTCCGCCATTGCCGTGGCCCGCCGACAAGACGACGGTGGCCGGCCGGTATTCGGCTGGTGATGCAACGCTGAGCCGCTGAAGGATCTTGCCGCTGTCGTCGTCGATCACGACCTCGTCGAGGGCAGCCGTACCAGCCGAATCGACCGGCCCGGTGATGGCCCGTGCGATCCAGATGAGGCCCTGCACGCCGCCTCGCACGCGCGGGTCGATCGTCGGCGCCCAGACCGCCTCCGTGGGAACGACGGTCACGAGCACACCCGCCGGCAAGGCGGTCGTGGCCGCAGCGACGGCCGCCTGCGGGCTCAACCGCGGGGCCGTGCCCTGAGTGAGGTAGACCGTCGGAACGACGTCCGTCCCGGCGTCTGCTCCCTCCACCCAGACGACACGGTCGATAAAGAAGTTGGCCAGGCACCGCGAAACCGGGTTGACCACGCAGCCCCACGCCCGCGGGTCGCCGGCGTGCCCGACGGCCACGATGCGCCGCGTTCCGTTCGAGAGCGCGTCGAGTGGATCGGTTGCCTCGTCATCGATCACGGGGCGGAGCGCCGGACCTGCGGACTGCGCCCCGAGGCGAAGGTGCAGGTCTGAGTCGGCCAGATACTCGGGGTTGCAGTCGGGCATCGCCCTGCTCGCGTAATCGAGCCAGGGCGGGCAGGAGATGGTGCCCGCCATCTGCCAGTACCCGGCGACAGCGATCTCGCGCCCCGCCGTGGCCCCGTGCGCGATGAGATCCAGCGCGCTGGCGACGGTGTGAACGGGCAGTCCGAGAACGTCTCCAGGAAACGCGACGACGTCCGGACTTGCCGGCACATCGGTTGGGATTGCACCTGATGTGTCCGGCGGCAGACTGACCTGGATCGCCGCGACCGGTATCGGGCGAGTCAAGGACAGACGGACCGTGAGGGTGATCGGCCCGCCGGCACAGATGACCCCATTGCCGGGAGTGACGGATGGCGCCACCTGGAGCGTGAGGACTTCGAGCAGCCAGCCGGCACCCTGGGGTGAAAGTCGGAATTTCCCTCCGGGGGCGCACATCGCGGTGATCCAACTCAGTTGGAGTGATTCGTCGTCAGCGGTGGGGTTCGAAACGTCCAGATTGGTCACAGACTCGAACCCCAGCGACAACGCGCCGCCGCTGATGACCGAAGCCGGATCCTCGACCGTGACGGTCATCCCGTTGTCGCTCAGGACCACGGTATGGCCGCTTGGCGTGGCGATCGCCGGCGCGGTGGTGGCAGGCACCGCCGTAGTGCAACCGATCGCGAGTGCCATGACGGCCGTCAGCATCATGGCGACATATCCGTGACGCCAGGCTTTCATGGCCCTTGCTCCGACAACCGCGACGACCTCCGTCCGAAGCTCGGCTACCCAGGCTCACGCCCTTCCGAAGGTCGATTCCATGTCGGTATACCCCCGAGCACAGCCGTATGCAACGTGCCGCTTGGCACAAGTCGCGCTATCGGCGTCAGCCCTGCGCGGCCGAGACGAGCGAGTAGAAGCTGATCACCGCCACCGACAGCTGGATGCAGAGGGCGAGGGCGTAGACGGCAACCGACGCGAAAACAGCTGCATTCGCCCAGAACAGCACTGTCGCCGTCGGTCCGAGCGAGAACAGCACCAGGGCCGAGCGGGTCCGGTACGAACCCGCTCTGATGAACTGGCGCCCACGCCAGACGACGATCCCGGTCGCGTAGACCGCGACGCAGAGGCTGGCGACGACGAGCGCGTCGTGCACGACGCCGAGCCACGCAAACGCGATCGACGGGGCGAGCGACTCGAACATGACATTGAAGCTGGTCGAGACGATGGCACGCTGCCGGATGCGCATCGCCGGCTGCCACGAGCCGCCGGGTGGGACCAGGCTGGAAGTCACGGCCGTGAACCCGGCGACGGCCACGGCGAGGGTCGCGATCGCCAACAGCAGCGCCTCGGACGGCATGGCTTGGATCGTACAGGGTGGCTAGCGCCAGCCGAGCTCCGGGGCCACGTATTTGAGGATGCTCTCCACGGCGTGCGCGTTGTACTCCACGCCCAGCTGGTTGGGGACCGTCAGGAGCAGCGTGTCGGCGGCCTGTATCGCCGTGTCCCCGGCAAGCTCCTTGACCAGGACATCGGGCTCCGCCGCATAGGAACGCCCGAAGATCGCCTTGGTCTGGGCGTCCAGGTAGCCGACGGAATCGGTCTTCTCGTTGCCGTGCCCGAAGTAGGCAC
>CAZENL010000106.1:0-10483 GCA_964513505.1 uncultured Anaerolineaceae bacterium
ACCTCGATCGCGCGAGCTGCGGTATGCGGCCCATCTGCCCCGAGTGCCTGAGGACGGTCGTACGTGGCCTGCGACAGGGATCGGTCCAGGGCCGCATCCGGCAGGCGCCACCAGGCGCCATCCAGGCCGATCAGCCACCCGGTCACGGCATGTCCGCGACCGGCAAGCGCGACCGCGATGGCGCGACCGGAGACGAGCGAGACGTCGTGCTCGGCGGACGGGCCACCCAGCAGCACCACGATCGGCTGCCTGGCCAGCCTCACCGTCTTTGGACTCATCGAGCCGGCTCCGCGGTGGCGGGAGAGGCTGCAGGCTCTCCCTGCGCTTCGACCCAGCCGGACCAGTCGCCCGCGAAGACGATCTCGAAGCGCAGCCGGATGCCGCGCTCTCGCAGCACCGTGGCGCGGATCTCCTCGCCCAGCCGGCGCACGTCCGCCGCGGTACCCCCCTGGTCGTTGACGATGAAGTTGGCGTGCTTGGGACTGACCAGCGCGCCGCCGATACGCCGGCCCTTGAGTCCCAGCTGATCGATGATCCGACCGGCCGAGTCGCCAGGCGGATTGCGGAACACGCTGCCCGCGGACGGAAGCCCCAGCGGTTGGTGGGACTGCCGCCAGCGCCGGATGTCGTCGAGGCGCGCGGAGATCACCTCCGGTTCGGCCTGTTCCAGCTCGAAGGTCGCCCAGGTGACCACCTCGGGCACACCGTCTGCCGCGCCTTTCAGGATGCTTTCCCGGTAGGCCAGGCGGAGGTCGTCGCGAGACATGGTCTGCTCGGTGCCGTCGGCATGGATGACGCCCGCCTCCACCAGCCGCGAGGCCACGTCCGCCTCGTGGGCACCCGCGTTGGCCCACACGGCGCCGCCCACGGTGCCCGGGATCGCAAGCCCGAACTCCAGTCCGGAGAGGCCGTGGTCCTTGGTGATGGTGGCCGCCTTGGCCATGGGCAGGCCGGAGTCCGCGGTGAGGCGCGTCCCCTCGACGCGCTCGCCCTGCGCCCGATTGAGCACCACCAGGCCGGCGAAACCCGCGTCGCTGATGACCAGGTCGGAGCCGCGGCCGAGCAGGAAGAGCGGGATCTCGCGCGAGCGCGCGAAGCGCACGATGGCGCGCAGCTCGAACAGGTTGTGGACCTCTGCAAAGAGATCGGCCGGCCCCCCGACCCGCATGGTCGTGAAGCGGCTCAGCGGCTCGTGGCGCGACGTCTTGACGCCGATCCGCCGCTGGATCTCACCGCCAAGGCGCAGTGCATCCGCGTCGGTCAGGTGCTCCTGCGCGTCCACCACCGTGCCTGCCGTCACGCGGCTTCGCGCGCCAGGCGCTCAATGCGCGCGGCGTCCGGCAATGCCCGGCCCTCGGCCAGGTCCAGCAGCAGCTCCGCACTGGCGGCGGCGGCGCCAGGCTTGCCGATGCGGCGGGCGGCCTGCGCCATCCGTTCGCGGCGCGGCTCGTCGGAGAGGATCGCGCAGGCGCGCTCCAGGGCCGGGCCGTCGAAGTCCTGGTCGTGGATCAGCTCGGCGGCTCCCGCGTCCACCAGCTCACGGGCGTTCGCTTCCTGGTGCGCGGCGGCATGCGGGTACGGGACCACCACCATGGGCAGGCCCACCGCGGCCGCCTCCGCCAGCGTCGAGGAGCCGGCGCGGCCGACCAGCAGGTCCGCGGCAACCAGCGCCTGGGCCATCTCATCCCCCAGGAACGGGAACGGCCGGTAACGCTCGCGACGATCCTCCGGCAGGGCCTCGCGGCGCTTGAGCGCCGCCGCGTAGCCGCTCTCCCCGGTGAGATGCAGCACGGCCATCCGCTCGACCAGCGCGGGCAGCGCGTCCGCGACCGCGTTGTTCAGCTTGCGCACGGCCTGCGAACCGCCAAAGACCAGGGCCAGCGGCACGTCCAGGGGCACGGCCAACGCGGCACGCGCTGCCGATCGGTCCAGACCGGCGAATGAGCGGATGGGCGTTCCCGTCACGTAGCACCGCCCGGGCAGGCTGCGGCAGGTGCCCTCGAAGCTGACGCTGATCGCACGTGCCAGCCGGGCGATGGAGCGCACGGAGCGGCCCGCGATGCGGTTGCCCTCCCAGAGGAGCACGGGGATGCGTGCAGGCGCGGCGGCAAGCATCACCGGGATGGACACGTAGCCGCCGGTCGTGTAGATCGCGTCGGGGCGGAAACGCGCCAGGAGCGCCGCCGCCTGCGGCACCGAGGCGCCAAGGCGGAGTGGATCGAGCACGGTGTGGACGGAGAGGTCGACCGTCCTGAGCGAGCGCAGCCAGAGCTGATCGAACGCCTGCCCGCTCTGCGGCACCAGGCTCGATTCGAGACCGCGGCGGCCGCCGACCCAGCGAACGTCGAGGTCAGCGTGCCGTTCGGCGAGGGAGTGAAGGACGGCCAGGGCCGGGTAGATGTGGCCGCCCGTACCCCCGGCCGCGATCAGGATCCGCATTGTTCCAGGTGCCTCTGGGTTGGGTCTCTCGAGAGATCGACAGGAGGATACCGACGGCGGCGAAGCTGACGATCAGCGACGAGCCACCGGATGACACGAACGGCAGCGTGATGCCGGTCAGCGGAATCAGCTGGAGCACCACGCAGATGTTGACGAACGCCTGGAGCGTCAGCCACGCGGTGATGCCGATGGCCAGGAGCGCTCCGAACGTGTCCGGTGCGCCGAGCGCCACCCGCACCCCACGATACGCGAAGAAGAGGTACAGGCCGATCACCAGGCATCCGCCGACGAGCCCGAACTCCTGGCCGACGACCGCGAAGATGAAGTCGTTCGGGGCGTTCGGCAGTGGCAGGCCGCCCGGCAGCCGGCTCTGGCCCAGTCCCGCGCCAAGGATGCCGCCCATCGCCAGCGCCATCAGGCCGTGGATGGTCTGGTAGCCGGCATCCGAGGACACCTTCCAGGGGTCGAGAAAGGTCGTCACGCGTTCCATCTGGTAAGAGCTGGACGAAACGTAGTAGGCCACCGCGGCGATGCCTGGAGGGATGAGCAGCAGGATTTGCCAGATGCTTCCGCCGGCGATGAAGAACATCGTGAAGGCGGTCAGCACGATTACGCCGGTCGTCCCGAGATCCGGCTCCAGCGCGACCAGCCCGATGATCGGACCAACGATCACCAGGAACGGGATCATGCCCTTGAACAGACTGCCCGCCTCCCCGCCACGTTTGGCCAGCCAATGCGCGAGATAGACCACCAGCGCCAGCTTGGCCAGCTCGGCCGGGTGCATGGCCGGCAGGCCGCCGATCTGCACCCAGCGCGCCGAGCCACCCACCTTGATCGAGTGGATCAGTCCGTTCGCCGGCAGCAGGTCCACCACCAACAGGCCGACGGCAATCGCGAGCAGCGGCACAGAGACCATACGCAGATAGCGGTAGTCGACGCGGCTCATGATCGCCAGCGCGAGGATGCCGAGGCCGCTCCAGAGGAGTTGCGGTGCGATCGCGCGGAAGAGGTCTCCCTGGCTATCGAGCGCGACCCGGATTCCGGAGCTCGAGTAGATCATCAGGATGCCGACGGCGGAGAGCGCGGCGACCGCCACCACGATCATGTAATCGGGTTCATGGCGCTCGCGTTGCGGGCCCCGCAGGACACGGCCGTCGCGGAGGACGTCCTCCTGGCGCATGGCCGCGGGCCGGATGGCCGGCCGGACCGGCGTGCGCACCTGGGGCTTGCCGACGGGGCGGGTGCGGACCGGCGGCATGGGGCGGTCGATGGCGCGTGGCCCGATCACGGTTTCGCCTCCCGGGTGCGTGCCAGCTGAGCGACCGCCGCACGGAAGGCACGTCCGCGTGCTGCGTAGTCCACGAACATGTCGAAGCTCGCCGCGGCCGGGCTGAGAAGCACCGTGCCGGGTGCGGCATCGCCGGCCGCGAGGCGCGCCCGGACAAGCGAATCGGCCTGCGCGACCGCCGACTCCAGATCGACAGCGCTCTCCGTATACCCAAGGCCGGCCGCCCGGAACGCGGCGCCAAGGTCGGGTCCGCTTTCGCCGATGAGCACCGCGGCGTCAGCACGCTCCGCGACCACGCCGGCCAGCTCATCGATGGGTAGGTCCTTGGCTCGGCCGCCGGCGATCAGCACCAGCGGGCGCGGGAAGCTGCGCAACGCGGCCACGACCGCGTCCGGCTGCGTGCCCATCGAGTCGTTGACGTACCGCACGCCGTCGATCTCCGCGACCAGTTCCAGGCGATGCTCCACGCCGCCGAACTGGGCGACGGCGGTGCGCATGGCGTCCGGCGCCACACCGAAAAGCAACCCGGCTGCCACTGCCGCCAGGACGTTGCTGACGTTGTGCGCGCCCGGGATGCCGATCTCCTCCACTGGCAGGATGCGGCCGCCGGGACCGGCCATGGCCGTGCCACCGCCGACGAGCGCGAGCTGCCGCACCCCTGCGGCCACGATCCAGCCGTCGACCACGCCCACCTCGCCGGGACCCGGCACATTGCGGCGGTACCGCAGCACGGCCGCGTGACTGGCCGCCTCGTAGGCCGCCACGATGGGATCCTCGGCGTTGAGGATCAGCGCGCCATCGGCGGGAACCAGCTCGGCCAGACGGCGCTTCACCGCGCGGTAGGCGGCCAGCGTGCCGTGCCGATCCAGGTGGTCCGCGGTCACGTGCGTGTACGTGGCCACCAGCGTGCCGCGGGACAGGGTTGGCAGCTGCAACTCGGACAGCTCCAGCACCACGCGGTGATCGGCAGTGATCTCCGGCAGCCGCTCCACCAGGGGCGTGCCGATGTTGCCGCCGAGCAGCGTCGGCCGGCCGGAGGCGCGCAGCACGGCCGCAGTCAGGGCGCTGGTGGTGGTCTTGCCCTTGGTGCCGGTGACGCCCACGACCGGTGCCGGGCAGAGCCGCAGGAACAGGTCAACCTCGCTCAGGACCGGCACCTGGCCGGCCGCCTCCAGCGTTCGCAGCGCCTCGCGCAGCCGTGGCTCCGTCGTCGGGAAGCGGCTGTTGATCGACGGCGACGCCGTCACCATGGCCTGACCGCGCAGGGCATCCCCGGGATCCACGTCCGGTCCCAGCATCAGCAGGATGTGCCGATCGCCCAGCGCCGTGATGGCCTCGCCGAGCTCGTCCGCGGGCCGCCCGTCGTAGACGGTCACGAAGGCGCCGTGGTCGGCCAGGAAGCGCGCCAGCGCGATGCCACTGCGCGCAAGGCCCAGGACCGCCACCGGCCTGCCATCGAAGGTGCCCAGGTGGAGGCCCTCCAATGCGATCGGCCGGGCGTCAAGCTGCTCGCTCACCGCGCTCACGTGACCAGCAGCCCGCGCGTGCCGATGAAGAAGGCCACGCCGACCATCGCCGCCAGCACGCCGACGATCCAGAAGCGCAGGGTGACCTTCTCTTCGTCCCAGCCGGACAGCTCGTAGTGGTGGTGGAGCGGGCTCATCTTGAAGACCCGCTTGTGCCGGGTCTTGTAGCTCACCACCTGGATGATCACGGACGCGGTCTCGACCACGAAGATGATCCCGATCAGCGGCAGCAGCAGGATCTGGCCGGTGATCAGCGCCGTGACCGCCAGTGCGGCCCCGAGCGACAGGGCGCCCGAGTCGCCCATGATGATCTGCGCGGGGTGCGCGTTGAACCACAGGAAACCCAGCAGTGCACCGATGATCAGCGCGCAGAACGCGGCCAGGTTGGGCTGGCCGACCGGGTTCAGCCCGGCGATCAGCATGTAGCCGATGAACGCGAAGATCAGCGTTCCACCGGCCAGGCCGTCCAGGCCGTCGGTGATGTTGACGCCGTTGCTGGTGGCCACGATGGCGACCGCCGCGAAGATTACGAAGGCCCATGCCGGGATGCCCACAGCTCCGAGGAAGGGCACGTTCACGGCGTTGATGCCGTAGGTCTGCTGGATCTGCCATGCGGCGGCCAGCGCAACCGCCGTCTGCCACAGGATCTTCTGCCGGCCGCGGATGCCGTCGCCCGTCCGCGCGTTGAGCCAGTCGTCGGCCGTGCCGAGGAGACCCACCAGGCCCAGCGTGGCCAGCGGTGCAAACGTCGATCCGTCGATGAAGTGTCCGTTCATGAACTGGAGCGCCAGCGCCACGCCGCCGACCACGCCGATGATCAGGAGGCCGCCCATGGTCGGGACGCCCTCTTTCTCGTAGTGGCTTTCCGGACCGTCGATACGGATGCGCTTGCCCATGCCCAGCCGGCGCACCAGCCGGATGAAGGTGGGCATCAGGATCACCATCAGCGCGAACGTGACCAGGATGCCCTGGACGATGATCTCCGAGCCGCTCACGCGCTCCGCTCCGTCAGGCCGCCCGCGGCCGCCTTCAAGAGGGCATCCACGACCCGGTCCAGCTCCATGCCTCGTGACGCCTTGACCAGCACGCTGTCGCCGGGACGGAGGTCTCGCAACAGCAGGGCCACCGCCGCGTCGCGGTCCGGGACGTGCTCCACGGCGCCCGCGGGCATCCCGGCAAGGGACGCGCCCTCGGCAATCAGGGACGCGCCATCACCGATCAGCACCAATCGGTCGGCCAAGGCGGCTGCGCGACGGCCGACCTCGCGGTGCGCGTCGTCAGAGCCCTCGCCGAGTTCCAGCATTTCTCCCAGCACGGCCACGTGCCGGCCCGGGAGCGTGGCCAGCAGCTCGAGTGCGGCAGCCATGGAGTCGGGCGCGGCGTTGTAGCTGTCGTCGAGGATTCGCCACCCTCCGGCGTGCAGCAGCTGCGTCCGATGCGGCGCGCGGAAGCCCAGTTCCAGCCCGCGCACGATCTCCTCCGTGGCAAGGCCCGCGGCAAAGCCCACGGCCGCGGCCGCCAGCGCGTTGTGCACCGAGTGGCGCCCCAGTGCCGGCGTGCGCACGTCCGCGCGCGTCTGATCCGGCAGCCGCAGGCGAAATGCCATGCCCTCCTCGCCCAGCGACTCGATCTCCTCAGCGGCCACGTCCACCGCCTGCGTGAAGCCGTAGCGCATCACTCGCGCGGAGGTGTACTCGCGCATCCGGTTGACCCGCGGGTCGTCCGCGTTGAGTACCGCCGTCCCGGTGCGCGGGAGTGCCTCGACCAGCTCACGCTTGCCTCGCTCGATGGCATCGAGGGAGCCTGCCCGGCTCAAGTGCGAGGAGCGCACCGCGGTGATCACCCCGATCTTCGGGCGTGCCAGCGCGGCCAGCAGCGCGATGTCGCCGGCCACGTACATGCCCATCTCCAGCACGGCCACCTGGTGTTCCGGGCCAAGGCGCAGGAGCGTCAGCGGAAGTCCCACTTCGTTGTTCTCGTTGCCCTCGTTGCGCAGCACGTTCCAGCGTTGGGCCAGCGTCTCCGCGACCTGCTCCTTGGTGGACGTCTTGGCCAGCGAGCCCGTGATGCCGACGACCAATGGTGAAAAGCGGTCGCGCCAGGTGGCGGCGGCGGCCCGCAGCGCAACACCGGCGTCCCGCACCTGGACCACGCTGACCCCACGGCCGAAGGCCCGCAGCTCGTCGTCCGTGGGCACGTCGCGGACTACCAGCGCGGCCGCGCCTCCGCGAACCGCGTCGGCCAGGAACCGCTGGCCATCGGTCCGTGCGCCCGGAAGGGCAAAGAACGCGTTCTCAGGCACCAGCCGCCGGGAATCCACAGCGGCGCCACGGATGGGCAGGCTGCCCGTTCGGAGGAGCGTCCCGCCGACGGCCGCAGCCAGCCCAGCGGCATCGAAACTGGGCCGTTCCGTCGCCGGCACATGGCTCGGCTGGTCACTCACAATCGAGGGCCATTCTCGCACGGGCGACCTCACCCGCCGCCAGCGGCCGGCGGGCTTGGCTGGCTGCCGTGCTGCTTGTGCTTCCTCTTCGGCGGTGGCTGCTGGGCCTTGTCGTGGGCTTGCTTCCATGCCTCGTAGCGCCCCGGGTAGAGCTGCTGCTGGGCGGCCGAGCCGGGCTCCGGGTAGCCGGCCGTCGGGTCCGTTGCCTTCGGCACGTCCAGGCGGGAGATCGCGTCGACGGCGATCCGCCGGAACAGCTGGTAGGAGGTGATGGCCAGTCCCAGGTCGCCCTGGCCCTTGACCAGCGGCACGGCCTCTCCGATGCGCACGGCGATGATCGCGGCAGGAGCGTCGCCACCCGCGTAGCCAACGAAGCTGAAGTTGAACTTGTTGTAGGTGTACTGGCCGGCCACCGGGTCCCAGACCTGCGCGGTGCCCGTCTTGCCGCCCACCTGGAAGTTGTGGATCAGGCTGCCGGCTGCGTACCAGGGCACGCTCGCGGTCACGTGGTGCAGCACGTCCTTGAGCTGGCCGGCCAGGCTGGTGCTCAGCACCTGGGTCGGCGCGGCCACGGAAACGGCGTCCGTGCCGACCGCGGTGACCAGATGGGGCTGGACGCGGTAGCCGCCGTTGGCCATGGCGGCATAGCCCACGGCCAGCTGGAGTTGCGTCACGGCCACCGCCTGGCCGAACGCGCGGTTCGCCAGGTCGATGGGCTGCCAGGTGGTCGTGGCCGGGTCTGGCGCGATGCCGGCCACTTCCCCAGATACGTCGACGCCGGTCAGCTGGCCGATGCCGAGCGTCTTCCACATGTCGTACAACCGCGCGGACGCCAGCGGCTCCGTCCGGTCCAGCTTCGCGGCGACGCCGGCCATGGCCAGGTTGCGCGAATACGCGATGGCGTCCTTGAACAGCATGAGGCCCATGGACTTGTGGTCCGAGTTATGGATCACCTGGGTCCCGAACTGGAGCGACTTGCGGTCCATCACCTTGGAGTTCGGGGTCTCGATGCCGTTCTTGATCGCAGCGGCCGCGGTGAACATCTTCATGACCGAGCCCGGCTCGTAGACCTGGCTGACGATCGGGTCCTGGAGCAGCTCCGGGTGGGAGCTGGCGGTCGCCGAGTAGTTGTTCGCGTCGTAGCCGGGCACGGACGCCCAGGCGAGCACCGCACCGGTGTTCGGATCCAGGATCACGGCACTTGCCGACTTCGCGTTGTCGGCCACCCACGCCGCGTACAACTCCTTCTCCAGCTGAAGCTGGAGGCTCGCGTCGATGGTCAGGTGCAGGTCCTGGCCGGGCGCCCCCGGGTCGATCACCTGGGCGGTGCTCTGAAGTGGCCTTCCTTCGTTGTCGCGAAGCGCGGCAAGCAGCTTCGGCCGGCCCGCCAGGATCCCGTCGTAGCGCTGCTCCAGGCCGTAGCTTCCGGTCCCGTCCGCCGTGACGAAGCCGATCAGTTGGCTCGCCAGCGTGGTGCCGGGAACGCCGCCGGGATTGGGATACAGGCGCACGGCATGCGGCTCCAGGACCAGTCCCGGGAGGTGGGAGGTGGCCACCGCGGTCCGGATTTCCGTGCTCTGCGCCTCGCTGATCTCGCGATCGATGACCAGGTATTGAGCGTTGTCAGCGCCGAGATTCTTGATCAGGTCCGTGACCGTGCGGTCATCCAGCTTGAGCACGGCCGCCACCACGGCCACCAGCGCCGGCCGGACCGCGGCGGGTATCTGGTCGGGATAGGCGGCCAGCGAGTCGCGGTATGCCGTGGTTGCCAGGACCACGCCGTTGCGGTCATAGATGTTGCCGCGGATCGCAGGCTCCGAGACCGGCCGCTCCAGTTGCGAGAGTGCCGCCTGCTGAAGGTCCTGGGCACGCGCCACCTGCCAATAGCCGAGGCGCAGCACCGAAGCCGTCGCGACCGTGACGAACACGATCAACAGGACGACGATGCGGAGACGGCGGTCCGTTCTGCCGAGCACGCGCGATACCGGTCCTTACCGCGCCGGGACGCGGATCTTGACGCCGAGGCGGGTCAGCCCGTGCTGCTGCCCCCATTGCACGACCTGCGGCTCCGAGGCCCACTGGGCCACTTCGCCCTGCTGCGACTGGAGCTCTTGCTGGAGTTGCTGGCGTTCGTTGAGAAGGCTGTCGATCGCGTAGCCGGTCACCCCCGCCTGGAGCGTCTGGGTGAGGTACACCAGGCCCAGCAGGAACGCGACCATGATGCCGGCGAGCACGAACGCAACCGGGCGCAGGCGACGGCGCGCGCGCGCCGGGATGTGGGCGGCACGGCGGGCGGCGATCGGCCGCGCTCCGGCGGGAAGGCTGACGGCGCGCATTCGGGCGCCCTGGTACACGGCCATCAGCCGGCCGCCTGGTTGCCGTTGGGGTAGCTCGCGTTCTCCGAGGGCCCCGCGCCGGAATCGGCACCCAGGTCCCAGCCCGTCCCGCGGGGCCAGCCGATCGGTCCCTGGAGATCGATGGCCATGCCCAAGTCGTTGCGGCGCCGAACCTCACTCTGGCGGCGACCGTAATTGCGGCGGCGGGACGCGCCGTGCCCGCGGCTCATGCGGCCAGCCTCCGGGCCACGCGCAGCTTGGCGCTGCGAGCCCGTGGGTTGGCGGTCACCTCCGCCTCAGAGGGGAACCACGGCTGCTTGCCGATCGGCGCCAGCCGCGGGTTGCGGCCGCAGACGCAGACCGGCAGCTCCGGCGGGCAGACGCAGCCGCGACGCTCCGCGGCGACGAAGCGTTTCACGATGCGGTCCTCCAGTGAGTGGTAGCTGATGAC
>CAZENL010000107.1:0-10465 GCA_964513505.1 uncultured Anaerolineaceae bacterium
TCGGGTTCGCATTCACCGACTGGAATAGCTTCTCGAGCGACGTGAACTGGGTCGGCCTCGACAACTTCGCGGCCATTTTCGACCCGAGCTCAACCTACTTCACCGCGATCGAGAACACGGTTCTGTTCACGCTTGCGACGATCGCTCTCAAGACAGTCCTCGGACTCGGTCTGGCCGTGCTCCTCACCAGCGGCGTCCGGCGGCTCGCCTACCTTTACCGCGCCATCATCTACCTGCCCGCCGTGCTCCCGATGGTCGCCGTCGGCATTGTCTTCGGGTCAATCCTCAATCCTGAACACGGCATGCTGAACCTGGGGCTCCAGACGGTCGGACTGGGCGCCCTCGCCCAGCAATGGCTCACCGACATCTCGGTCGCCCTCTGGAGCGTCATTGGCGTCGATACCTGGAAGGGCGTCGGCTACATCATGGTCATCCTGATCGCCGGTCTCCTGGTCATCCCGCGCGACTACTACGAGGCGGCGGCGATCGACGGCGCCAGCTCATGGAAGGCCTTCAGGTACATCACGCTGCCGCTCCTCCGACCCGTGCTTGCCGTGACCACCGTGCTCAACCTTCTCTACGGCCTGCGGGTGTTTGACATCGTCTACGTCCTCACCAGCGGAGGCCCCGGCTACGCGACCAGCACGGTGTACACCACGGTCTTCAGAGCCTTCGGACTCGGCCAGTGGGGCGTTGCCACGGCGCTCTCCAGCGTGTTCGTGATCGTGGGGCTGATCCTGAGCTTCGCGGTCCTGCGGGCTCTGCGCGCGTCCGAGGAGGCCTAGCGATGAACCTGGAGCGCTCGATCCGCGCCGGCATCAGCAACCTCATCGCGAGCGGTGTGGGGCTGATCGCCCTCGCCCCTCTCTACCTCCTCTTGGTGAACTCGCTCAAGAATCGTGTCGACGCGAACTCCATGAGCCCTGCGCTCCCAGTGACTCTGGAGTGGAGCAACTTTTCCACCGTCATAGTGCAGGGCGGGTTGGTGCCGGCCTTCATCAATAGCGCCATCTATGCCTTTGGGTCGACGATCCTGGGTGTCCTCGTGGCTGCGCTCGCTGCCTACGTTCTGGCACGCCGCCGGACCCGGTGGCATCAGTTCATCTACGTGTTGTTGATCATCGGCATCGCGCTTCCCACCAACTACGTCACCCTGACGAAGGTGATGCAGGTGACGCACCTGATCAACACGCAAGTCGGCATGGTTGTCCTCTACGCCGCGACGCAGATTCCGTTCGACGTATTCCTGATGTATGCGTTTGTCGGAAGGTTGCCCCGCGAGCTCGATGAGGCAGCTTTCATGGATGGATGCTCGCCGA
Organism: uncultured Anaerolineaceae bacterium; assembly: GCA_964513505.1. Lineage (GTDB taxonomy): Bacteria > Chloroflexota > Limnocylindria > Limnocylindrales > CSP1-4 > JAFMJV01. The sequence goes on from CAZENL010000107.1 coordinate 1,320, forward strand.
TCCGCACGTTCTTCTCGATCATTCTTCCCTTGTTGACCCCGGTGCTGGTGACCTGCGGCGTCCTGAACATCCTCAACGTTTGGAGCGATTTCATCAACCCGCTGTACTTCCTGAATAGCAGCAAGAACTGGCCGATGACGCTTTCCGTGTACAACTTCTTCAGCCAGGGCACGAGCTTCTCGGCCGGGTCCAACTGGGCGCTCGTCTCGGCTGACGTGGTCCTGAGCATCCTGCCGGTCATCGTGATTTACCTTCTCGCCCAGCGCTGGATCCTGGGCGGATGGTCTGCCGGCGCGGTGAAGGGATGAACGCACCGAGCCATCCCGTCCGGGCGCAACAGCGGACGTTCTGCCCCACGAGGATCCTCTCTTACGAGGTCGATGCGGCGCGCCTGACGATCCGGACAGATCACGGCCTGATCGCGCTCGAGCCGAGGACGCCACGCACCATGCGGATTCGCTACACGGCCGAGGACGAACTGAGCCGGAAGCCCAGCCTCACGGTGACAGCGGAGGCGGCCGCCACACCCGCGGTCGCGTTTCAGGTCCATGAACTGCCCGAGTCGCTCGTCCTGTCCACCGCCATGCTCTCCGTGGAGATCGACCGACAGACCGCCGCGTTCACGTACCGCGGCTTGGCGCACGGCTACCTCACCCGGGAGCCAGCGCGGGGCGGCAAGACGCTCGAACGAATCGACGTGATCGTTGGCGTGATCGATGACCCCACGGCGGTCGCGAGCGAGGAGAACGCCGACGGCGTGCGGATCGCCGCGGCCAACATCCGGCAGGTCGTTGACCGCCACGCCTATCACACGAAGCTTGAGTTCGAATGGGCCGACGGAGAGGCACTCTACGGCCTTGGCTCACACGACGAGGGAATGTTCAACCTCCGCGGCCAACACCAGTACCTCTACCAGCAGAACACGAAGGCGAGTGTTCCAGTTCTGCTGTCCAGTTGCGGATACGGCGTCTTTGTCGACTGCACGTCGCTGATGACCTTCCACGACGACGCCTCCGGGTCCTATCTGTGGTGCGACGTGGACGAGGAGCTGGACTACTACTTCGTGTTCGGCCCTGAATTCGACGCCATCGTGGCCGAGCTGCGCGCGCTCACGGGGCACGCGCCGATGCCGCCCAAGTGGGCCTTCGGCTATATCCAGTCGAAGGAGCGCTACACAAGCCAGGCTGAGCTGCTCGCGGTCGCCCGCGAATACCGGGAGCGCGCGCTGCCGCTCGACTGCATCGTGCTCGACTGGAAATCCTGGACCGGGGATTTGTGGGGCCAGAAGTCACTGGATCCCGAACGATTCCCTGATCCCGACCGGATGACCGAGGAGCTGCACGCGTTGGGTGTCCGGCTCATGGTTTCGATCTGGCCGATCATGCAGCCGGGCGGCGACGACTGGCGGGAGCTATCGGGTGGCGGATATCTGCTCGGCAACCAGGCGACGTACAACGCCTTCGATCCGGCCGCCCGGGCCGTCTACTGGGAGCAGGCCAATCGCGGCCTCTACTCGCACGGCGTCGACGCCTGGTGGTCGGACAGTACGGAGCCATTCGACGCCGACTGGACCGGCGCGATCAAGCCGGAGCCCGAGGAGCGGATGCGGCTCAACACTGAGGAGGCCAAGCGATACCTCGACCCGGAGCTGATCAATGCCTACTCGCTGGTCCACTCGGAAGGGATCTACGCCGGGCAGCGGAAGGCCGGCGCGGACAAGCGAGTCTTCAACCTGACCCGGTCCGCCTATCTCGGGCAGCAGCGATTCGGGACTGTCACCTGGTCCGGCGACGTAAGCGCCACGTGGGAAACGCTCCGCCGGCAGATCGCCGAGGGCCTCAACTTCTGCACCACCGGGCTGCCCTACTGGACCACGGACACCGGCGCCTACTTCGTCGCCCGCCGGCCGGACCTGTGGTTCTGGGCGGGCGATTTTGACGCCGGCATTGCGGATCTCGGATACCGGGAGCTGTACGTCCGGTGGTTCCAGTACGAGGCGTGGCTGCCGATCTTCCGCTCCCACGGAACGGACACCCCGCGCGAGGTCTGGCGGTTCGGAGAACCGGGAGATGCGACCTTCGAGGCGCTCTCATCGGCACTCCGGCTCAGGTATCGCCTGCTCCCGTATCTCTACTCGCTCGCCGGCTGGACCACGCAGCGGGACTACACCATGCTGCGGTTGCTGGCCTTCGACTTCCGGGAGGACCCTGCTGCGCTGGACGTCGCCGACCAGTTCATGCTCGGCCCGGCCTTCCTCATCTGCCCGGTCTATCGACCCGCCTGGTTCGAACCCGGGTCCGCGCCCATCCCATACGGGCTACGCTCGCGGCGCGTCTATCTGCCCGAGGGCAGCGAGTGGTTCGATTTCTGGACGGACACCCGCCTGCAGGGCGGCCAGGTCGTCGCTGGCGACGCACCGCTCGAGCGCATCCCCGTGCTCGTCAGGGCCGGGTCGATCGTCCCGATGGGCCCGGTCCGGCAGCATACCGGCGAGGCTGCTGACGCTCCCCTGGAGCTCCACGTCTACCCAGGACGGGACGCGTCCTTCACGCTCTACGAGGACGAGGGCGACGGCTACGCCTACGAGCAGGGCGCATTCGCGACGGTCGAGATTCACTGGGACGAGCAGGCCCATCGGCTCACGATCGGCGAGCGATCCGGCACCTACAAGGGAATGCCCGCCGCACGAACGATGGTCGTGAAGCTCCATCCAGTCGCAGGCGGCGCAGGCGCCGCCGCGGAACCCACTGCGGACCTCGGCCCCCGCGTGCTCTGCTACGCTGGCCTGGCCATCGACGTGCAGCTGTGACTGATCGGGTTCAACGGCCGGCAGCACTCGCGCCGACGATGACGTCCCGGCCAGCCCAGTGGCGGTCGTACCGCGATCGAGTCGGCCGCAGGGTGCGCCGCAACACTCGCGTCTCGACCTGAATCATCCGCGGGCACTGAGAGGGAGAGTTACCGGTTGGCAGCGCGCTCAAGAGCTGGCACCACGACGATCGTTGACATCGCTGCGGCGAGTGCCGTCTCGGTGGCGACGGTGTCGCGCATCCTGAACGGCAAGCCTGATGTGGCAGAGGAGACTCGCGCGCGCGTCTTGCGCGTTATGGAGGAATTCGGCTTCGCGCCGCAGAGCGCCTGGCAGCAGATCCGATCCGGCCGAACGCGCCTCATCGCGATGCACGTCCCGCAGGAGTTCAACCCGCCCCACCTGCGCCTGATCATGGCCGCTGCGCTCGGGGTGGAGGAAGCCGGCTACTCGATCAACATCATCACGAGGACACTGACCGACACTGAGCTCCTGGGGATCTTCCGAAGCCGTCAGGCCGATGGCATCATCCTGCTCGAAATCCTCGCCGACGACCGCCGGCCGGAGCTTCTGCGGGATCAGGGCTATCCCTTCGTCATGATCGGGCACCGAACCGACAACGGCGGCCTGAGCTTCGTCGACGTCGACGTCAGCCACGGGATCGACCTGGCAATTGAGCACCTTGTCGAGCTCGGCCACCAGCGGACGGCGCTCCTCACCGTCGATCCATTCGTACGGGACAAGACGTATGGGTTCGCGTCCTGGGCGCTCGAGGCGTACCAGCGGGCCTGCGCCCGGAATGGCGTGCCCGCTCTTGTGCGCGTGGGAGGACCAACGAGCGAGGAGCTCTTTGAGGTCGCCGCGCGGTTGCTCGAGGAGAACCCTGATGTCACCGCTCTGATCGCCCTTCAGGAGCAGTCGGTCGTCGGAATCATCAAAGCGGCGCAGGCGTCCGGTACCCGGATCCCCGATGAGCTATCGGTCATCGGGATCGTGGGAGACTCGATGGCCGAGGTTGCGACACCACCCCTGACGACCATCAGCTTCCCGGCGGAGGAGATGGGCGAGCGCGCCGCCCGGATCCTGCTCGAGCGGATCGACCACAAGCTGGCAGCGCCGCAGCAGGCCTACGTGGAACCGACGATCACGATCCGCGGCAGCACCGGGCGCGCCCGCTCCTGAAGGACGGGCGACGGGCTACGGTCCGGGCTGAACGGGAATGTCCGGCTCGGAGATCCCGGAGTCGGTCGCCCGACGGTAGGCAGCACCGAGGGTCTGCGCTGACGGGCGATCGACGGTGTGCTGGGTCAGGCGGTCCTCGTCGAAGGTAATACCCAGCCCGGGGGCATCACCGAGCACGATCCACCCGTTCTCGAGCCGGTGATCCGACCGAAAGACGGCCTCGCGACCGGCGTCAATCACCTCCATCATCCAATGGTTGGGCACGACCGCAGCGACATGCGCGGCGTAACGGCCCGGGCAGTTGACGAGGGCAATCGGCAGGCCCAGCGCGTCGCTCATCTCGGCGATGCGCAAGGCGGTCGTGATACCGGTCGCCTGCACCGAGATCTGGATGACGTCGGCCGATCCGTTCAGGAAGAGGGGCACGAATTCTCCGATCGAGTTCAGATTCTCGCCGGTGGCCACGGCGCCAAGAATGGCCTGCGAAACGCGGGCCAGGCCGCGATGGTCATCGCGGCGGACTGGTTCCTCGGCCCACACCAGGTCGAAGTGACGTTCGATCTCCGAGATCCGGCGCACGGCCTGCTTGACGGTCCAGAACTCATTCGCGTCGATCATCAAGCTCGGTCGCGCACCGGGCGATCCCTCGATGATGGCGTCGCGGACGATCGCCAGTCGCTCGAGGTCCCGCTCAGGATCCCGACCAACCTTGAGCTTGCCGGCCTTGATGCCGTAGTCCGCAGCCATGGCGCGGTAGTAGGTTCGCAACGCCGCATCCGGGAGCGGCATATCCAGACCGCTGGCGTATGCAGCCACCCGATCGGAGCTGCCACCAAGTTCGCGCCAGAGGGGCAAGCCGTTGTACTTGGCACGCAGATCCCAGAGTGCGCAGTCCAGCGCCGCGATAGCGCTGCCGACCAAACCTGTGGAGCCCGCCTTGAAGGTTAGGCGCCGCAGCAGCTCGTGAAGGCCGCGCACCTCCATGGGATCCCTTCCTACGAGGTGTTCAGCCAGGCCATGGACGATCGGGCGCGCGATCGTCGACCCGATGCCGACGCCGACAGCCTCCTCGTCGGTGGTCAGGAAGACCGCCAAGTCCGCCATTCGGTTTGCGCCGCCCGGCAGCTGGACATCGCCAATCGGACGCCGCAGTTGGTATTCGTACGGGACGGTTCGAACACCCGTGATCAACAGGGCTGCATCTCCTTGCCGGGTTCACTCAGACGAAAGCGTGACCTTGAACGCGTAGGCGAAGTCGCACGGCCGTTGTTCCGGCAGGCTGATCGTCAGCCCATCCCGGTCCCGCGACCACGCCAGATCGGACGACGACCCGAGCAGTCCGACCCCTTGGACCTGCCCATCGTAGTAGGCGGAATCCGATGCGAGAGATTTGATGACCAGCTTTCCGTCATCGGGCCAGGCCAGCGCGATTGCGTAGAGCGACGCTCCCCTGGTCGTGAACCGAATGTCGCCGCTGACGAACGTTGGAAGCGATCCCCCATACAGCTTGACGGCGCCGCTGTCGGAAGGACCCTCGCCGTGGATCAGCCAGGGCCTGGTCGAGTAGATGGCCTCGCCATTGATCGCCATCCACGCACCGAACTCGTCAAGGAACGCCAACTCGTCAGCGTCGGGCTGGCCATGGGCCGGCAGCGGGATACTCAGCAGAAGGTTGCCATTCTTGCTCACGACATCTGCCAGCAGATGAACCATGGCCTGGGGCGTCCGGTAGCGGTGGTTCTCGAATGTCGATCGGTCGTAATGCCAGTCTCCGATGCAGGCGTCCGTCTGCCACGGGTTCGGTTCAATTCCGCTTGCCTGGGTCATTTCGAAGTCGCGAACGAGCGTGCCGAGCACTGCGTTCGGGACATTCTTGATCGTGAACACCGCGTCGAGTTTGCCGGCGTTACGACGCATGGCGGTGTTGTAGTAGTACGCCATGATGTGCGGAGCGAGCTCCGGCATGCCGAGCCAGACCCCAAGTTCCCTGCCAAATGGGGCTCCATTGTCGAAGTCCCAATCGCAGTTGTCGTCGAAGTACAGAAGGTCCGGGCTGTACTTGTCGATGACGTCCTGGACCCGCAGCATGAAGTCCTCGACGAACTCCGGACAAGGGTCGTTCTTGTCATGCGGCCGAAGATTCAGATCCCGCGGGTCAAGGCCCTCCCACCACTTGCCAGCGCCATCGGCCTTTGTCATGACGCCGTCATAGGCGACTCCCCGCAACGGGCCGGTCTCGTCGCTCCCGTAGCGCTGCGGCGTGAACTCGCGCCAGACCCGCGCCGGCGTGCCGTGATACGTGACGCCGAACCGCAGTCCACTGGCGCGCGCTATGGGCTCCCAGGTCCCGACGATGTCTCTCTTCGGCCCGACGTTGACGGAGTTCCAGGGCTGCCGTTGCGAGTCCCAGCAGTCGAAGTTGTCATGGTGATTGGCAATGGCGACGAAATACCTGGCGCCTGCCTTCGAGTAGCGTCGGATCAGGTCCTCGGGATTCCAGCGCTCGGCCCGCCAGAGGTTGCAGAGGTCCTTGTAGCCGAACTGCGAAGGGTGGCCGAACGTCTTGACGTGGTAGTTGTACTGGGGGCTGCCCTGGGAATACATGCCGAGGGCGTACCAGTCGCCCTGCTCGGGAACGCACTGCGGAGTCCAGTGCGCCCAGATGCCGAACTTGGCATCACGAAACCATTCAGGGACCCGATATGCCTTGAGTGACTCCCAGTTGGGCCGGAACGGTCCCGCGATCGGACCGCCGGCATAGTGGTCATCCCAGTAGCTGTCCCGCTCAGCCCGGTGCTTCGAGGATGCTACGGGTACCCCGGCGCCGCCTGTCACGACCCCGTTCGGCTCGGTTCGGCCGCTCTCAGAATCTGGGGATGAATCAGTCCCGTTCGAAGCATCACATCGCCTTCGGTGCGTGCACGTTGACTGAGCGCAAGTGCGTGCTCGTGCGTGTCGGTAGAGCGCGGTGCGGCTTGCGCTTCAAGACCACGTACTCCAACCCGCGAGCCTTGCAGAAGGCGCGTTTTTCCGGTTGGTCACCGTCCTCGTTGACAACGTACACCTGGGGCGCGAGTGCATCGATCTCCGGTGCGGCGTCCATCCAGCCCGTGCCCGTGGAAATGAGTGCACGGTGCACCGCTCGGGCGGCCTGCACCATGTATCGCCGCTCGGCCTGCGACTGGAGGGGGTGGCCCGGACCTTTGAGCAACCTGACGTTCTCGTCGCTGCCGACGATCACGTACAACTCGCCGTAGGCGGCCGCGTCCATGAAGAACCGGATGTGGCCCGAGTGGAACCAGTCGAAGCAGCCGGTGACGACGACACGACTGGCGCCGTTCGGGCTCGTCGCACCTTCATCAGGGAACGGCGGGAACCCTGCCAGGTCCGCCTCGGTGACAACGCGGTAGTCGATGTCCAGCGCCAGGCATCGGGTGCGGAGATCGTGATCATCCTGAGCGTCCGTCACGACGAGCCTGTCCGGCCGAGGTGCAAGCGTCGGCAGGGCCGCGGCCACGGGCCGTCGCGCGACGCCCGCGCTGTCGACCCCACGCAGGGCCCTGGCCAGGAAGAGCCGCTCCCGCTGAGGGAACAGGGCCGGCCGTCCCGTGCTCGCTGCGATCAGCGCGTCGGACGAGACGCGGACATGGACCTTCCCGAACCGTGCGGCTTCCTGAAGGAAGCGCACATCGGAGGAGCGCAGGTTGTCCAGGCTCGCGGAGACGACGATTCTCCGGTCTGCGCCGGCTCTCGCCTCGCCTGAAGGGACGGTGTCGCTCATCACACGCCCCTATTCCGTCCGCACCGAGAAGTGAAAAGACCCCGGCACGTCCGCTTCGGACGCGACGACCAGGTAGCCGCCACCGCAGCCGGAATACATCGCTCCGTCGTAGCGGGACTGATACCAGGACAGCAGCGCCTTCAAGTCGATGCTGATCGTCGGATGCTCCAGCGTGTGCGGCAGGAGCGCTCCCCAGCAGCTGGAGCACTCGACCATTGACTGCCCCAGCGCCGGAAGGTCGCGTTCAAGGATTGCGTTGAAGCAGTCTTTGCCACTCTGGCCAAGTCGCCGGATCCACTCTGGGTGCACGTTCTTCACGCCCAGAGGCCCGTAGCCGGGTGGGCGGGGCCCGACCGGGATCATGTGCACGACACGCTCAAGCCATCTCGCGGTGGTCGCATCGCAGCTGGACTCGATGTGACAGGGAAAGAAGCCGCCATCGACCGACGCGTCGTAATCGAGGCGGCTGATGCCCGGAACGATCAGCCCCACCATGTCCTGGGAACCGGACGGCTCAGGCTGGCCGGCGTTCTCCGAGGCGTACAGCTCGCGGACGAGCTCCAGGGCATCCCGATCGGGCGGCAAGCGGTCGCCCCAGAGGGCAAAAGCCTTCTCGCGACTGCCGGTCGCCATGCCGCTGCGGGTCAGGTACGGGACCGTGGGCTGCAACGACACGACCACCATGGAACCCGGAGGTTCCGGATTGCTTGCCGAAAGGAATGGCTGATCGATCCAGCCTCCCGCCAGCGCGAGCCGGTACGGCAACCTGCCGATGACATCGCCAAGGTCCGTCACCGGATCAGTCCGTCACCACCGACCGGCCTGCCCTGCGATCCTCGTACTGGCTGGCAACCCAGGCGTAGGTCGTTGCCATCCCCTGGCGCAACGGCGTGCGAGGCTCCCAGCCGAGCACGCTCTCGATGAACGTGTTGTCGCTGTTGCGCCCGGCGACGCCCTTTGGCGCGTCCAGCTTGTAGGTCCGCTCGAGTTGGACGTCGGCGATCTCCTCGACGATGGAGACCAGCTCGTTGATCGAAACCAGTTCGCTGGAACCCAGGTTGATGGGTGTCGCGATGAGCGCATCCGAGTGCATGATCTTGTCGATCCCGACCACGCAGTCGTCGATGTAGCAGAAGCTGCGGGTCTGGTGTCCGTCACCCCAGATCTCGATCTGGAGATCGCCGCTGTCCTTGGCCTCGATGACCTTGCGGATGATCGCGGAAGGCGCCTTCTCGCGTCCGCCGAACCACGTGCCGTGCGGTCCGTAGATGTTGTGGAAGCGGGCGATGTGCGTCTCCAGACCGCGCTCCGCCCAGTACTCCTGGCAGAACATTTCCGAGATCAGCTTTTCCCAGCCGTACCCTCGCTCGGCCA
>CAZENL010000108.1:0-10144 GCA_964513505.1 uncultured Anaerolineaceae bacterium
GCTACGGGTTCCTGGCCTACGGGCTGAACGGTCGAACCGGCGATCTGGCCTGGACCCACCAGAGCGCCACGCCCCTCGTGGCGGTGCTGGCGTCGACGCGCATGGACCACGTGATCCTCCAGGGAGAGGTGGAGACCGTGGCCGTCGACGCGCGTGGCGTCCCCGTTTGGCGCGTGGCGCACTCCGACGTGGTCGCGGAAGCGGAGCTGATCGGCGGCGCGCTGGTGCTGACCAGCTACAGCGGGGACCACCAGGCGCTGGATCCGCGCACCGGGCTCTCCAGCACCGCACGGTGAATCGCATGGCGGGTGCCCGCTGTCGGACGGGTGCGTGGGGCTGTTGTGGAAACTCGGTGGACAGTTCTGCGGCCGTTGCCTCAGATGGTGGACAACCCGGGTTGACCGCCCACCGTACCCACGGCTATCGTCTGCACCAGCCCGGAGGGGCCGAGATCGAGACTAGCGGCCGAGATTGCCTCAAAGCCCACGTCTTGTGATGGTTCCTTCGGGCGTTTCGATTCCCCGCGCATGTTGATTCTCGCGGCGCCGCTGGCGCTGCTCGGAGCGGTCAGCCTGGGTGTGGGCATCGGGTTGCTGCGGACCACCGGTCCAGCCTGGCGCGTGGCGCGGCTCCTGGCCGTGGCCCCGCAGGTGCCGCTCGCCGACGCGGTCGCGATGGCCCACAGCGGTGCCGCTCCCCGCTACGTGCGGACGCACGGCCGCATCAGCAGCGTGGAGGAATTTCCGGACGAGACGCAGCGGCCGCTGGTCTATCGCCGCACGCGCCTGGAGCGCGGCGACGGCACGGAGCGCGGCTGGCGGACGCTCAACGAGCGGCGGCTGGCGGTGGACTTCGGCATCGAGGAGCGCGGCACGTACCTGGGCATCGACGCCGATGCGCTCGGCGACGGGCTGGTCGTAGTGCCGCGAGAGGCAAAGGGGCGGGCGTCCGAGATGCCGCCCGAGTTGGCGGCCGACGCGGGCAGCCCACTTCCGCCGGAGACGCCGGTGCGCGTCCGGATCGACCAGATCTCCGCGGTCGAGCACGCCACGGTTGCCGGTGTCGTGATCTCGGGGGAGAACGGCGTTGCCAGGTTGACGGCAGGCCTGGGACGGCCCTTGATCCTGACAACCGTGGAACCCGACGCGGCCATGCGGCTGCTCGCTGGCAGTGGACGCCGGCGCGTCATCAGTGCGGGTGCGTTCCTGGTCGTGGGACTCGGCCTGCTGGCCATCGCCGTGGTGGCGGCAGTCCTGCCGGGGGCGGCATGACCGCGCCGCGGGCGGCACACAGACGGGTCATCAGCCGGTGGAGCCGTCCATGGCATGGAGGCGGAATTCGCGTTGCCGTGGTCCTGGCGTTCGTGCTGGGGCTGTGGCTGGTGACGGCGCCCACCGGTGTCGGTGCCAGCTCGCCCGTGGGAGTCACTGCGACCCTCCCCACTGCGCCGTCGGCGGCTGCCTCACCGGGCGCGTCGCCCGGCATCATCGAGACCGGTGACCCGCGCAGCAATGGCCAGGGGCCGGGGCTGGTCGGATCGCCCGTGGCGATCCTCATCGGCGTCGTGCTGCTCGGCGCGGCCGCGGCCGGTGGGACGCTGCTGTACGTGCGCCTGACCCGCCAGCGCTGACGCGCGAAAGCGCGGGCCCCGGCGCGCGACGGCGAATTCGGCGCAGGGCGACGGCGAATTCGGCGCCCGACGGCGAATTCGGCGCCCGGCGACGGCGAATTCCGCGCTGACAGTCTTGGCCTCCGGTACTTCACTCCCATGGAAGGCAATGTGAGGTGACCGTAGTCTCCAGCACATCCCGTCTCTTACCAATACCTCCGGAGGCCACTTCCATCGAACCGCGGCACGAAGCGGCGATCCTTTCCGTCACCGGGGCGGCGCGCCTGCTCGGGGTTCACGCGAACACGATCCGTGCCTGGACGGACCAGGGACGGTTGCGCTGCCTGCGCATCAACGAGCGCGGCGACCGCCGCTACCGCGTGGCGGACCTGGAGGAGTTCCTGCGCGAAGCAGGTCTCAACACCTCGGCGTTTCAACCGTTCGTCAGCCGCTTCCGGTCGGAGGCGATCGAGTCGCCGTCGCAGGCCAACGAACCATTGGGGATCACCACGATCGCGCCTGCCGCCGCGTCGAACGGACGCGCATCGGCACCGAAGCTCGTCGCCCTTTCGCCGCCTCCATCGACGCCAGCGCGGATCTCCCTGCTGGAGACGTCCGACTCCGCCGTTTCCGGAGAACGCGCGCTGATGGAACAGATTCGCGATCAGCTGCGCACCAGGGAGGATCTTGGCGCTGCGCTGAGCAAGATCGCGGCCTCTGTCCTGGAGACACACCACTTCCGGGCGGTCGGCATTGCCGAGTGGCGCGACGGCCAGGTCCTGCCGCGCGTCGTGGAAGGCATCGCGCCGGCAGCGGACTGGCTTGAGCGCGCCGACACCAACCTGATCGCGGTCTGCATCCGCGAGGGTCGCGCCGTCGAGATTCCCACCCCGCTGACTCGGGAGGCGCGGTCGTCGCGGCCGCCCGCGACGCTGACGGTCTACGCACCGGTCGGCCCATTCCACCGTCCGTGGGGCGTCGTGCTGGTCGAGACCTCCTCCGACCGGCCGCTCACGCGCCAGGATCGGGACCTCATCGATTCGCTCTGCAGTGCCGTCGAGGTGATGAGCGGGCAGGGAGCGCTGGTAGACCGCGTGAAGGCGCAGCAGCGCCGGTCCGTCGGGCTTGCCTCGATCACGGTCCGCATGAGCTCCAACATGGACTTGCCGGCCCTCACGCAGATGCTGGTCGAGGAGGCGTTGCCCCTGTTCGAGGCGGATCGCGCGGCCGTGTGGCGCCTGGTTGACGGCCACGTGGTCGCCGACGCGAGCCACAACCTCTCCGAGGCCTACATCGATGAGATCCGCCAGTTGACCGAGCCACCGGCAGCGATGCGCAGCGCCATGAGCGGCAAGGCCATGGTGCTCCGGGACGTCACCAATGATCCTCGCGCCGGGCGGATTCGCTCCGCGGTCCAGCGGGAGGGCTTCCACACGATCGCGCTGGCGCCACTCATGGCGGACACGGAGGCGACCGGGCTCCTGGCCGTGTACCACGATGGCCCATACGAGTGGTCGCAGCAGGACCTGGACCTCCTCGAGGCCCTCGGCACGCAGGCCGGGATCGCGTTGCGCAACGCCAGGAACTACCAGTTGATGGCCACCTGGGCCGCCCAGCTCCAGTCGATCCAGCAGCTCGGCACGCGGCTCAACCGGTGGGGCACGGTGAATGCGATCGGCCAGGCCATCGCGGCCGAGTTGCGCCAGCTGATCGACTACCACAACGTGCGCGTCTACCGGGTTCACGGCCAGGTCGTGGAGCCTGTGGCATGGCGCGGAGAGATCGGCGAGTACACCGCCGAGGAGCGCGAGACGCTCCGCCTCAAGGTCGGCGAAGGCATCACCGGCTGGGTCGCCCAGAACGGAATCCCGCAGTACCTCCCGGACGCTGCCCACGACCCGCGCTCGCAGACGATCCCGGGCACCGAGGCCGAGTTGGACGAGTCGATGCTGATCGCGCCGATGCTGTACGAGGACCACGTCCTCGGCGTCATCGTGCTCTCCAAGCTGGGCGTCAACCAGTTCACCGGCGACGATCTGCGCTACCTGGAGATCTACGCCTCGATCGCCGCCCAGGCGATGGTCAACGCGGACGCCACCGAGCAGCTCAAGGCGCAGTCGGACCGGCTGGCCAGGCAGCTCTCCAGCCAGCGCGAGCTGATGCAGGTCACGGAGTCCATCCTTTCCACCCTGGACCCGCGAACGGTGGTCGAGGAGATCGCTGATCGTCTCGGCGGGCTGCTGCGCGTGGACAACATCGCCATCGGCATCAACGACACCGAGGCCGGCGTGGTCCGGACCCTGTTCGCACGCGGCGTCAACGCTGACATGTACATGGACGTGGTCATCAAGGACACCGAGGGCGTCGCCGGCTGGGTGCTGGAGCACGGAGAGGCGCTGCTCATCCCCAGGACGCAGGACGACGCGCGCTTCATCAACTTCGCGGATCGGGTTGTGCCCGGAGCCGTCATGGTGGCGCCCCTCCGTTCACGCGACAAGGTCACCGGCACGCTGCTGCTCGAGCGGCTCGGCGAGGACGCGCACTTCGAGGAAGAGGAATTCGAGCTGCTCCAGCTGTTCGCCGGCCACGTCTCGATTGCCCTCCAGAACGCCGAGGCCCATCACGCGGTCGAGATCCGCGCCCAGACCGACGCATTGACCGGGCTCAAGAACCAGGGCACGTTCCAGGAATACCTGCAGATGACCGTCAAGCGCGGCAATCCGTTCAGCCTGCTCATCGTGGACCTGGACGATTTCAAGTCGTTCAACGACCGGCGTGGCCACGAGGCGGGCAACCTGATGCTGGCCAACATCGCCAAGGCGCTGCGAACCTCCTGCCGCGATTCGGACGAGGTCTTCCGCTACGGCGGCGATGAGTTCGCGCTGATCCTGCCGAACACGGATGAGGCCGGTGCGATGCGCGTGGCGGCCAAGGTGGGCCGCGCCGTGCGAAATGCACCCGCTCCGGGCACGCGCCGGCTGTCGGGCGTCACCTGCTCCATCGGCGCGGCCGCGTTCCCGGCGGACGCCTCGGACCGCGAATCGATCCTGCTTGCCGCGGACCGCGCGTGCTACGTCGCGAAGCGCAATGGCCGCAACCGCGCCGTCACCTCGGGCGAGGCCCTGGCCCTGGCCGGCGACGTGCTGCCGGAGGGACCGACCCCGGTCGACGAACCGGAATTGCCCGCCGACGCTGCGTAATCGACCGCGCGTGGCGCAGTGGCCGCGGTAGCCGCGATGGCGGCGGTAGCCGCAGTGGCCGCGGCCTGACCTCTCGTTGCCCGCGCCGTCCTACCCGGAACGGTCCTCCGACGCTGGCCACGGCCGGGGCGCGACCGGCTCTCCTTCGGGGTGCGAGTCCCCTTCAGTGTGTGACTCCGCTTCGGCTGCAGGCTCGGGCTCCGGCTGCCAGCCGAACTCGGGGCCGGGCACGGGGCTCGGAGCGGGCTCGGCCGCCCAGGCAGGAGGGAGCGGTGCCGCCGCGACCGGCGTCGGGGTGACGACGGAAGCGGCGCGGGGGAGCGGCCCACGGGTCAGCGTCACCATGGTGTTCTCGCCCAGGCCAAGGACGTGCGCGGCGGATCCCTGGTTCACCGCAATGCACAGCCGACCGTACGAGTCGTCGAAGATCAGCGGCGCGCCGGGGGCCACGTGGCCGAACGTGCCGACCCACGGCACCGCGACGTCACGTGAACCGGAGGCGTCCTCGATTCGCAGCCACAGCCGGTCGCCGGGCCCGATGCCGGGAAACGCGTTGAGCAGGTGGCCTCCGAGCGCGGAAAGCTTGGCGTTCCCGAACGTGTCGAGGTAGATCACCGACGTGCGCAGCAGCCCGTCGTACACGTCCGGGTCCGGCCAGTCGAGCATGACCAGGGAGCGCGGGTCCAGTGCCGGGCCCATGAATTCCAGCGGCACGCCCTGTGAGAGGTGGGCCGCGGCCGGCGCGAAGATGTCGCGGCCGTGGAACGAGGAACTGACCACGGGCAGGCGGTATTGCGGGTTCTCCAGCGCGTGCGCGCGCGTCACGCCACCCAGTCGCGCGGCGGCCGGCAGGAGCAGCCCGTTGTCCGGCCCGACCAGGTAGTCGCCGCGCAACGTCTCGATGGCGATGGGACGGCGCTCCGTGCCGACGCCCGGGTCGATGACGGCCACGTGTGCGCCGATCGGCGTGAACGGCACGGTGCACCAGAGCAGCAGCGCACCATCGCGCACGGCGTACTTGCGGACGTCGTGGCTGATGTCCACGATCGACGCCTCCGGTGCGATCCCCACGATCACCGACCGCATGATCCCGGCGGACGGGTCGCGCGTCCCGAAGTCCGTGAGCAGGCTCACGAAGGCGGTCGCACCCGGCCTCGACATGCGCGCGGCTGCCGGGGTCGTGACGGAGCGGTGGTAGGAACGCGCCATGTGCCGCGATGGTAGCGGCCCCACGCGGCGAGCGGCCGTCGGCCGTGCCGGAGCGCTAAGGTGCGGGCACACATGTTCGAGCTGTCCAGCCTGGTGCGCCGGCTTTCCGGTATGCGTCTGCTGTCGATCTGTCTCTCCGGCCTGTGGGCAGCGGTTGCGATCTCGGTCGTATTCGCTTACCAACCCGGCGGCCCGTTCGATCCGCTGGTGCGTGCCGCGATCTTCGGGCCGCTGCCGATCGCGCTCGCAGCGGTGCGCTGGCCGCCGGCCGGATCCAGCTGGCGCGCCACGGCCGCTGTCGCCTGGCTGGCATTGATCGCGAGCCTGCTGCTCGTGCCCCTTCTCGGCGGCGTGCTGGAGACGTTGCGCACGTCCCGTCAGGCGCTCTTCCCATCCGGCGAAGTGGCCTATGCCGGGCTGTTGGCACTGGGCATGACCTGCCTCTACACCGCGATCGGCGTCGTCGGCGCACGGCGTCCGGCAGTCGCACCCTCACGAACCACGTTCATCAAAGCGCTCGCCCTGGCCGCGGGACTGATGGTGATCGCCTCGGCGACATTGGGCCTGCCGACCCTCGCCAACGAGCTGGCTCTGCGCGATCGACCCGCGGTCACCTCGCGTTTCGGGCCGACGGACATCACGCTCGCCCTGCCAAGTTGCGAGGAGGCGCCGCAGCTCGGCAACAGTGCGGTCCTCGGCGGGGACGCCAAGGCGCTCATCGACGGCGAGGACGCGGCCGACATCGTGCTCACCGGCAGCCGCACGGACGCCACGCACGAAAGCTGGAGTGCCACACGCACCGGCCGCTTCGGCGCCGGCACGGCCACGTTCCAGCGATCCGGGGACACGGCCACAGTCGTCGACGCCGCGGGGCAGCGGTCTCTTGCGCCCGGGGACCTGCATCTCGGAGATCCGCAGGGCCTCACCATCGACGGGCCGGTCGCCGCCGCGGTCAACGGCCGTGGCCCGGCCCGCGTCGCGGAAGACCGTGGCATCGAGCTGATCGAGCAGGCCCATTCCCGCCACTGCCGCATCGCCATCGACGGCCCGCTGGCCGAATCGCTGTCCGTGCTGGTGCGCCTGATCATCGACGGGACGCTGACGCCCGGGCCCGTGGCCGTGGCTTGGCGGGGCACCCTGGACTGGTGGGTCTTCGCCGACGGCGAACTCGGTCAGGCGGAGATCACCATCGGCGGCTACCCCGGCGACGCCTGGCTGAGTGGCGGCCTCCAGGCCTCCATCGTGGCGCGAATCACGGCCACCAGCCGCGCCGGCTCGATGATCATGCCGCCGATGAGCGGCAGCCCAACCCCGTGACCGACCGGCACGACCCCTCTCGCGACAGCGCGCTGCGCGACCGCGGCGGCGCCAAGTGGGACAAGGCGGCCCGGTACCTGCGGATCGCCATGACCCTGCATGCGAACTCGGGCGGCATCAGCGCCGTGGACATCGCCAAGCGGCTGGGCGTGTCGGTGCGCACGGTCTATCGCGACCTGGAATCGATGAGCCTGGACGCCGAACTCCCGATCTGGCAGGAAGGCGGCCGCTGGGGCCTGGAAGACGGGGCCTTCCTCCCGCCGCTGGCGCTCACGCTGGACGAGGCCATGACCATGTTCCTGGCCGCTCGCGTCCTGGCCAAGGCCAGCGACGAGCACGACACGGAGCTGATCGGGGCGTTCGTGAAGTTGGCGGAGGTCCTGCCGCCGGTCCTGGCCGAGCACGTTCGCGCGACCGTGGATGCGTACGCCGCGACGCCCGGCACCGCGTCCGATGCCCGCTTCACGCGGGTCTTCCGCACGCTCACCGAGGCATGGGCCAACCGGCGGGTGGTGGAGATCGACTACGGGCCGGGCGTCTACGACCGGGACAAGCCGCCCCGCCACGCCCGGGTCCGGCCGTATGCGATCGAGCCGTCGGCGCTGACGCGGGCGCTCTACCTGGTGGGCTTCGACGAAGAGCGCGCGGCGCTGCGCACCTTCAAAGTGGAGCGGATCCTGGCTGCCAGCGTGACGCCGGAGACGTTCGTGGCGCCACCCAGCGAGCAGGTGGCACGCGACATGCTGCGCGCGTGGGACGTCATCGCGGACGAGACGCCAGTTCGGGTGGTAGTGCGCTTCTCCGCCGAGGTGGCGGCACGCGTCGCCGAGACGCGCTGGCATCCATCGCAGGAACTGGAGCGGGAAGCCAGCGGCACGTTGCGCTGGACCGCGACCGTCTCCGGGACCCGCGAGATCCGGTCGTGGCTCCTGGGTTGGGGGCCGGACGCGGAAGTGCTGGAACCGCCGGATCTGCGCCAGGAAGTGGCGGCACTCCTGGCCGCGGCCGCGGAGCGATACCGGTGACGGAGGTGCCGCTGGGATGCGACCGGCGCGAAAGCGGTCCGGAGCGCGGAGCTACCTAAAGCCCGGCTCTGGGCTCTGCGTCGCGGACGGCGGCCTCGGCCTTCGCGGCGCGGACCAGCCTCCCAAACCAGTAGCGCCACAGCGCGTCGTGCAGTTGTTGCTGCGCGCGCGAACGGAAGCCCACGTGCCGGACGGTCAGATGCGTGCGGGCGGCGTGGTCGATCAGGTCGAACGCCACGGCCGTCTGCACACCCAGCGGCTCGCCCTCCCAGTCCCAGGTCCAGCTGATGTGCTGCGGCGGATCCACGGCCAGCACGTGCCCCACGGCCACCGCGTCCCGAAGCGTCAGCCGCACGGCGCCACCGATCGACGCCGTCAAGTCGGCTGCATCCAGCCAGCGAGCGAGCCCCGCCGCGGAACCGACGAGCGGAAACAGGTCCTCGCGCCGACCGGGCACCTCGGACTGATGTTCGACGCGCAGATCCCTCGGCATAGCCCGAGAGCCTAGAGCTCCTTGACCGCCTGTGTCAGCTTGGTCAGGCCATCCTTGGCATCGGCGAAAAGCATTCCCGTTTTGGGGTTGGTGTAGAGCTCGTTGTCGATGCCGGCGTAGCCGCGGCCCATGGAGCGCTTGATCACGATGATGCTCTTGGCGTGGTCCACGTCCAGGATGGGCATGCCGTAGATCGGCGAGGCTGTGTTACTGCGCGCGGCCGGGTTGGTCACGTCGTTGGCGCCCACCACCAGGGCCACGTCCGTGCGGCTGAACTCCGGGTTGATGTCGTCCATCTCCTTGAGTTGTGGATACGGCACGTTGGCCTCGGCCAGGAGCACGTTCATGTGCCCGGGCATGCGGCCGGCGACGGGATGGATGGCGTAGGACACTTCCACGCCGCGAGCTTCCAGCTGCTCGGCCAGCTCGCGGACCGCATGCTGGGCCTGGGCCACCGCAAGCCCGTAGCCGGGCACGATGATGACCTTCTGGGCGTACGCGAGCTGGATGGCGGCGTCGTCCACGCCGATCTCGCGCACGGTGCCGGAACCGCCGGTCGCGGCCCCCGCGGTCCCCTCGGCGACCCCGAAGCCGCCGACCATGATGTTCATGATCGAGCGGTTCATGGCGTCAGCCATGAGCTTGGTCAGGATGCCGCCGGACGCGCCGACCAGCGCGCCCGCGATGATCAGCACCGGGTTGTTGATCACGAAGCCGGCCATGGCCGCCGCGGTGCCGGTGAACGAGTTCAAGAGGGAGATGACCACCGGCATGTCCGCGCCACCGATCGGCAGGACCATGGTGATGCCGAAGATCAGGGCCGCGGCCACGACCAGCAGCAGCACGGCAATGGATGCACCCGAGGTCAGGGAGAGCGTTCCGGCCGCGGCCAGCACCAGCACGGCCAGCCCGGCCACGGTGATGATCGCCAGGGCGATGGTGAGCAGGCGCGATCCCGGGAAGATGATCGGCTGGCCCCCGATGAGGCCCTGGAGCTTGCCGCCCGCGACCAGCGAGCCGGAGAAGGTGACGCTGCCGATGACGGCGCCCAGCACCACGAAGATGGTCGTAGACAGGATGTCCGGGTCCGAGGTGCCCGCGATCTTGATGAAGTCGTCGATGGCCACCAGCGCCGCCGCGCCGCCGCCGACCGCGTTGAAGAGCGACACCAGCTGCGGCATCGCCGTCATCTTCACGGTGCGGGCCATGTAGAAGCCGGCGCCACCGCCGATCGCGAAGCCGACCACGATGATGATCAGGCCGGTGGAGCTGAGGCCGCCCGTGCGGGTGA
>CAZENL010000109.1:0-10138 GCA_964513505.1 uncultured Anaerolineaceae bacterium
CACTCGACCGCTGGCTATGTCGATCCCGGTTGGAAGGGCAACCTGACGCTCGAGTTGTCCAACGTGGCCAACCTGCCCATCGCGTTGTATTTCGGCATGAAGATCGGGCAGATCAGCTTCTTCAAGATGTCCAGCCCGGTGGAGCGGCCGTACGGCTCCAAGGAGCTCGGCTCCAAGTACCAGGGCCAGTCCCGGCCAACCGCATCCGAGTTCTACCGCGACTTCGACGCCAGCCGCAAGGTTGCCAAGGGCGGACCGAAGAAGAAGCCAGGCTGATCGGACTCCGATGGGCATCACCGCGAACGTCGACTGGCGCACGGACCTCGGGGGTGGCGTGCGCGTTGCGCTGGTTCAGGCCGGGGTGTTCACCACCGATGCCGGTGCGGCGTTCGGACCGGTGCCACGGACCATGTGGGAGCGCCTGGTCGCCGATGAGCTGAACCCGGACGCCACCCTGACCCAGGCCCTCAACTGCCTCCTGGTGGAGACGCCATCCGGCCGCGTGCTGGTGGAGACCGGGATCGGCGAGCGGATGGATGAACACCACCGAACGCAGCGCGGGGTGGCTGGCGACCCGATCGTGCCCGCGCTGGTCAAGGCGGGCTTCGATGCGCCGACGGTCGACGCGATCGCCTTGAGCCACCTGCATTTCGACCACGCGGGCGGGATCCTGCGCGAGGACGGCAGCCTGGCATTCCCCAATGCCCGCATCGTGGCGCAGTCGCAGGAGTGGGAGTTCGCGCTCGGCGGCAACCCGCGGCTCCAGGCCTCCTACGAACAGGAGGAGCTCCAGCTGGTGATGCTCTCCGGGCACGCCGGGGGCGTGGACGGTGACCACGAGATCATGCCCGGCGTATCGGTCGTCCGAACCGGCGGCCACAGTGGCGGCCACCAGGCGATCGTGGTGCGCGGCCAGAACGGGACGATCGGTTTCTTTGGGGACCTGTTCATGCGCGCGTGGAGCGCCAATCCACGCTGGGTGCCGTCCTTCGACGACTTCCCACTGACCAGCGTGGAGGTGAAGGCCACGCTCTTCCGCCAGGCCGCGGAGGAGCACTGGACGGTGGTGCTGTCCCACGAGCCGCGCCGGCCGATTGGACGGCTGCTCGCCGATCGTGACCGCTTCCGTTTCGATCCCCTGGTCTGAGCGTACATTCCCGTACGCTCTCGGAATACCGCCCCGGTCCTTGAGGGGGATGCAATGCGTAGCGTCATGAGCGTGCTGGCCGTCGCGCTGCTGGCTGGCTGCGCGTCCGTGGCCACGCCATTGCCGACCGACACCCCCGGCCCACCGACCGCCGAGCCGACCCCACGTGTCACGCCGGAACCCACCGACCCGCCGGACACCAGCTCCCCGGCGGACACCCCCAGCCGCGATGAGGCGTACCAGCAACTCATCGTTTCGATTCCGGTTGAGCTGGCGGCCAAGTGCAAGCCTGCGCCCAAGTCGGAGAAGTTCGAGCCCGGGCAGTTGGCGCAGGCGGATTGCGACCTCCCCAACGGCGCCCTGGCGGATTTCGTGACCTACCGGTTGTTCGATGGCTTCGACTCGCTGAACGCGTTCTTCGACAAAGAGCGCAGCAGCCATGAGAAGAGCGGCAATGCCACTGGCCCCGGTTGTGGGGTCGGGCCTGGCGAGGGAACGTGGGACAGCGGCCGCAAGGACTGTTTCATCTCCGGAGGCAACCAGGCCCACGTGATGTGGACGCACGAGCTGCTCTACATCGACGCCGATGCGTTCCGCGTGGACCGCGACTTCGGCAAGCTGGAGACGTTCTGGGCAAATGCCGGGCCGGTCACTCCCTGAGTTCGCGGCCGCCGCGCGGACGCCGCGGAGGCGTCGCGCCTAGTTGGCGAGCAGCGGCGCCAGGATCTGCTCGGCCTGGATCTGCGTGACCGGCCCGAGCTGGATCGCTCGCACGATGCCGTTACGGTCCAGGAAGATGTTCGTGGGCAGCCCGTAGGCCTGGTATGTCTTGAACACGGCTGCCGTCCCGTCGAAGCCGATCGTCGCGTCCAGCCCATACGTGGTCACGTAGTGACGGATGTCGTCCGGCGTCGTCTCCTGGACGCTGATGGCGATGAGTGCCAGGCCCTGCGCCTTGTGGGTGTCGTAGACGCTGCGCAGGACCGGGGTCTCCTGCTGGCAGGGACCGCACCAGGTGGCAAAGAAGTTGACCCACACGGGCCGGCCGCGCAGGTCGGCGAGCCTGATCGGATTGCCGTCAAGATCGGTCAGCTGCACGGGTTTGCCATCGACCGTGCCCGCCAGCTCCGGAGCAGGCTGCCCGATGGCCAGTCCGGCGGTCCGGTCGCCGATCTGGAAGAAGCTGGATCCCGGGGTCGGGGCGGCGGTCGGGGACGGCTGCCCGATCGGCAGCGTCAGGATGATGAGCACCACCGCAACGGCCAGAAGGGTCACGCCGAGCGTCGCGAGATGGCGCAGGGTGAACGGTCCGATCACCTGGCGGCTCCCGCGTCGCGGCGTTCGCCTTGGGGTCGGCGGCGCCGCAGTGGAGGAGGGTTCGCTCACACCTGCGGCCAGAGGAAGCTGAACTGGCGCGCGAAGAACGCCAGCCAGTCGAACAGGATGGCCACGCCGATCACCACCACCAGCGCGCCGCCGACCAGCTCGATGGTGCGGCCATGGCGGACGAGTGGACGGGTGATCGATGGCGCTCGATCCACCGCCAGGGCGAGCAGGATGAACGGGATCCCGAGCCCCAGCGAATAGGCAATCAGCAGCGCCGCGACCTGCGCGCTTGGGCCCGAGACGGCGAGCGTGAGGACGGCACCGAGTGTCGGGCCGATGCACGGCGTCCAGCCGAAGGCAAAGATCGCGCCGAGCGAGAAACCACCGAGCAGCCCACGCCGGTTCGCACCAGCGGCCGGGCGGCTGAAGCGATCCAGCGGGCGCCACGACCTTGCCAGGCGGCCGATGGGCAGCACGCCCATCAGGTTCAAGCCCAGGAAGATGAGGACCACACCGCCGACCTGGCGGATGAGCGCCTGGTTGTCGCGCAACGGCTGGAGCGCGCCACTGAGCGCCAAACCCAGAAGCGTGAAGACCATGGTGAAGCCGGCCACGAAGGCGATGGCATTCGGAATCGCGCGCCAACCCCGCGAGCGTCCCCAGGCGCCGGTGGCCTGGGGGAAGGCGGTGGCTTCGGCGGGGGAGGGCTCGAAGCTTGCCATCGGGGCGCTCAGCGATCCTGCCGGTGCGCCGGCCGGCATGAGCCCCCCGCGACCGACGGCCAGGACCGCGGGGCTGACGGACGTCGCCACGATCACGCCGAGCTGGCCGAGGTAGGCGGGCACGACCGGCAGCACGCACGGCGAGATGAACGAGATCAGGCCCGCGATCAGCGCCGCACCCAGGGTGAGTTCCACGTCAGGCCAACTGGGGGAGCGTGCGCTCCAGGAAGCGGCGGATCGCCAGGCCGCTGGTGACCAACTCGATCTCGTCGCTGCCGATGGCGAACACCGGGATGCGCAGGAAGTAGCGGTCGTGCAACGCCGGGTCCGTGTCGATGTCCACCTCGCGAATGCGCGGGACCGGTTCGCCGCGCCGGGCCCGCTCCTCCAGCAGGACCTGGAGGATCTGGCGCGCGTCGTCGCAAAGGTGACAGCCCTCGCGGCGATACACGGTCAGGACGGGGGGTGACAAGGGGTCGCTCATCGGGGAGTGGCGATTCTACGGCGGCCATCCGTTGTAGCCGGTTTGCAAGATCGCGACCTTTCAGATGGGAATCTTGCGGCGTACGATGCCGGTGCCACGAGGACGCCACGAGACGGTGATTTCCCTCTCGCGCCCGCGGACCAGACCGCCGTTGGCCCAGTCATCCAATGCGAAGCGGTCTCCTCAGGGGTCCAAGATGCACACGTTCGAGTCCACGCCTGACGTGGAATCCATCCTGTCGGAACTGCGCAGTGAGCTGGCCGCGGCCCAGGTCCGAGCCGCAGGGCGACTGGCCGCGCTCGGCGTTGCGGTGAACGGCCGGGTCGCGGACGAGCTCGAGGACGAGGCGCAGGAGTTGCGCGAATGGGTCGATCGGGCCCGCTCGGCGGTCGGCGTGGGCAGCTTCCGTGACGGCCAGCCGGGCGCGCCGAACCGCTACACACCGGAGAGCCTCGCCGATCGCCCGTGATCGCGCCGGGTTACGATGCGGGCCCGCGCCCCCGTAGCTCAGTGGATAGAGCGAAGCCGTCCTAAGGCTTGCGTCGGCGGTTCGAGTCCGTCCGGGGGCGCCACCTCCGATGTCAGTCGCGGCCCAAGCCGTCGGCGAGATCAGGCGGCGCGGCTGAACTCCACGATGCGCACCGGTACTGTTCGCAGCTCCGCCTCGGCGGCGAGTTCTCCCTCGAGCTGCTGGATTGTCCGACGATTGACTGCGGCCATCGCATCAGGATCACCGGAGCTCGTGACGCCCAACGTAATTCCATTTCGAACATTCAAGTCCGACATCGAGTTCGCCAACCACTCGAACTCGGACCACACGCGCGCGGTGCCGGCGCGGTCTCGAGCATCGAGCGCGACTGGTCGCATGCGCAGCCACGCAAACTCCACTGCCAGGCCCAGATTCCACTGGACGAGCTTCCGATCGAAGTGACCCTTGTGTGTCAGGTAGCCGACTTTGTCCCAGAAGTCGCCAACGGTGCCCACGGCACCTGGCGGATAGTCAGACAAGGGCATGCCCGACTGGATCGCCTTGAGAACCTCGAGGTAGGCCTTCGACATTCGTTCAGAAACCCATTCGCGGCCGATGCTGTCGAGTTGCTGGATCGCGCTTGCACTGCGCTGGAGACGCAGTTGGCGATAAATGGCGATGAAGGTGACCGACACGACGATTGCGCTCACCGCAGACCAGAACCACTCTGAGCCCGGTCCGATCAGCACCAGGTTGTCCAGGTCAATGAGCTTCACGCTGACCCTCCACTCGCTCGAAACGATGACGGGCGGACCGTAGTGCTCGGGTAACCGGCAAAGCAAGGGGAAAGGTTGGGTGGACCTTCGAAGCCGCGTGGCGATCAGGCTACGCCGCGTACCAGGCGAGTGGATCGGCCTGCGCACCCGCTCGGGTCCCCCAGTCCGTCCGGGGGCGCTTCAATAGGTGTGGTCACGGAGTTGACGCAAGGGAACGACCTGAGCATCGTGACTCCGAACAAATCGGCACGCCCAATGTCACCTCAGTGGACGCTGAAGAGGCGCCACTCGCCAGGGATGCCTTTGAGCGCGTGCAGCCCACGGTCGTCGAAGACGATGTCTGAACCCGCCACCAGGTCTCTGACCGTCGATGACACGAGGATCTCCCCACCTGTGGCAAGCGCCATGACTCGGGCCGCGAGATGGACCGCGATCCCGCGAACGTCGTTACCGGCAATCTCCACTTCGCCGCTATGGAGCCCGACGCGCACTTCGAGACCAACCTGACGAACCGCCACGGTCACGGCCTGCGCAGCGCGGATCGCCGGTCCTGGTGTGTCGAAGAGAACGAGGAATCCGTCACCGGCTGTGTTGATCTCGCGACCGTTGAACCGCCGTACAACCGCACGGACGGCCGCG
Source organism: uncultured Anaerolineaceae bacterium (assembly GCA_964513505.1). Lineage (GTDB taxonomy): Bacteria > Chloroflexota > Limnocylindria > Limnocylindrales > CSP1-4 > JAFMJV01. Next base: position 5,564 of record CAZENL010000109.1, read on the forward strand.
TGGTGGCGATCGAGCAGTTCACGCCAGGCTCGATCGCCGATCTGCGCCGCTCGCTCAGTGGAGCCGACGATATCCGTGAAGACGACCGTGGCCAGCACCCGTCCGGGTTCGCTTGAGTGCGGAAGACCAGGACTACCCGGCGCGCCAACGAAGCTGGCGATGGTCCGACCTGACTCCTCAGTTGCTCCGACGCCGGGCAACGGAGACCGCCCGTCGAGCATGGTCAGCTGTGCGTCGGGAATCAGCGAAGCCAGGTCGCGGCTCAAGGAAACGTCGATCCAGTGGAGGTCGCGTCGATGGATCACCAAGGTGGGCGCCGCAACCCGAGTTGCCTCGGCCGCGACGTCGAAGGCGCGGGTTGCAGCGATCAGCCGGTCGGCCTCCTCGGGCGATACAGCGTTGGCCATGAGCTCGGAGTAGCGCTCGGCCTCCTCGTCATCCGCCCAGCCGAGTAACTCATGAGCCGCCGTGCGCAGGAACAATCGATAGTCGGTCTGGCGAAGGGCGCGCAGCCCTTCTGATTGGGGCGCCCGCCAATAGCCGGCGCCGACCGCGTAGGTACACCAGAGCAGCAGATGGGATACCCGTTCGGGGTGGATCGCGGCGTAGGCAATGCTGGGCGGACCGCTGTGAAAGACCCCCATGATCACGACGGGATCCGCCGAGACCGCTTCCACGACCGCCGAGAGGTCGCGAACGCGCGCATCGAGGGAGACGTCGGCGACGTCGCGCGACGACAGGCCCGTGCCCCGGCCGTCGTAGCGAACAACGGTGACGAACTCTCCGAGCCGCTCGCTCCAACCGCGGAGATACGGGTTTTGCCACTCCATTTCGATGTGGCTGTAGGGCGCGAACGGTGTCTGCACGAGGACGGGGCCCGAGCCGTGCATCCAATAGGCGACGCTCACGTCGTCGCTGGTTCGGGCAAAGCGGATCCGGGGCTGCATCTCCGCCGCAGCCTACGAGGCAAGGATCCCGTCTGGCAAGGATTCAGGCGCGACCCATGGGCTCCGTCGGGTGAGTTGCGGTGCTTGCGACATGTCGGCTTCGGGTTGGGCCTGGCACTCGAGTCGTTTGCGGTCATGCAGCGTAGAGCTGCCACCGTGGCGTTGGCCGTCCGTTACGCCCCTAGCGGCGGGAAGCGCTCCACGTACGGTGTCCGCCACTCCGGCGCCTCGAACGGTGCGGCGAACCAGGACGTGGTCTTGGCGACCTTGCCGCGCCGAAGTTCGATGATCTGGATGATCTGCCACGTCTCGCCGTTCGCGTAGGTGACGGTTCCGACGTAGGTGTAGATGTCGCCCGATCCCTCGATGCGCAGTGGTGCGAAGGTCGGCGTGAGCACCCAGCGGTCCTCCGTGCTCACGAGTCGTGTGCTCTTCGGATCGATCGTGCCGACCCCACCGGGGTAGTTGTGCGCAAGGGCGAGCTGGTTCGCCTTGCCCTGGACGCGTTCCCCCGACTGGGGCATCTCATCGACATAGTCGTCGGTGAGTAGCAGAGCCAGAGCGTCGTGATCCTTGTCCTGCAAGGCGCGCGCGTAGCGCTCGACGATTGCTCGATTGCTTGGCTCAGCCATCCTGTCCTCCACCTCGAGCCCTCGCTGTACCAGCGAGCCGTGGCCATTCTAGGTTGCGGCCGCCGCTGGCTCGGCGGGACTCGGCCTCCAGATACCAGTCCAGATCGCCGCGTTGGTATTGGCGGTTCGAGTCGGTCCGGGGGCGCCATCACAACAGCGGCGGGATCGTCCGGCAGAACTGCCTGGCCTCCAACCGGACGGCGATGCCGACGACTCCCTGATCCCGCACGACTACGCGGTCCACGTTGTGCGTGACGATCGCGCGCCGGTGCTCGGGCGGCTTTTCGGTCTCCTGAAAGTTCGCGCAGGCGACCTGAGCAAGACTAAGGTTCTCTGCCGGCAACTTGTCGTCCAACGTCATGGAGAGGAGAACCCGCATGCACGTCGTTCGAAGGATCACGCTCGCCGCGAGCTTCGTGGTCTTGGTCGCCGCAGGAATCGGGATCGGACAGGGGGCAGCCGCTTCACCGAAGGCCGTCTCGACCCAGCACTCGATCACGATGCGTGGCGTCGAGTTCCGCTCGCTCGACTTCCGGGTCACCCCGCAATACGTCCCGAACAGCGGCGGGGGAATCTACGCGCAGTTGACCGGCGAGAATCCCCCGGATGCCGCCTACCTGGAGGCCGACATGAACCTGCCGGTCGGCTCGCTCGTGAACCAGGTCACCTTCTACTATCGGGACTGCGGGGTTCAGGGCCAGCCGACGGGGGAGTGGTACTTCGCCGTCTACGACCCGGCACACGCGAAGGGCAACTTCATCCTTCCGATCGCCGACACGCCGTCGGCAACGCTCGACTGCAACACCCACGCGTTCATTCGGGACGTGTCACCGGCGGTGCAGGTGGTCGCCACCAAGGACTATGTGGCGGGCGTGAACAGCTTGTGGAGGAACGGCGGAGCCGACCCCACGGAGGCCCCGGTTCTGGTCCTCCTCGGGGCCAAAGTCAGGTACACCTGTCCCCACGGCTGCTAAGACTTGTTCCGGCGTCTACGCCGGCGCGCTCTGCCCGGCTCATCGTTTCTTCCCCCCGAAACCGGGGACGGCCGCTGCCTGTGTCATCCACGACGCGACTTGGCGTTCGTCGAGGTCGACCAAGGATTCAAGGTCCACGCCGCGCGAGTCCTTGCCCATCCCGATCGGCGCAACTGGCGGTACGGGCGGACGGTGTCCCTGTCGTGCGGCTTCAACCCTGCGCGCCGCCCGTGAAATTCCAGCTGGCCAAATGGAGCCGAGGAACCAGGTAGGCGGAATCCCAGCCGTCCCGTACCAGGGCTTGCTCTCGCGAGGCGCCGAGGATCGCGCCGGTCTGGAGGGCTTCGAGGAATGACTGCGTGAAGCGCAGGTTGGTGATCGGGCGGACGATCCGACCGTCCTCGACCAGCCAGACGCCATTGCGCGTGAGTCCGGTCACGACCTGCGTCCGGGGGTCGAGGATCCGGGTGTAGTGGAAGTCGGTGACCAGGACCCCACGCTCGACGTTGGCCACGAGGTCGCCGTCGCCGGCTGCGTCGCTCTCCAGCTCGAGGTTGCCACCGACGAAACCCCACGCCGCGCCGCCCTCGACGGCGTGGCCCGTGCTCTGCGTGCTCATGCGTTGCGCTGAACGGCGGGTATGCAGAAGCCCGACGGTTGTGCCATTGCGCACCAGGTCGCGAGGGAGCCTGGGCGTGCCCTCGATGTCGAAGGGAATCCCAATGGTTGACGGGTTGGTCACGTCATCGCGGATGGTGATCGACGGATCGAACTGTGCGCTGCCCAAGGCCGCGAACGAGCGGCCCTCCTCCACGGCCTTGCCGTTGAACCCGTAGTTCACCAGGAACGAGAGCAGGTCGGCGACGCAGCCCGGCTCCAGGACGACTTCGTAGCGACCCGGCTCAAGGTCGGTCGGTTCGCTGGCAGCGCGAGCTGACATCGCGGCTCGCGCGCCGATGTCCGTTCCGTCGAGTGCCGAGACGGCGACCGAGGCTCGACGCGCACTGCTGTCCGCCGTCGGCGTCCGACAGATGCCATCCAGTTCGGCGACGGTCGCTCGCCCGGTCAGGCGCTGACCGATGCTGTTTGCGAACGCGACCTGGACGCTGCCCGTCGAGCAGAAGCCGGCGGTTTCGAGTCCGCCGGCGGCTGCCACGAAGCCTCCGACCAGCCTCGCGCGCTCGTCGGGCGTCGCGGCCGCCGTGGCCTCGTCGTAATGGTCGATAAGGGGCGCCGGCGCCTGCGGCGCCAACCCGGGCCAGTCCGGGTCGGCAGGGCGGACGCGAACCGCCTCGAGCAAGCTGTGGACGACGCGCCCGAGACTCTCATCGTCCGCGGGGCCGTCGTATGACGTGGTCGCGTTCCGCCCGTCGACTGAGGCGCGAATAAGCACGTGACGAACGTCCGAGGCGACGTTCTGATGGATGAAACCGTTGGCAAAACGCGTCAGCGCCTCGTGTCCGCGGCGCACCGTGACTTCTACCTCGGCCCCGGCCGAGCTGGCGTGCACCAGGTCGATGACGTGATCCGCCAGGTCCTGGGCCCGCTCCGCGGTCTCCGCATCGAGCCGATACTCGCTGGCCGACATGCCGCTCACCCCTTCACGCCCACCCGGATTCCGCGGAAGCGCGCCGGGACCGCCGGATGTCCGGTGTGGCCGATCTGGATCGGCTGGCCTTTGCCGCAGTTCGGGGTACCCCAGAACGTCCACTCGTCGGGTCCGCCGACCATGTCCATCGAGCCCCAGAAGCGAGGGCTGATGGCGGTGTAGGTCGGGTTCTTGAGCATCCGCGTCCTCTTGCCGCCCTTGATCTCCCAGCCGATCTCGCAGCCGAACTGGAAGTTCAGCCGCTTGTCGTCGATCGACCACGATCGGTTCGTGTCCATGAGGATTCCAGCGTCGGTTGCCGCGACCATGGCTTCCAGCGAGCTGTCGCCCGGCAGCAGCCCGACGTTGGTCATGCGCACCATGGGGATGCGGTCGAAGCCGTCCGCGCGGACGGCGGCCGCAGACCGATCCAT